>DCGO01000058.1:0-8182 GCA_002314605.1 Lentisphaeria bacterium UBA1776 | reverse complement strand
GCTCTGGAGATAGTCATAGAGGGCAAGCGCATCGCGGTATTTGTTGTTTTCCAGCAGTTCAAAACTCAGATAGACGATGTGTTTCTTATCGGATTCAGCCAGCAACTCGTGCTGAATCATCTTCAAGAGTTCAGTTTTACCCGCCCGGCGCACTCCGGTCAATATCTTGATCTGCTCGTTGCGGTAGAAGGGTCTTATCTGCCGCAGGTACAATTCCCGCTGGTACATAGCAACTCCTTTCGGTAAGTTGGTTCCTTGCTCAAGATATAATATAGTATTAAAAGCAGAATGTGTCAAGAAATCTTTACACTTTACTGTTATTTTTTCAAAGCGTCAAAATATCTTTACGCATAAGCCATAGGACGGGGGTTTGTATCCCGCAACCTATCCGTGTACGCTGAAATCACAATGTGCCGGAAACAGAAACTCAATTGTGTTGATAATGAAGGAGTTATATGCCGTGTCTAAAATCGGGGATGACACACTTTTCCGACAAAGAAACTGAGCACTTTAGCAATTTTGACGGCAGAATGATGCCGGAGAGCACAAATCCCGTGTCACGGTGAGCAGTTTCAGGGGGAAATTCTCCCCCAAAGTCAATAAAAAAGGCAGTCCGTCAAGACTGCCTGAAAATCAATAGTGGTGGATGTGTCGCAAAAACGAACCACTTGCTAACCGTGGGAACAGGTCCGTGCTTTCAGGCGGGTTCCGCGTCTGTCGTGGTCAGCGCTGGAGTTCTTCGTGTTGCCAGCCGGAAAGTTTTCCCGTCTCGGTATCAAAGTTGACTCCGACCAGAATGATCTGCTGTTGATGGAGCAGATAGCGCTTGAAATACTCCTTCTCCACAATCTGCTTCAAGGCGGATTTGTCGCGGTTCAGCTTAAACTCAAAGAGATAAATGAACCGGTCCGTCTCCACCACCGCATCGATCCTGCCGTCGCTGGTCCGGGATTCCGCAATCGTGTAGTAGCCCAGCAGCCTGAAAATCGCATAGAAGATGTTCTGAAAGTTCGATTCATCCTTGTGATGAACGTCGTAAGGAATGCCCGCAAAGAACGCTTCCATCACTTTCTGGAACTGCGGCAGATCACCATCTATCAATGCATCGGCAAGCACATCGCAGAAGGTTGCCACGTCATTCTGGGATTTCCGGGAATAGGCGTTCAGGAGATACACGTTGAACGATTCCGCGACTTCCCGATTGGGGAAATCCAGCAGGTAACGGAGTCTGCCATTGGTGGTTTCCGTCGAACGGATGGTCAAATAACCCGTCTGCAGCAGCAACGTGAGCGGCGGAATATTGTCAATCTCAAAGGCTCCGAAGGCATAGGAAGTTACCGGGGTGGAGATCACTCTTTCCAAATCCATCCGGTCCCGCTTGATCAACTCCATCAGGAAGGACGGAGTCCCGGTGGCAAACCAGTAATTAAGAAATTTTCCGTTGTTGGTAAAGAAGTTTGCCAGCGAGACCGGATTATAGACGCTTTCCGCACCCTCTTCAAAGCGATAACCATCATACCAGTCTTTGATTTTGGAAAGGTATTCATCGTGGGGCAATTCCTGCTTCGCTTCGGTGTCGGCAATCCATTCCGCGAAGTTCTGCTCAAACTCCTGCTGGGTGTAGCCGAGCATCGTGGCATAGTCCGCATTCATCGTGATGTCGGTCAGGTTATTCAGGTCGGAGAAGAGCGATACATGGCAGAATTTGGTAACGCCGGTCACGAAAGCAAAACGAAGTTTCCCCTCGCATTTTTTGATCGTGGAATAGAAGCCCTTCAGAACTGCAAGAATCTCCCGCACTTCCGGGTTGGTGATGTTGCTCAAAATCGGCTTGTCATATTCATCCACTAAAATCACTACCGGAGCGGTATTGGCCAAATCATCAACCAGAAACTCGAAACTTGTTGAAAGGCTTTCTCCCCGCAGTGCGAGACCATAGGTACGGGCAATGTTTTCAATGCAGGCATGCAGAAAGTCTTCAAGTTCTTTCGGGGTCCGGACCGCACAGTTGGCGTTGTCCAGGTGAATCACCGGATACTTTTTCCACTCATAGGGCTTATCGTAGATCGCCAGCCCCTTGAACAGTTCCTTTTTCCCCTCGAAGATTGCTTTCAGCGTGGAGACGGTCAGCGATTTCCCGAAGCGCCGCGGCCGGGAGAGGAAATACATCCCACCGTCCGCCTGGATTAGTTTCCAAAGATAATTGGTCTTATCTACGTACTGATAACCCGCAGCGCGCAGTTTTTCAAAGGTGTAAACGCTGGATGTCAGAGTCTTTTTTTCCATAATCGCCTTCTCCTTCAGCGTAATGTACAGCGAAATCTGCAAAATTCAAGTCTGAAACATTTTTTAAGCGAAAAAATCCGAGGGACCATCATCCTGCGTGCCTGCACCGGCGTCCCGCAAAACGGAGAAAATCAGCGTTCATCACCGTCAGCCTATCACAAAATCCTTCCATAAAAGCGTTTTCATTTCGCCGGAACGGAAGTTGACAATCCTGAAATGCAGGAAAGGTCCGGCATAATGCTCTCCCCATTTGTGAATCAACCGGAGCGGGGCATCCCAGCTCTCACAGGCAAATTCAAAAGTCACACTCTCACCGTGACCGCGCCAGCGCATCACCGGGGCATGATGGTACAGAAACGGCAATAAACTCTCCCGGTCAGGATAATTCCCGAATTGCTGTACCAATTCATCCGGCAGACCTAAAATTCCTGCATTTCCGTCCCTTCTGATCCACGATTCATGCTCATCGATCAGAAAGTATTTTCCCGTTTGATAATTACCCCAGAAGCCTTCGGTCATAACGGGTCGCTCCCCTCTTCAATCAGTTCGGCGGACAGGATCAGCATCCGTCAACCGTCAATCCTTTGCAAAGATGTTTGCTTTCGCCTCGTCCCACATTCTTTTTTTCGTATCATCGGAGAGTTTTGCCTGTTCATGGGTCTCGCGTTCCAAGAATTGAATGTAGGATGGGAATGGGGAACCGATTTCCGCGTCCGCTTCATAAAGTCTGCCGTCCTTGCCGAAGGAGTAGATCCGGTTGAGCCAGTAGTTGTGCCCGTTTTCGGTACTCCAGCTCTGGTAGACCGTCAGCAGGAAATAATTTTTGTTGTTGACCCGAAGAATGTCCTCCTTATCAAAACAATAAGCGCGGAACCGGGTCTTCAAATATCCCTGCGGCGACGACAAAAAGAAAAACACATCGCAACCGAGCATAGCAACCCCGCAGCCGCCCCACCATGCGCAAATGATGAAGTCCTTTCTGCCGTCCTCGTTCAGATCGGCGGAATAGAGCGTTTTGTCGGTAAAACCGCTGTACTTGGTAACATCGATCATCCGGGGGACGAAAGCATCGTCCTCTTCCACAATGGGCAGACTCGTTCTCGTGTAGGCTGGACAGTGTTTTCCTTCCCAGCCGTGGAGCAGGAGAGGCATCACGACTGCAAGACCGGTTGCAAATAAAACTTTCTTCATAGTTTTTCCTCATGTTAGAAATTGTTGACCCGTTGATCCGTTATACGCGGCCGGTCGTCTTCAAAACGCCGAGAGCATATTCCAAATACTTTCTCGCCTTTTGCGTGACGGCAAAAAGTCCGAAAAGTTTCACCGTCTCCCGGAAGAGAGTGTCCTGCCCACAGGAACTGAATTCCACCAGCAGCTCATACATTGCGTTTGCCAACTCCTCCGGAGGGATCTCATTAATAGCCCGTTTGTCCCCGTCCTCCGGCAAAGCCATCCGGTATTCACAATAGAGAGCGGGATCTTGAGAGCTGCTCCAATAAACGATGCCGTCTCCGACCTGCGTAATGACGGCGTTCCGGGGCAAAGCGGCATTCAGGACCGCTTGGATATTATCCCCGGTGCGATTGAAGCCCCACGCCCGCGTGATGCGTTTCTTCAGCAGGCGCTCATAGATTGGCGCTTCTTGTTCAATGATCTGCTCCATTTGCCTTCTGATCAGCGGCAGAGACTGCGGATTATAGAAATCCTCCGGGAAGAAGTGTCCGCTCAAATGTGCCGACACGTAGAACGCATGCTTCTTTTCCTCCGGAACCTTCTGCGCGACCGGCGGTTCCGGGAAAGGTTCCGGCGAAGGCGGGGCCGGGGGTTCCGGAGCGCTCGTCCGGGCGTTCTCAAGCGCCTTGAGAAGCGCGATCTCCGCCTGCTTCCGGTCAAGCCCCCAGTCAATCGTCCACGCCTGATGGATGTGCCATCCGAGGGACCGCAGGACGTCGTGGCGCAGATGATCCCGGTCCCGCGCCGTTCTCTGCGCGGCATAGGCCGGTCCGTCGCACTCGATCCCCAGCAGGAACGCATCCGGGCTTTCCGGATCGCGGACGGCGAGGTCAATGCGGAACTCGGAACTTCCGACATTGCGTTCCACGGCATATCCGTGCTGCTTCAGGCAATCCGCGATGACGGATGCAAACGCTTCCCGGGAAGCGTCAGGGACCCCGGCTGCATGCGCCCGGACACCCTTCTCCGCGTAGTCGAGGAAGTATTTCAAGTGGGCCGCTCCCGTTGCATTGGTCCGGGAGAGTTCGATCTGCGAAGCGTGGATCGAGGCGAAGACGACAACCTGCTCCTTGGCGCGGGTGATGGCGACGTTAAGGCGGCGTTCTCCTCCCTGCCGGTTGAGAGGACCGAAGTTCATGGTGAACTTTCCCTCCGCGTCCTGCGCGTAGCAGATGGAAAAGAGAATGACGTCCCGTTCGTCTCCCTGAACGTTCTCCAGATTCTTGACGAAAAGCGGTTCTTCGTTCTGGTCGCTGAAATACGATTCCAGCGCGGGATGGTTTCTTCTCTCGTCTTCCAGCAGGTCTTCGATCAGGGTTTTCTGCGCATCGCTGAAGGTCACGACGCCGATACTGCGTTTCTTCCCGGAAGGAGCTTCCAACTGCTCGAAGATGTACCGGACCAGCGCCTCCGCCTCTTTGCGGTTCGTCCGGGAGTTCCGCCTGTCGTATATCGCATCGGGCACAAAACGGAATCTGACACCGAAACGCTCATCAAACTGCGCCGCCGGGAAGGTGAAAAGACGGTCATTGTAGTAGTAATGGTTGCTGAAGGAGATCAGGTCCTCGTGGCGGCTACGGTAGTGCCAGTTCAAATAGCAGGAACTCACGCCGGCAGCGAGACATTCATCGAGGATGCTTTCCGCGTCCTCCACTTCCTCTTCTTGAGCTTCGTCAATGTCGGGAGAGTCGCCTTTCTGGAAGAAGTTCGTCGGCGGCATCTGCTTGGGATCGCCAACCACGATCAGCTGCTTTCCCCGGGCAATCACACCGATGGCATCCCAGACTGGAATCTGGGAGGCTTCGTCGAAGATGATCAAGTCGAACGTCGAGGTGTCCGGCGGCAGATACTGCGCGACGGAAAGAGGACTCATCAGGAAGCATGGCTTCAGGCGCGGCGCGAGCAGCGGGATCTCCGCCAGCAACTGCCGGACCGGTTTCTGCCGTGCCTTTTTGGCGCATTCGCGCTTCAGGAGACCGAGTTCCGTGTCGGGCGGAGAATCCCCGTTTCTCCGCCGGGGCAGTGCCGAAGCCAGTTTTGCGAAGACGATCTTCCGGGCGAGACCGGTAAAGAGATCGTCCAATTCGCAGAACTTTTGGATCCTCTGCTCGTGGTCAAGCCCGTTGAACTGGGCAAGCGTGCGGTCTTTTTCGAGAATCTCATTGAGCATCTTCTGCGCATATATGGTCTCGAAGGTGGAGGACGCGTCAGAGTTCCTGATCCTCCCCTCCTCCAGCGCGGCAACGAACTCCGCAAGTCCGCCGTCAACCGCGATATTTCTGTGCTTGCAGTAACGCATCACGTTGCGGAGGCCCTCCCGGTGCGTGCAGATGGCATTCAGCCGCTCAATGAGAGCCGCGATGGTTTTCTCGCGGGGAATTACCGTGGAAAACCGTGCAAACTCCCGGAGGGCGTTCTGCAGAGCGTTCCATTTTTCCAACAGATCGAGGATCTGCTGACATCCCGCCGTTTCTTGGGCAAAATTCCGGGTCGCAGCAGGAAGAATGTCCTTCAATTTCGCAAGGCAGATGTCAAAATCTTCTCCTTCGGAGCCTGTGATTTTCTGCACGGCCGTCAAACACTCTCCGGCAGCGCACGATTTTGCTTGGATCGCCGTCCAATCGGTCGTTTCCTCCTGCCACAAATCTCCGAGGAGAGCCTTGCCCCTCTCTATGGCAGGCTCCCACTGCTGAACCGACTCGCACCAAAGGGCAAAGTCAGGCAGCCGTCCGGTGAGTTCCCCGATCGTGAGCCGGGATCCGCCGACCTTCTTAAGCCCGGAAAGTTCATTCAGCAGAGCCATGTTTTTGAAGAAACGGATCAGTAAAAACTCTTTGGCATTCTGCTCGATCCGGCTTTTGATCCCGGCAAGATCGAGGTTCCGCACAACGTCAAGATTGAAGGAGCCAAGCTCCCTTTTCTGCTCATAAACTTTTTGCGACCTCTCCCCGAAAAGCCCGAGGAATTGCAGATTGGATTCAAATTCGCAAGTCAGGAAAGTCTCGGGGATGTCCGGCATGGTCTGCACTTTTTCCGCAAGAGCAACGACCTGCGATGCGGAAGCAAAATCATCCGGCACAGGAAGCCCCACGTACGCAGAAAACTGGGTAACAGCCTCCTTCCATTCCTCCGCGGCAGACCGCAATTTCTTTGCAGAATTGACCATATCCCGCTCGAAGACCGGGCTCCATTCGCCGCCGTCCACGGCGGAGAGGGCAGGTAAAGCCCCTTCGTCAAGGAACTCGTGGGCGCGGGCAAGATCGCTGACCAGTTGGCGCATGGCGGAATACACATTGGAGTCCTGCTCCGTGCAGATAAGGTTTTTCAGTTCCTCTCCATCGGCACGCTTTCCCAGCAGACGGGAGAAGCAATCGTATGCCGAAAGACCATTGGGGTACCTTTTGTGCAGGTGGGTCACATATTGGTTCAGTTCCTTCTGCAGCTTCTGTATTTGGCTAACGATGGCATCCCATTGCTCCGGTTCAGCGGTATTTGAGACGTTCAACGCCTCCGAGAACTGTGCGAGAACGTCCGTTTTTCCGGCTTTGTTGGAGTGCAGTTCCAGGCAGAAAGGGCGCAACCCGATGGCGGAAAGCCGTTTGTGAACGACGTCGAGGGCCGCTTTTTTCTCCGATACGAAAAGGATCTTTTTCCCTGCGGCGAGGTTTTGCGCGATGATATTGGTGATCGTCTGGGATTTTCCGGTTCCCGAAGGTCCGTGCAGAACGAAACTCTTCCCCAAAGTCGAATACAGGACCGCCGTCAACTGCGAGGAGTCCGCGCTCACAGGACAGAAAAGTTCCTCCAAATCAACGCGCTTCTCAATCTCTTCGGGAGGAAAGACTTTCACGCCGTCATCAAAATCCCCGCCGCCATCCATCAGGTACTTCACAAGCGGATTCTGTTTCAGAAGTTCCGCGCGGGACGTCATATCCGTCCACATGATGAACTTTCCGAAGGAGAACAGCCCTATTCGCGCCTCCTCCCGCACCTCCCATCCCGGCATATTTTTGATCGTCTGCCGGATGATCTGCATCACCAGTCCGACATCAACCCCGGACTGGTCCGTCGGCAAAGGCGAAAGTCCGGGGATATTGAGCTTGTACTGGCTCCGCAGAAGTTCGAGCAGCGTCTCGTTGACGATGGTGTCCTCGTCAATGCGGGAGATCCGGATCCCTTCGACGATGGACTTGCGCTGCAGACGGATCGGCACCAGCAGGATCGGCGCAAGATAGGACTTTTTATCCCGCGGCGCGACCTTCCATTCCAGAAAACCAATGGCGAGAAAGAGAGTATTGACGCCCCCTTCCTCCAAATCGTTTTTGCCCTGACGGTACAACGTGGTCAACCGCCGGTCCAGGTCCTCCTGGGTGAGGGATGCCCACAAACGCTTTTTCTCCAGTTCCTGTTCCAGCAGTTTTTTCTCGTCGGACTTGATCTCGCAGTTCCGCGTCATCGCTAAATCGTGAAGGTCCTTTTCGCCCCAAAGTTCAGCGAGGGCTTTCAACGAAAAACTCTCGTCCGATGCCAGTTTATCCTCCAATGCGCTGATGTCCGGGCAGACGATGGGAATCACAAGCCGGGTATCCCGCACGTTCAGCAAGCGGTTCCGCAGGGAAAGGTCCAGGAGTTTCTGGGTGCGGTTCACCCCGAAAACTGGACA
>DCGO01000032.1:12228-12738 GCA_002314605.1 Lentisphaeria bacterium UBA1776 | reverse complement strand
TTTTGTGCGCCCGGCAGGGCGCACGGTTACAGCCGTTCGTCCTCTTCATCGAACTCCGGCTCCGTATCTTCCGGACTGTCCAGACGGTCCTTCCAGCGTCCGGGACAGCGGTTCTTGAGCCAGAAAAGCAGCGCCCGGACATCCGGGGCAATTTCCTTGGTCACGGTCCTGCGCCGAAAGGTGTCCAGCACTTCTCCGGTCTTTTTGTCGCACACGTCCTCGGTGTGAATTTCCTCCTGCCGGAAGCCAAGCGCCCGCCGCAGAAGCGCTTTTTCCACTTCGTCCTGCGGGGCGGCATCCGATGCGGTTCGCCGTTTGGTCATAACTTGAATCTCCTTTTTTTTCAGGTGTTTTGTCAACCTGCGGCAAATTTTTTCGGCAAAAAAAAAAGAAAAAAATTGAAACCCGCTTCAAATGGATTATATTAAGCGGTATGCACTTAAAAAAAACTGCAGAACTTTCAATATCTATAAGGAGGAAAAAAATGCAGCAGATCGATTGGGCAACACT
>DCGO01000032.1:0-12082 GCA_002314605.1 Lentisphaeria bacterium UBA1776 | reverse complement strand
CTACGGTCAGGCGATCTTCGAGGGGTTGAAGGCCTTTACCACCGCCGACGGGAGAGTCTGCATTTTCCGTCCCCAGGCCAATGCATCGCGGATCAACAGTTCCGCCCGGCACCTTCTGATGCCCGAGTTTCCTGAAGACAAGTTCGTGGAGGCCGTCAAGAAGGTCGTGGCCGACAATATTGACTATGTGCCCCCCTACGGGACCGGCGGGGCGCTGTACATCCGTCCGGTGATGTTCGGCACCACACCCCAGATCGGCGTGTCCCCCAGCAAGGAGTACATGCTGGTCTTCATCGTGACCCCCGTGGGGGCCTACTACAAGGGCGGCCTCAAGCCGGTGGAAGCGTGCATTTCCGTGGATTTCGACCGCGCCGCGCCCCATGGCACCGGGCACATCAAGGCCGCCGGAAACTATGCCGCAGGCATGCTTTCCACCAAGATCGCCAAGACCGAGCATCATTGCCCGGTGGCCCTCTTCCTGGACCCCGCCACCCACACCATGGTGGATGAATTCGGCACCAGCAACTTTCTGGCCATCACCAAAGACGGGAAATATGTGACCCCGGATTCCAAGAGCGTGCTTCCCAGCATCACCAACAACTCTCTCCAGCAGGTGGCAAGAGACTTGGGCATTGCCGTGGAACGCCGTCCGGTCATGCGTGCGGAACTCAAGGATCTGGCGGAAGTGGCCGCCTGCGGCACCGCCGTGGTCATTACTCCGGTGAGCCGCATTTACGATGGCGACAAAGTCTATGAGTACGGTGACAAAGTGGGCACCACGCTCCAGAAGATCTACGATACTCTGACCGGCATCCAGAAGGGGCTGGTCGCGGATCAGCACAACTGGCTGGTGGAAGTCAAGCGCTGACGTGTGCCGCAGGAGCGTGCCATGAAAATCGTCAGACTTCCGAAGGAACTGCAGAAGCTTGCCCTGCAGGTCCGCCAGAGCGGCCGTACCATCGGGCTTGTGCCAACCATGGGGTTTCTTCATGCGGGACACCTTTCGCTGATCGACGAAGCAAAGAAGCGGGCCGATTTCGTCATCGTCTCCGTCTTCGTCAACCCGGTGCAGTTCGGTCCCAACGAGGATCTGGACAAATATCCCCGGGACTTCGAGCATGACCGGGCCCTCTGCGAAGAGCACGGAGCCGATGTGATCTTCGCCCCGGCACCGGGAGATATGTATGCGGCCGACCGCAGTGTGTGGGTGGAGGAGACCCAGCTCTCCCGGGGGATGTGCGGCGCCCTGCGCCCCGGACATTTCCGGGGGGTCTGCACGGTGGTCGCCAAACTCTTCAATCTGGCCCAGCCCAATGTGGCGGTCTTCGGACAGAAGGACGCGCAGCAGGCGCAGGTGATCCGCCGCATGGTGCGGGATCTGGATTTTCCCGTTGAGATCGTCACTGCGCCGTTGGTGCGGGATGCGGACGGCGTGGCTTTAAGCAGCCGCAACAAGTACCTCACTCCTGCGGAACGCGAGCGGGCCCGGGTGCTCTCGAGGTCCCTCATGGCGGCGGCCAGAGGGGAGCTTGATTGTGACGGCCTCCGCAAAGCCATTGAAGCGGAGAGCGACAAAGTGGATTATGTGGTGTGGTTTGATGCCGATACTCTGGAAGCCCCCGGTCCGGATACCAAGTGCATTCTGGCGGCGGCGGCGGCGTATTTCGGCAGGACGCGACTGATTGACAACATCTTGATTCAGGTAAAAAAATGATTCGACTCCATTCCGGCGATGCCCGGATCGAAGAACTTTTCCGGCGGCCGGGGTATCCCCCGGAAATTGAAGCAAGCGTGGCGGAGATCCTGCGGAACGTCCGGGAGCGCGGCGATGCGGCGCTCTCCGAGTATGCCGAGAAATTTGACCACGCCAAACTTGCTCCGGCCCAGTTCCGTGTAAGCGATGCGGAGATCGCGGCGGCGGGAAAGTCGGTGACCCGGCTCCAGCGCAAGGCCCTTCATGAAGCGCTGAAAAATATCCAGAGCTTTGCCAAAAAGCAGAAGCCCAAAGACTACACCTACACCGCCCGCCGGGGCGTGACACTGGGGGAGCAGTTCTTCCCCATGGAACGGGTGGGGGTCTATATTCCCGGCGGAACGGCGCCCCTTGTTTCCACTGTGATCCATACGGCGGGCATCGCCCGTGCCGCGGGGGTGCGGGAGATCGTGGCGGTAACACCTCCCAATACTCATCCCGCCGTCCTCTATGCCATGCACTTGGCGGGGGTGAGCGAGATCTACCGGCTTGGCGGTGTTTACGGCATTGCGGCTCTGGCTTTCGGGACGGAGACCATCCGGCCGGTTGAAAAGGTGGTGGGGCCCGGCAACGCCTATGTGACGGCGGCCAAGAAACTCATTTTCGGCAAGGTCGCCATCGACATGGTGGCGGGACCCTCGGAGATCATGGTGATCGCCGACAAAAGCGCTCCGGCGGAATTCATCGCGGCGGACTTTTTGAGTCAGGCGGAACACGGGAGCGGTCTGGAGCAGTCGGTCCTGGTGTCGGATTCCGATGCGGTGCTGGACACCGTGGAAAAAGAGGTGGAGCGCCAGAAAGCGACTCTTCCCCGGCTGGCCACGGTGGACCGGGTTCTGGCCAAAGGGGCTTTTCTCATCCGCGTCAAGGATCTGGACGAGGCTGCCCGGATCGCGGAATCCTACGCGCCGGAACACCTTGAGATCATGACGGAAAATCCGGAAAAAGTTGCCCGGCATGTTCATGCGGCGGGGGCGATCTTTCTGGGGCCCTGGACCCCGGAACCGGCGGGGGATTTCTGCGCCGGTCCCAGCCATGTGCTGCCCACGGCGGGAAGTGCAAAGTTTTTCCGGGGACTTGCGGTGGAGACGTTTTACCGCCGTTCCAGCATTGTCCGCTATTCGGAAGAGGCGATCCGCCGGGAAGCGTGGATCATTGAGGAATTTGCCGGCATGGAGGGTCTGGCGGCCCACGGCCGTTCCGGGACTATCCGCCGAAAGTAGATCATGCAGCAGTGGTACGAACTGGGGCCCTTTACAGTCTTTGACGTGGAGACCACAGGCCTGAGTCCCTGCCGGGACCGCATGGTGGAACTGGCGGCGGTGCGGATCGACCGGGACAGTTCCCGGCGGGAGTTTCATACCCTGCTGCACCCCGGGCGGCCCATTCCCCCGGGGGCCACGCGAATTCATCACATTACCGACGCCATGGTGGCGGATGCGCCCCATTTTCCCCGGGTCGGTCTGGCGTTTCTCGAGTTCATCCGGGATTCCACGCTGGTGGCCCACAATGCCCGGTTCGATCTGGGTTTTCTGCAGGAAAGTCTGAACCGGGGAGGCCTCCCCCTGTGGCAGGGAAAGACCATGGATACGCTGCTCCTCAGCAGGAGGGTCTATCCGGACCTGCCTAGCCGGAAACTCCAGGATCTGCGGATCTTATTGCAGCTGCCGGATCCCCGCAAGGGTGAGGGACAGGCCCACCGTGCCGGTGACGATGTGGACTGGACGGTGGAGTTGTTGAAGCATCTCCTTGAAAAGCTCCTTGCCCGAAGGGGGTAGGCGTCAAACGTGCCGGCAGGCAGCACCCGGCGGCAAACGTGCCGCTTCGATGTGTCGCGGCGGCTTCCCGGCTTCGCCGGGAGACTCGCCTTGATCGAGGGCGGGTAGCTCCCGCTGGCGTATGGTCGGCTGTCGGCCTTCGGCCTCTCGACCCTCCGGGAAAATACACGTTTAACGTACATGCGCCCGCTGGCGGAACGCTCACGGGGTATTCAATATGCTGCCAGAAATTCCGCCAGAGGGCGGTCCGCCGGGAGGAGTCCGCAGGAGGCGAGAGCTTCCGGCTTCACCCATTGAAAGGATTGCCCCTCTTTCGGTGTAATGACCGTTCCGGCGGGAAGCAAGGTCCGGAAGAAGTGAAGCCGGACCGTTTTGTCCGGATAAGCGTGGGTGATCTCGAAAATTTTGTCGAGGATCGCGGCGTCATGGATGTCCAGCTCTTCGGCAAGTTCCCGCCGGAGCGCTTCCGCCGGACTTTCCCCCGGTTCGATCTTCCCTCCTGGAAATTCCCAGCCCATATTTTTCCGGCTGGAAATGAAAACCATCCCTGACTGACGGATCACGGCGGCAACGACTTCAACGGGAGAGGCTTTCATGGATTATATTCCTTCAGTTGTTGATCCCGAAGATAAAGTACTGTTCCGACCGGATGAAGCCCAGCTTCAAGGCTTCATAGCTTGAGCCGGTAAAATGCATGCTTCCGGCACTGTTTGGAGAACCTGTCCCCTGCCGGTATGTATAAGCCGCCATGGCGCTCACATGACCGTCCGCCATAACGATATTGGCCCGGTCCAGATGGCGGAAGTGGGTGGTGGGCGCATAGTTGTAGGACCATTCCGGATCGAAGGGGGTGTACATGGCCGCCTGCATGATGACCCGGCTGTCCCCCGGACTGCCGTTTTCCGCCGCGGCACTGTCTCCCACCAGCGCGGCATGGGAGGGACTCAGGCGCCTGAGCATGGCAAGGCTGGCGTTTTTCCCGTTGACGCCGGAGAAACTGCCGCCGTTGGCATAGCCGTAACCGCCGCATCCGGCATCGTAGCCCCCTTCTTTGGCATCGATCCACCCGGGACAGCGGGAAAGCCCCTTGACACTGGCCAGATACCCGGCCAGCAGACCTTTTGCGGCCACCCATTCCTGATCGGAACTCCGGCGGGCGGCAAACCAGTAGAGCCGGTCAAATCCGGCGGGAAGATGGGTATATTCTTCGTATTTTGGGAAGAAATCCCGGTTGTCGGCGTTGTAGAGCTGCATGATGACGCCCCATTGCCGGACATTGCCCTGACAGCCGGCGGCCCGGGCCCTTGCCCGGGCGTTTTCCAGAGCTGGAAGAAGCATGCTCGCCAGAATGGCGATGATGGCAACAACGACCAGAAGTTCAATGAGGGTGAATGGAGAACGGCGGAGGCAAATCTGGCGCATGATGGATCCCTTTCGTGTTACGCGCACTTCCCCGGCGTTTTTGCGGGGCGGGATTCCGGAAGAGCCTCAAATGAGCTGCCCGGAGTCTTTGACGCGAAAACCGTCGGGATCGCAGTTCGGCAAGCTCTGACTACGCAGTCACATTCGACTGCTCACAGTTACGCGATAGTCCCGGATTTTCACCGGGTTCATTGCCGCGGCGTTGACCGCCGCTTTTCATAAAACTGCAACGGCTTTAATATACTCTCTCTTCCGCTTTTTGCAAGTATTTCTGCCGGGTCTTTTGCCGGCAAGTTCATCCAAAATCCTCCATGACAGGAGTGTCTGTGGAATATGGATCACGTCGCCTTCGTTGCCCGCACCAGGGGCTCCGCAGGGGACGCAGCCTTATCTGCGGCGCTCCGCCCTGTCCCGCAGCTGTCCGCAGGCGGCATCGGAACTGGCCCCCCGTTCCCTGCGGCGGGTCACTGTTCCGCCGTTTTTTTCGATCGTCTCCTGAAATTCCCGAATGACCCGCTCCGCAGGACGCCTGAACCCCCGGTTCGTCTGGTTGTAGGGAATCAGGTTGATTTTCGCATGGTGGTTTCTGCTGATCTCCGCCATGCGGAGGGCCGCCTCACGGGAATCGTTCAGATTTTCCAGAAGCGTGTATTCCAATGTGACCATTCTGCCGCAGGTGTCACGATACTCATCCGCAGCCTTCAGAACTTCGGCCACCGGGTAACGGAAGGCATCCGGGATCAGCCGTGCGCGGATTTCGTCCGTGGGGGCGTGGAGGGATATGGCCAATGTGAATTCTTTTTTCAGCGCCGCCAGTTTCCGGATCCCCGGCACGATGCCGCTGGTGGAAACGGTGATCCGCCGTGGTGCCATGCCGAATCCTTCCGGCGAGGTCAGATGCTTCAGCACCGTTTCCAGCGCTTCAAAATTCAACAGCCCTTCGCCGATTCCCATAAAGACGATGTTGTCCGGCAAATTTCCGGTCTTTTTTGTACCGTGGAGGAATTCTTCGATGATCTCTCCGGCCGCCAGATTCCGGACCAGTCCTCCCGCCCCGCTGGCGCAGAAGACACAGCGGACCGGACACCCCACCTGAGTGCTGAGGCAAAACGTGGTGCGGTTGTCATTCCCCGGGATCACCACCATTTCCACATGATTCCCGTCCTGCAGTTCCAGCAGGAGTTTTTCCGTGCCGTCCGGGGAAGACGATACGGTTTCCACGCGGCTCGACGGGGCGGAAAAGTCTGTTTTGAGTTCCATCCGAAGCGGAGCAGGCAGATTGCTCATTTCATCCGGATCCCAGATCCGTTTGCGGTAGATCCAGTCGGCGATCTGTACGGCCCGGAAACGCTGGAGGTGTTTGCTTTTGACATATTCCGCCAAAGCTTCGATGGACATGCCAGTCAGAGGAGCTTTCATCGGGATATATTCTCCTCCTCTTTGCGAAGAACGCCTTTCCAGAGACAGATCCGCCGGCCGCGATAGGTCTGGTCCTGCGCGAGAAGATTGGTCCAGATCCGGTCCGGGAGCTGCGGAAATTCCGTACTGACGAGATAAATGACATCTTCCCGCATGGGCAGCTCATCCAGTACAGAAATTTTGCGGACACGGGCATTCAGAAGACTGCATTCACTGTAAAGATCGGAGATATTGAGTTTGAAGATCTTTGCCGGCGAGGAATGATTTTTCCGGTCCTGTTCCAATTTCCGGGCCAGAAGCTTGGCCATTTCCCGGTGGTCCTGATTCTGGATCCGGTAGGGAAACATGACCAGATGGAAGAAAGAGACAGCGGAGAGCACCGCCAGCAGCAGACATGTCCACACCGGTTTTCGGGACGGTCCCCAGTAAACAAATCCCGCCGCCACCAGCAGAATACTGCCGACGGCCAGCGCCATCGTCCTGTACGTCAGAATTTCCCGGAAAGCAATGGATTCATGGAGCGATACGAAGACCGCGATGAGGGATTCCGGCGATGTACAGAAAAACAGAATGCCGAGAGCCGTCCCCAATATGAAGATCCCGCCGCCGTACCCCGTCAGAAATCTCAGACGCGGCGCATACCTCATGACAGCGGATTCATAATACATGCCGCAGAGCATGGAAAACGGTGCCGCCAGATAAATGAGATCGTAGGACTCTGTTTCCGGCGAGAGCCACAGAAAGACAAGAGTCGTCAGCGTGATGGCCCGCAGGTATTTGCTGAAAAGCGGTGTGGGATCCAATGCCTGCAGCGCCACACAGAAGGGCGCCCATGCCAGAATGATCCACGGTGTGAAACGGACCACCACATCGACGGGAAAGTGCAGAAGGTTTTCAAGATAATCCCATTTCTGCCACTCCGGCCACCAGCGCTGGACTGGCGTATTGGCCGGCAGCAGGTGGAAGGGCAGATCCCACAGTACAATCACCGCCCCCAAAACGGCAAGCCCGATCAGCATGCCCGGCATGGCCAGTTTGGGCCATAATGTCAAGGGACGGCGCAGAAAGATCATAGGCAGGAAAAAGAGGAAAAACACATAGAACCCCCCCGCATAGAATGTCAATGCCAGAATCACGCAGGATGCGACCCACGCAAGATTCCAGTTGTTTTTGCGTGAACCGAGGTAAAGCCAAACCAGCTGGGCCGCCAGAAGTCCGAACATGACGGTGGTGGACGGATACCCGTCCCATGATTTTTCCAGCACAATATTGCTGCTCCAGAACATGGCCGCCGCCACCGCCGCCGCCGTAAAGTCCCGCGCCCGCCATACACTGATCAGTACCAGGATCCCGGTGACAAAGGTCATGAAAACCGACAGAAGACGCATGACAAAGACCATTTCCATCCCTGTCCACCGGGTCAGCAGCTGCACTGTTACCGGGAACAGGGGAAACGTGTTCCGGACTGCTGTCCCGTGGGCGGTACAGATCGGCAGTTTTGAATCTATTTCCTGCGCCAGAACCGCGTAGAATCCCTCCTGACGGAAGAAATCCTTCAGTCCCAGGTTCCACGGTTCATACAGCAGAAAAAAAGCACCCAGCAACAGAAGAATTCCCCAGCACGGGGAAAGTCTCCACTCATAATTCGGGTGCCGATGGGGTTGCTGCATCATATTCAGCAGTTCAGCATGCCGCCGGCCAGGATGATCCGGATATCGTCCTCCGACAGGGTATGGACCAGTTTGACGGGAATGACTTTGCCGTCGGATTTGACGATTTCCGCCTCCATGGGTTTGCCGACCCCCAGCTGACGGCGGGCATTTTCGATCAGCAGCTGGTCCTCCGGTTCGATCCGGTCATAGTCCGCCGGATCGGCGAAGAGAAGCGGCAGAATCCCGAAATTGACCAGATTGGCTTTGTGAATGCGTTCAATGGCCAGCGCCACCACAGCCTTCACTCCGAGATACATGGGGCAGATTGCCGCGTGCTCGCGGCTGGACCCCTGACCGTAACTGTCCCGCCCCACGATAATTCCGTGGCGGCCGGAATCCCGCACCGCGATGGCCCGTTCAGCAAAGCTGGGCTTTCCGGGTTCCGTGAAGCAGTCGAAAACCACCCGGGAATACTGGGGGATGTTGCTCCGGAGTTTGAGGTAGATCCCCGCCGGCATGATGTGGTCGGTGGTGATCTTGTCCCCCACTTTGATCAGTACTGCGCCCTCAATTTTTTCCGGCAGGGGATTGTTGACCGGCGGATTCCCGATGGTGGGCTTGCGGATGATCTCCGAATTGACATCCGCCGCAGCCGGGATGATCATGTTGTCATTGATATTGAATTTTTCCACATCCGGGATCTGCGGCATGCCGAAGTCCAGTTTCCTCGGGTCCGTGAAACATCCGGTGAGGGCGGCGGCAACGGCGCTTTCCGGACTGACCAGATAGGACTGGTCCCCCCGGGTGCCGGTCCGGCCGGCGAAATTCCGGTTGAAGGTACGTACCGTAATGGTCTCCTGTGCCGGACTCTGTCCCTGCCCGATGCAGGGACCGCAGCCGGTTTCCAGAATCCGCGCTCCGGCTGCAATCATGTCGGCAAGTTTTCCCTCCCTTGCCAGCATTTCCAGCACCTGCCGGCTGCCCGGAGCGATGGACAATGTGACACTGGAATGCACTTTCCGCCCCTTCAATGCTTCAGCCACCATGGCCAGATCCCGGTAGGAACTGTTGGTGCAGCTGCCGATGATGACCTGTCCAACCGGATTGCCGGAGAGTTCCTCAATGGTCCTGATATTGTCCGGGCTGGAGGGACATGCCGCCATGGGGACGATCTTGTTGAGGTCGATTTCGATGACCCGGTCATATTCGGCCTTGGCATCCGCCTCGATCCGGACGAAGGATCTGCCCCGGTCCTGAGCTTCCAGAAACTGTTTTGTCCGGTCATCCGAGGGGAAGACGGAGGTGGTGACTCCCAGTTCCGCGCCCATGTTGGTGATGGTGGCCCGCTGGGGGACGCTCAAGGTGGCGACACCGGAGCCGAAATATTCCACCACATTGCCCACATTGCCCTTGGTGGTCAGAATGGAGAGCAGTTTCAGGATCACATCCTTGGCGGCGCACCAGGCTTTGAGTTTTCCGGTAAGTTTGACGCCGATCACCCGGGGATACGCCAGGCGGAAGGGCTTGCCGGCCATGGCCAGCGCCACATCCAGACCGCCGGCCCCGATGGCGATCATCCCGATGCCGCCGCCGGTGGGAGTATGGGAATCCGAGCCCAGCAGGGTCTTGCCGGGGACTCCGAAACGCTCCAGATGGACCTGATGACAGATCCCGTTACCCGGGGGAGAAAAGGCCACGCCCTTGTTTTTGGCGATGGACTGGAGATAGAGGTGATCGTTCCGGTTTTCCGGACCGTTCTGCATCATATTGTGGTCCACATAGGAGGCCGACAGCTCGGTGGCGACCCGGTTCACTCCCATGGCCTCCAGCTCAAGGTACGCCATCGTGCCGGTGGCATCCTGTGTCAGGGTCTGATCAATTTTGATGGAAACAACCTTGCCCGCCTCTTTGGAACCGGTGATCACATGCCGGTCGATGATTTTCTGGGTGACGGTACCTTTTGCCATAATTTTCAAGGCTCCTTATGTTGAAAAAAATTTTCAAGTCAATCCCTGCCATAATATACCATGCATTTCTGTGTACGGCAAGTCATTTGAGCGTAAGACGTACATTTTTCCGCGTCAACGCGCATTTTCCGCCGCTTTCCGTCTGGCCGTCTCCAGATTGAGGCGCGCCGTTTCATTTCCCGGATTGCACCGATGGGCCTGTTCAAAGTACGGCACCGCCGCCGCCGGATCTTTACGCAGCATCGCTGCCACTCCGTGGTAGAATGGCCGGTAAAAGGGATTCTCCCGGCAATCTTCTGCAAGTCCGTCGTAGATCCGGGCTGCCATGTCCGGTTTCCCGCCGGAAAGCGCACAATCGGCGAAAGCAGTCATCAGCGGAATCAGAAAAATATAATTCAGCACTTTTATGGATTCGCGTTTGCTGTCCTGATTCAAGAGGGCCATGAATTCCGGCAGCAGTGCCGGATCCGCCCCGCGGCGTGAACGGTACAGAAGCCGCATTCCCTGTTCAAAATGCTGCAGCGGTATGCGGAATCTGGCGGCACGGGGATGGGTATGATCGTACTGTTCCAAAGGTTTCATCATGGAATCCTCTTCCCCGATCTGTTGAAGATAGGCGGAGTAATATATGGCGGCATGAAAATTGCATCCCGGTCGCGAGACAGCCTCCCGAAGCAGGGATTCGTCTCCGTTCCATACCGGTTTGTACAGCAGTGTCCCGAGCAGCAGTGCAGCCGGGTAACTCCAACGCCATGCACGGAATTTTTCCGGCAGTTTCGGGATTGCCAGCGTGACAGCGGTCAGAAAAAAAATGGAAGGAACATAACTGTAGCGGTCGGCAAAATCCGTGTCGTTGAAGGTCATGATACCGGAAACCGGCCCCAGAACCATTCCTGCGGCAAACAGCATTGGCAGAACGTCGAATTTGAGTTTCTCCGGTTTTTTCCAGCCGATGAAAATCAGGATCCCGATGCATCCGGCGATCAGGAGATAATCCAGCGGGGTAATATAGACAAAGGGGTAAAGAGGACACAGGTGGACCGGGTACAGCGTTTTGAAGAAATACATGCAGTAATTGCGGATCGCCAGGACCGGAAACAGCCCGATCTGTGTGATATTGCTCCCCGCTTTCTGAACCGTGGTGCAAAACAGGATCAGAAGGAGTCCGGAAGTGATCAGGTGCGGCTGCACGGGCCGGAAGCGGAAACGGTGTGTACGGTGAAAGTCCAGTGCCGCCAGAACCAGCGGCAGACATACCGCATACGGTTTGCAGAGAACTGCGGCCGTCATGGCTGCAACGGATCCGGGGGAAAAGTTTTTCCGGTGCCGCAGGGCCTTCTGCTGCAAAACGCAGGCAAGAAGAAAGAAAAAGGCGCACATGACGTCTTTTCTTTCCGCGATCCATACCACCGATTCCACCCGCTGTGGATGCACGGCAAAAACCAGTGCGAGAAAAAACGCCGTCCTGCGGGAAATTCCCAGTTCCCGGAAGAGACGGCAGGCCAGATACACCACTCCGATATGCCACAGAAGATTGATCAGATGGTAGATTCGTACCTGCAGTCCGCCGATGGCATAATCAAGAAAGAAACTTGCCTGCGGCAGCGGTGTGGCAAGTTTCTGGACGGGCGTAATGATCATCCTCCAGAAATGCGGCCAGTCCAGCACCAGATTGGGATTGCCTGTGACATACGCCCAGTCATCGTATTGCAGAAAAGGATAGTCCAATGCGCCCGCAAATGCGATCACGCATGCTCCGGCCAGCAGAATGGCATACCGTAAATTGCGTTTCATCGCCGGTAGAGGTCCCCGCCGAGACTGTCAATGGCGACGACCAGCGGAAGATCCCGGACCTCCAGACGGTGAATGGCTTCCGGTCCCAGATCCGGGAAGGCAACGACCTCCGCTTTGACAATGGAGCATGCGATCAGCGCCCCGGTTCCGCCGGCGGCGGCAAAATAGACGGCACCGTATTCCTTCATGGCGTCCACCACGGCGGTTGAGCGGCCGCCCTTGCCGATCATGCCCCGGAGACCGCAGTCGGCGATAAGCCGGGGGGAATAGGTATCCATGCGTCCGCTGGTGGTGGGG
>DCGO01000015.1 GCA_002314605.1 Lentisphaeria bacterium UBA1776 | reverse complement strand
TCACGAACTGCTTCGGTCTGGATGGCAACAGACCTCTGCTCTGGTAGTAGCCAAGGGCAAAGACTTCCTCGAAAAGTCTTCCCGGGAAGACTTTTTCGCTGTTGCAACCCATCGCTTCAGGGATCATGGTGTCACCCTGAATGTCGTCTCAGCGGCACCCCGGGGGAGAAATCCCCCGGTCTTTTTTTTAGTGTGAAGGTGGTCATGGAAAGGCGCAGTCATCAGACCTAATTTATACAATAATATGAACTTTAATAATATAAATAAATAAATACTGTAAAAATGTGATCCGTTTACTTGCTTTTTCCTGCGGGAAATGTATCTTATTTTTGTATTGAGAGCGCAAAATCGTAACGCCTTGTCCAAACAAATCCGTCAAAAAAAGGGAAAAGATCATGAAAAAATGGATGTCTTTGATTTTCGCATCAGTGGCAATTTGCGGCATTGCAGGGGAGAAGGCCTTGTTTGAATGTGGGTTCTCCGAACAGGAAATGGAGAAACTCAAGATGCCATCGGTTGCCCAAGTGGAAAAGAGTGGTGATGTTTCCTTCCTGACTATCAATGTACCGCAGGATTATCGAAAAAACAAACGTGTCACATTTCCCTGCGATTTCGCCAAATTTGCAGGGAAAGATGTCGTGCTTTCTTATCAGGTAAAATGCAGCAACGTTGTAGCTACCGACAAAAAAAGTGAGGGTGCTGTAGTTATGGCTATTGTGAAAACTGCTTCCGGAAAGAAAATTTATTTCCAGCCTGCTGCAATGACTGGTTCCTGTGAATGGCAAATCGTTGAAAAATCGTTCAAGGTACCCGCAGATGCCCAATCCGGCGAAATCGCCTTGACTGTGCTAACCAGCGGCAAGGCTACTTTTGCCAATGTCAAACTTTCCCTTTTTAAATATTGGGAATAAGAAAGATTCGTTACCATGAAAAGACTGTCCTCTCTGTTTTTTCTTATGGCGCTAACCGCGATGCCGTGCTGTTTTGGGGAAACGCTGCTAAAATTGCCGCCGATGCCGAAGCCTCCGGTCATTGACGGAAAGATTGGCGAAGATGAATGGAGAGGCGGATCGCAACAGTTCGGTGCAATTTCGCGGAGTAATGGGATCTTGGCCAAACGGGTGGTCTATTTTTACTTCGGATACGATGAGAAGAATCTCTATTTCGCGCATCGGAGTGAATTGCCTCCGGAGCCGATGAAAGTCGGAGCAAAGGAGGATTGTTTCCTCACAGTGCAGCCGCCCGGAGCCACCAAGCCGTTCGTTTTCCGAATGCGTGAAAGGAAGGCTCCTGAAGGAAAAATTCCCGGCCATTGGGAAAGTGAAATTGCCATCCCGCTGAAGGAATTGAACCTTGCGTTCATTGAGTATGGGAAGCCATGGAAACTGCAAATGAGTCGCCAATGGAGCGACCCTGATGAGGTTGCAGATTGGGCCGGAAAGGCTTCTGCGATTTTTATCCCGCAAAAGGACATTCCCGCAACCGGGCTTCTCGGGTTCTGGACGTATGGAGAAAAACCCTATCGCGGACAAAGCTGCAACTTCCGCTGGCAGGCTGTCCTGACAGAACAGGAGGTCAATTTTGTGGCAGAGGTGTCTTCTTTGGAGGTTCCCCGCACGTTTGCACGCCGATTCCAATTGAAGTCTGGGAAATCCGAGGTTTTGGATTGGCGTCAACTGCTTACGACCGGCGTGGACTACTCGCTGCGGTATGATATCACGCTGCCAGTCAGTGGGGAAAAGCTCCAAAGCCGTATTATCCCCTGGAATTCCAATCAAGGAAAGATGTGGATTGACCCGGATCCCCCCGTCAGACTGGAAGTCGGTATTTACCCTACGTTCAAAAAAGGGAAAGCCCGCCTGAATTGTGCATCCAAAGCAAAAATGAACGGACTGAAAGATGTTCTTATCTCCATTGTAAGTGAAGATGGGAAAAAGACGTTTTATGAGGGGAGACCGCAAATGCCCGGAGCTACGCTGGAATTCCAGCTTCCGGAACTTCCCTTGGGCGGGTATTTCCTGAAAGCGGCATATACAGATGGAAAGGGCAAGCAAGAAGAACAGAGTTCTTTTTTCGCAATCCGAAAATTCCCCTGGCAAGGGTTGAGAATCGGAGCAGAGCGTCTTATCGTTCCTCCGTTCAAGCCTCTTGTTGTAAAAGACGGTTCTGAAGTGCAGTCACTGCAAACAGCCATTCGTCTCGGCTCCGGCGGCATTGCCGAAATCAATGCGCTGGGGAAGAATCTGCTCTCGGCTCCTGCATTGCTCCGAATTGATGGAGAAGTCCTCGCCTTCTCTGGAGCAAAAACGATTGAAGAATCGAAGGATCGCGTAGTGATGGAAGCAACGGGAGAGCGAAAAAATCTTTCCGTGACGGCGATGTATGAATTTGACTATGACGGGATGCTGAAGATTACCTGGAAGTTTGTTCCAAAAGGATTCCTCCTGTTGAAAAACATGGCCTTTGAACTCCCCCTGCATCAGGAATATGGCAAACTCCTGCATGTTGTTGGAGACGGGATGCGCCGCAATATTCATCAAAGCCTTTCAGACCGGCAGGGAATCCTCTGGGACTCTCTGCATACAGGGCGCAAAATCCAGTACCCGGGCGGATTTCATCCCTATATCTGGCTTGGAAACAGTCTTCGCGGCTTGGCTTGGTTCGCAGAGACTACGCATAACTGGGAAACGGGAAGCCGGAAGCCGGCACAAGAAATTCTCCGCAATGGAGAGTCGGTTATTCTGCGGATTAATTTGAGCGGAGCGAATGGTATCTTCCGAGATCAGCCGTTTTCCATTATTACCGGGTTGCAACCTTCTCCGGTGAAACCGATTCTACCGGAAGGTTTTTGTCACTCGAATTTTTCTTGGGAGGGGTGGGCTCCTGAAAAGAGTGAGCCGTTCTACATTTTCGGCAATTACTTTGTTCCGTTTTTCTCAGAGGATCCGCCTCTGACTCCTCCTAACGGGGATTTCAGTCATCTGCACTACCTTTTTGCGAGAACTTGGAAAAACCGGGCAGAGAGTGACACGGAGATCAAGGAGTACATCAGGCGGAACCATCTTCCTGTCCTCTACAGAGGCAAAGTATTCTCCTTTAACGATGTCGTTGAGACACGAATGCAACAGGGGGTGATTCGTGCTGAAAAGGCAAAGTACCGCCTTCTCTACTCCGATCCGCGGGCACTGGTGTCCACCTGGCCGGAGTATGACATGTATGCCGATGAATGGAATCGTGCAGAATGGAGATCCGGTCGTCCCTCAACCCTGTATGGCGCAGATCCCGACGAGAATTACATGGATTTCCTGCTCTACTATTGGACGATTGTACTGAAGAAGGGACTCAGTGACGGAGTTTACTTTGACAATGTTTATGATGCGGTCATTCCCGATCCGGTGATTGCGCAGGGAAGACTCCGTACGAACATTTCCCCTAAAACGCCATATTATCCAATCTTTTTGTGGAGGGAACTGATCCGACGTACTGCCGTGCTTCTGACGCAGCAGGGGAAAATGTTACATGGACGGCCTGCCTTGCATCTGCATATCACCGATGTAAACGTGCTGCCGATCAATTCTCTTGCTTCCGGGTTTACTGACTGGGAGATGAATTTCGGTTCCTGGCTCTATTCTCAGCGCTTCCCGGAGGCGTATATCCTGACGAATTCGACCGGGGTGCAGGCAGGACTGATGCCGCAACTGATTGCCCAAGTTGCACAGGGATTGGATGACACCCAGCGTGAGACAATCAACAACAGTCTGCTTGCTGTCTCTTTTGCCTACAATCTTCTGGATCATGAATACGGCGGCCGCCCCGGAGACCATTACAAGAAAATTCAGAACTTGATCCGGGCATTTGGATACGGTGATGCAAAGACTACTGAGGTGTTTCCCGGATGGCATCCGGATAATCCGGTGAAAAGTTCCCTTACTACGGTCAAAGTCACTGCAGTAAAACGCAAGGACGGGCACTGGCTCCTAATGATCGGCAACATTGATAAAAGGGTTTCAAAAGTGAAGATTATGTTGCCAGGCACTTTTGTCTTGACGGATGCTGAATCAGGGGAAAAACTGGGACAAGACAACAGTATTGAATTGCCGGTCGAAGGCAATAGTTACCGATTGGTTGAACTTCAATAGAAATGATTTTACAAGAAGGAGTCGCAAATATGCCAACATTGCTTAAAGATCTGCCGAAACTGAATGGGGTGCTGCACAGCAATCCAATCATGCGGCGTTACGCAGGGAATCCCATTTTGACGAAAGACAACGTTCCGATGCAGGCTACGTTTGTCTTCAATGCGGGAGTGACCCGTTATCATGGAGAATACCTGATTGCGCCTCGAATTGATTTCTATCGGGATCTCAATTCTCCGGGAGTAAGTTGCGGAACAGGCTTCGGCCACAGCGAAGACGGGATCAATTTTACCATGGAACCGGAACTTATCCGGGTACATTATCGTGATACTGTTCTGCCATGGGTCTGCGACTCCCGGCTTACAGTGCTGGAGGATGAACTTTATTTGAGTTTCTGCTTTGAAAACCAGCATTCCGAGCGACCCGGTATTGCCCGCTGGCGCGGGAAAGGGGTGGATTTTGATGCCGTCTGTGTAGGCGTTCCCCAGCAGCGCAATATGGTCCTTTGGCCGGAAAAGATCAACGGACTGTACATGCGATGCGAGCGTCCATCCAACCAATGGGGTGATCCGTTCCACATCTGGTACAGTCGCTCGCCTGACCTGCGGTATTGGGGGGACTCTGAGTTGCTTCTCGGCTGTGAGGATGTTCCTTTTGCGAATAAGAAGATCGGTGCAGGGGCGCCTCCCATCAAAACAGATCGAGGTTGGTTGCTGATTTTCCATGCTGTGGATGACGATCCAGCGCGAGCCGTCACAATCCATAACCGGAAGTGGTCCAAGCGTTATACGGCAGGTGCCGCACTTTTTGATCTTGATGATCCTACAAAGCTGATCGGGATTACTAAAGAACCGCTTCTGGTGGCCGAGGCTCCCTATGAAACCGGCGATCCATCGCTTTGGGTGGAGTTTACAGTTTTCCCCTGCGGCGCAGTATTGTTGGATGACCAACAAACACTTCGCATCTATTATGGAGCGGGGGATTGCAACACCAACATTGCGGAAACGACGTTGGACGAACTCTGGGGCACGATGAGCTGGGGCGGACGCCTGACCGCTCTCGCAATTGTTCCCTGGAGATAAGATAAGGATTTGTCATGAAACTTTTCGTTTTCAATCGTGTTCCTAAAAGTTGTCAACAGTCACCTCGGTTATGAAAATGTCGCACTGTAACATGAAGCAGGATATTTACTGCAATCCTTTACCGCTTCCGGAAATCGGACTGGGGTTCCCCTGCCGTGCGGAAAAAGCGGATGTTTCCGGTTTTTCCTCCGGAGAAGTCTGTGATTTCCGGGAGGTTGCTGATCCTGAAATGCTGTATCACGATGGTGTATGGTACATGTACCCTTCGAGCAATCAGGTTTACTACTCGCACGATATGGTTCATTGGGAGCATCGTCCCATTGAGATTGAGTACCCTCTCGGGTACGCTCCCTCAGCCGTGTTTTTCCGCGGCAGTTTTCTGGTGACCAGCAGTGCGAATCCCTGCAAAATTCCACGACTGTTTTCAGGAGCCACACCCTTCGGACCATTCAAGTTGCTGGGTGAACCCAGTCGCAAAGATGGCTCTCCGATTGAACAGGAATATCTGGACCCATCGCTATTCGCGGACGATGACGGCAAACTCTATCTCTACTGGGGATGTGCCCCATATGGCGGGGGAATCTACGGGATGGAGTTGGAGCCGGACAATCCGATCAGAGGCAAAACCGATCCGGTCAAACTGATTGACTTCCAGAGCGGGAATTCGTGGGAACATTACGGAGAATATAATGAGCACGAACACCACGGCTGGAACGAAGGGGTTTCCATGCTGAAGCACAATGGCGTTTATTATCTTCAGTATGCCTGTTGCGGGACAGTCTTTCGGAACTATGCAATCGGATGTTATCGTTCCTCGGCCTCTCCCCTCGGACCATTCCAACAACCCGCCACCATGCTGGCACGGCAGCCGCATGGAATGGTCGCCGGAACCGGTCACGGGGGCATGGTTCACGGCAAAAACAACAGCGTCTGGCAATTCTATACCTGCCTGATTCATCGAGTGCATGTCTTTGAACGGCGCATCGGAATGGACCGCGTGACGTTTGACGAAAACGGGATCCCGCATTGTAAAATTACATCCGCGCCGCAATCACTGACCGCAGGGGATTGCGGGTGGGTTCCGGTCTCCGTCAACAAGCCGGCGAAGGCGAGCAGTCACTGGGGAGGAAACTATCCGGTCTTTGCCGTTGATGAATGTACGCATACATGGTGGGAGCCTGACCCTGCGGATCGGGAACCGGCATTGACCGTGTGTCTGAAAGAGTATTTTACCATTCAGGCGCTTCGGGTGATCTGGACGGAGCCGGAGCTCAACCACAGAGAGGGGCGGTTCCCGGAACCGGTTCACTGGAAAGTCGAGTTTCTGGATCAAAAGGGAACTCTCCTGCCGGGAACGCTGGATTGCTCCGGCAATACGCAGGATCTGAATGTAGATTTTCAGATTCTGGAAATCCCGGTCAAGGCATTTTATGTTCGCCTGCTGATCGAGCGAAAACGGAACCGTTACCGGCACGGGGTAACCGATCTTACCCTTTTTGCCTGTCCGGGAGGAGAGAAGGAATAAAAAAATCGAGGAAAGTCTAGATGCATTTTCACTGTGACCCCAAGAACAAGATACTAACCATCTTTGCTGAGGGCGGCGGCTTCCCGGATGCCTTTTGTGTTGCGGACCGGCAGGGGACACGCATTGCGCTCCCCATTATGAGGAGAGAATCAGGAAACAATGGCGAAAGAGTCCGATTGGACGCGTCAGCCCTCGCTCCGTGGACCCCTGAGCATCCGGTTCTCTATACTCTGTATTGCGGGAATCAATCCTGCCGCTTCGGTTTTTCGTCCTTGGAAACAGTCGGGAACAATGCGGTTCTTCTGAACGGAAACCCGATCTATCTCCGCGGCTGCATCCGGGGGATCACCGCACATGAACACCCTAACATGACCGGTGGAAGTCTGAAAGATGCCGCCGTCAAGTACATCACGCAGGCCAAGAAATACGGATTCAATCTGGTCCGCTGGCACAGCACCATGCCGTACCCGGAGTTTGTGGAGACCGCCGATGAACTGGGGTTTCTGATCCATGCCGAGATCGGATTTGCGTTCACTTACAACGAACGGGGTGAAAAGACGGGATTGGATATGAATGCCACTCAGTGGCAGGATATGATTGCCCGGTATCGCAATCACCCCTCCATGGCAATCTTCTGCATTGGCAACGAAATGCACAAATCCGGACATCAGCCGGGAGTACAGACCCTGTATGAGATTGGGAAAAAAATGGCGCCCAATCAGCTGATTCTGGACAATTCCGGCTGGGGCGAATACGACCGCACGTCGGCGGATATCTTCTGTCAGCACATTGCCTACTACTTCCCCTTCAAACATCACGAAAAGATGTTTGAACAGGATTCCTGCTGGCATCTGAACGGTTCCTGTTTTGATGTTCCCATGATGCAGGAACACAAGGGAACTTTTGCACAGGCGGGCATCCGCCGCGAAGCGGTGCCGACCCGTCCGGTGCTGGCGCATGAGGCGATGCATTACATTGAGATCTCCGATTACGAAGCATTGAACCGGAAATTTGATGCGTTTGCCGATCGGGTCGGAGCGGAATACCTCGCGGCCAATGGCATAGAGAAGCCCCGTTTCCTCACGGAACTGCCGGAACTCATTCGGCAAAAAGGTATCGGTGCGCGGCTGCCGAAACTCATCAAAGCCTCGGAAGAGTTCAAGAAGATGGCTATCAAACGCTATATTGAGCAACTGCGTTTTTCTGTGCTCTGCGGTTTTGAGATGCTTCAGTTAGCCGATTGCCTCAAATATGAGAACCGGAACGGCATTGTGGACTGCTTTGATGATGACAAGTATATTGATGCCGCTTGGATGCGTCAATTCAATGGCGACAGCGTACTGTTGATGGATTCGCCTGAAGAAAATTTCCATTACGGAGAAACGGTGGAGATTTCCATTCACCTTTCCTGTTTCACGCCCAATCTTGCCAAACGGGGAACCTTGAAAGTGACGATCTCCTGCGGAGAAGAGCAGGAGGAGATCTACGAGGGCAAAGATTTTGTCCCGGTATCCGGACTGCATAAACTTGCCGGACTTTCGCTGCGTATTCCGCCGCGTCCACAGGCGGCAAGATTCCAATTGAACGCAAGTTTTGATTCGGAAGAACTGCATCTGAGCAACAGCTGGGATCTGTGGTTCTATCTGGCACCTGAGATCGCCTTTACGCCAGCAACGGCTCTGCAGAACGGGAGTGCCGTTGCCGCTTTCATGGCAAAGACAGCGAGGCCGCAGCAGGTCAAAGACATCCTCGTTACCGACACGTTGGATGAGACTCTCTTTGATGAACTGAACGCAGGGAAAACGGTGCTTCTCCTGTACGACCGGGCGGCAAAACGCAACCGCTATTTCTGGCACAGCACATTGGAGCGTTTCAAGCCCTGTATCTGGGATCGGGGAAGCAATTTAGGTGGTGTGGTCGCCTCAGAAGAACTCCGACGTGCCATGGGAGATTCGCACCATTTCGGGCTGAACTTTCAGCCGCTTCTGGAGGAGGGATGCAAACTCAATCTGGACGATTTCCCTGTGCCGGTGGATGAGTTGGTCTATGGAGCAGATAAACCGGTTCGGGACCGGATGAAGGGGCTGATCCAAAAAATCAAACACTTCATCCCGGAAGATACGCTCCGCAATTTCTGTCACGTTGCTGCCATACGGGTCGGCACGGGAAAACTTGTCGTTTGCACGATGAATCAGAACAATGGAAAAGATGCCGGCTGGCAGAGTTTCTTTGCCGGGTTGATCAATCTTCTGCCGACGATCCACATCCGGTCATCCATTGATCCCACCGTCCTGCGAAATTACTTGGAGCAGTCCACGAAACGGGGACCGGTTCCGGAAGATGTCATGAATCATTTCTGGGAAATCGACAACAAGCCTGTCGAAGACACACTCTTTTGGGAAAGCTGCTCGGTGGATCTGCGGAAACTGAAATGAAATTGGGCATCTTCCCTCTGTCTGCCTAAAAGGGAATTCTGTAAGGGGTGTCAGAGCTTGACCAGAAAGATGCCCGCCACCAGAATAACAAGGGCGCACCACTGCTGCCAGCGCAGTTTTTCATGGAAGCGAAGCGAAGTAAAAAACGAGAAGAGCAGAATGGTCATACTGCAGGCGACAGGGAAAACGATCCCCGCCTGACGGCTGGCTCCCAGAAGACGGAGCGTTGGCAGCAGAATGGCATATACACCGGCAGCGCAAACACCCCAAAGCAGGCCGGCAAGAGCCGAACATTTCACCGCCTCTTTGGAAATCTTTCCATGGTATCCGCACTGAACAGCGAAGAAGATCGCATTGCTGAATTGCAATACACATGCCCCCGTCCACGGCGAGAGTGCTGTTCCTTCAGAAAATTGTGTCGGTGCGGTCATGAGGATCTGTCCTCCGCCGATCAGAACCATTGCCAAGAGAGCGACAGCGACACGAATGGGCTTCAGCGCGCTGCTGTTTTCCTGAGCGTTCTCTCCCTTCTTACACAGTGTCAAAAAGAGTACCGACAGGGCAATCAGCACCAATCCCGCTGCGGCATGGCAGGAAAAGTCTTGTCCCCAGAAGAAAAGGCTCCAGACGTAGGGAAGAAGAAAGGCCAGCAGCGGGATCGAATACGCCAGCGCACGTCCGCCTTTTTTCATATTATACATGGAAACGGCTTGTCCGGTTCCGTTTGCCAATGCCGCCAGCGCAAAAAAAAGGGTCGCTTTGCGGTACTCCGGGACAAAGCAGTTGTCCAGACCCAGAAAGAGTCCCGCCGCCAAAAGCAGGAAAAGTGCCGTCAGGGACCCGAAGCAGTAAAAATGCACAATGGATGCGCCGCGCTGGCGGGCTTCGCTGATGATGATTGCAATTGCGGTCCACAGAAGACCGATAACCAAGAGCATAACGTAAGACATGAATTGCCTCTTCGAGTTGGATTTGTTTCCCCATAACTTAACGCGGAAATTGATTTTTGCAAGGCGATAAAATAAAATATTATTGTTTTTCGTGCATCTTATACAATATTTTGCGCTAAAATTATGAAAATATAAAATAATGTTTAATTTAGTGCTTGAAATAGCGGGGAATAGGATGTATAGTACGCTTCAATAGAGAAGTTTGAACCGCAAAAGGGGACTTTCCATGCTGCCGGATGAAGATAAAACGAAGAAAAAATCGGTGATACAGGTTTTGGAGCGTGCGGTGGATATTCTGGATTTACTTGCGCAAAGTGACGAACCAATGCGGTCCGTGGATATTGCCAAACAGCTGGGGGTATCTCCCCAATGTGTGGGGAATCTGCTACGGACACTCTACAACCGGGGAATGGTCTCTCAGGAAAAGTGCCGCCGCTATCGGCTCGGGCCTCACTGTTTCTACTTGGGAGATTTTGCGGACAGCTGGAGGGACCTGCGTGAGGAAAGCCGTCCGGTGCTCCACAAATTAAGAGAAACCACCGGAGAGTCTGTCTTTCTCGGCATCATCGAAAACGACAAACTTTTCTGCCTTTCCCTGCTGGCCCAAGGAGACACCTATTTTTCCAAACCTCCGCAGTTCTGGACGGAACAGCTGCACTCCACAGCCTGTGGACGGCTTCTGCTTTCTTTGCTGCCGGCAGATGAACGGGAAAAAATGCTGAAACGAATCCATCGCTCCCAGGTGACGGAATTGACGGTGACATCTCCCGAGGAACTGGAGGTGCGCTGTGCTGTCATTGCACAGGATGGATTTGCGGAAATTCTGGAGGAGTCCGTCCGGGGAGTCTGGTCTCTGGCGGTTCCGGTTGTGGATCCGACCGGTTCTGTAGCGGCTGGATTGTCCATTTACGGCAGGATGGATTCCTATAAAGCGCACAGCCGCAAAGAGCGGCTGAACTGGCTTTTTGATGCCGCTTCAGAGATCAGCAAGGTTGCTTTGCGCAAACGCCTCCTGAAATAGTGAATTGATGAAATTGATTGGCCGTCTGACAAAAAAATATGGAAGAGGTTATTATGAAAGTCACGCATTCAAAATTCACCTTGATTGAGCTCCTGGTTGTGATTGCGATCATCGCCATTCTGGCCGGAATGTTGCTGCCGGCGCTGAACCGGGCCAGGGAGTCGGCAAAATCCATCTCCTGTCTCGGAAACTTCAAGACCATCGGGGCGGCATCCGGTCTGTACAGCAGCGACAACAACGATTTCATTGTCAACGGCTTCACCGTCGGAACAAGTTCTGAAGACACCGCTTCCACGCTCTGGTTTTGCGTGCTGTCAGGAAAAAGCCGCGGCGGGAGCAATGTGGTCGGAACAAATTACGGGACCACCTTTTTCGGTATTGCCAAGGGGACGGGAACCTTCTTTTGCCCTTCGGAAAGCCGGAAGATGGCTGACGGCCAAAACATGACCTACACTCACATGGGGATCAACGGGTATCTTACAGGAGCCAATGCCCAGCGTTACAGGAAGACTTCCGCCATCAGAAATGCCGGAGAGGCGATGTTTGCCGCAGAAAGCAATCTCACCAGCGATTACAAGTTCAGCAATCTTCTTACCATGGCCATGCGCCACGGGGACTACGGCGAGACCCGTCCCTTCGGTAATGCCAGTACCGTGCCCCCGAGCACTGCTGCCTGCAATTCCGTCATGATGGACGGTCATGCCGCTAAAAAGAAGTTTATCGAATACAAAACCATGCAGCTGCCTGCCGGTACCGCCAGCAAGCTGGGCGGGGCAAGCACCAGTTATTCCCCCTGTTTCTTTACAGGATACGTATATGACCAGCTGGGAGCCAATGTGGTCGGTCAGTGAATCATTGTGGATTTGGAAGCGTCTTTTTTTCTGCCGTCCTGCTTGGGTTTGGATGGAAATGTCTCTAAAGGATCAAGAAAATGAATTGGTTGAGAAACGCAGGTGCGGATCAGTTGCGTCTGGTCCCCGGCAGCGGAGCTGTAGCGTCTCTGGTTCATCATGGGAGAGAGTTTCTTTTTCCATCTGAAACACTTTTTACCCTGACCTTTCGGTCAGGCAGGATTGTTACTGGAAACGATTTCGCGCTCTGCTCGGACAACGGCGAGATCTTAACCTTCCGTGAATGCCGCACACTCGCCGACCTTCAGGTATCTATCCGGCTATACAGTCAGGAGCATTCTTTCCGGGTTTCTCCTCATGAGATTCAGATTCCCCCGGGAGAAATGCTGGTCTCCTGTGATCTTGCCCCGCTGTGCGTACCGCAGGACTATACCATTTTGGACCCGGTTCACGGAGGAACACTCGTTCCTCCGGACAAGCGCTTCGATTCAACACGCCCTTATGATGTAGATGAACACTGGGGGCGCTATCCCGGGATCTGTCAAGTACCTTTTCTTGCGGCATTTGACCACATCGGGGGAATCCGATTTTTTGCCCGCGACAGACAATGCCGCCCTAAACGAATCATGCACTGGGGAACAGAGCGCTACGGTCTGCATATTGAGACGTATGATGCTGCAGAAGGAATTTATCACGGCAATTATGAACTGGAATTTTCCGCATTTGAAGGAGATTGGATGACGGCGGCGGAAGCCTATCGGCAGTGGTTGCTTTCCTCCCACCTTTTGGAAAAGGCCCGCAAACATCCGGATTTTGTCCAGCAGTCCCCTTTATTCGTTACTTACGTTGTTTCCGGAGAAGGTACGTTGTCGGCGGTTCCCAATGAATTTGTTCCCTATGAGAACGCTCTGCCTGGACTTCTGGCGATCGCCGAGGAAACGGAAAGCAAGGTGTTGGCTCTTCCCATGCGCTGGGAGCATCGCGGTCCTTGGACCCCGATACAGCAGTGGCCCCCCGTGGGCGGTGGAGACTCCTTTTGTCGTCTGGTGGAAAAACTTCATCAGCATGGACATTATGCAGGGATCTACGGTTCCGGTACTTCCTGGACAACTTATGTTTATTCTGCAGAGACGGAATATCCGTCGCCGCCTGATCATTTCCCGGTCCGTGATTCGGATGGAAAAATTCACCAGAGCGACTTCAAACCGTTCCGTCGTTCCGTACCTCTGTGCCTTATGCAGAAAGAGGTCCGGAAGCGCATTGTCGGGGAGGCGGTCAAAGTTGCGGCCTCCGGAGTGGATTTTTACCAGCTTTTCGATCAGGATCTGGGAGGAGAAGTACCGCACTGTTATGCATCGGATCACGGACACTTGTCGGCCCCGGGAGCTCACGAAACAGAAGCTGGACTCATGCTGCACCAGGAACTGCGGGATGCTTTCCGGAAAGCAGGATGTCCGGCTGTATTGGGAACGGAAGATGCCGCAGCAGAACCCTACATCATTGATTTCCCCGTCAATGACTTGCGGACCAATGCGGTGCATTTCATCCCATTTTACAGCTTTTTAACCCATGAATTCACGGCAAACTTTTCCGGGAACCAATGCGAATACGCCCGTTTTGATGTGGAAAAAAGTCCGGAAAATCTGCTCTACCGTACCGCTCTCGGTTTTGCGAACGGAGCAATGCTGACGGTTCCCATGCGGAAAAACGGTGAATTGGACTGGGGGGCCGGTGCGCCCTGGACCCTTCCGGCACCTCCCCGGAAAGAATTCATGACGCTGGCAGGCCGCCTGAATGCGTTGCGCCGTAAATATCCGGAATATCTACTGGACGGCAGAATGATGCCGGTGCCGGAGCTCCATGTGGCCAAACACCGGCTTTTCCTGAAAAACGGAGACAAAATAACTGTTCCGGCGGTACTCTGTAGCTGCTGGCAGAGTCCCGCAGGAGAAAAGAAACTTTTTGCCGCCAATTTTCTCCCCAAAGACCGGAAGATCACGGTATCGGGAAAACAATATCGGGTCCCGGCTCTTGACGGAGCCGTCATTCCTGTTTAGCAGGGGAGACATCCCGTAGAAAAACATCATGCCGACTGAAACTCTCTCAATATCGCACACTTACACTGCGGGAAGCGTGACTTATACCTTTCGGAAACTGATCGCAGTCTGTACCGTCCTTCTCCTGATGCGGCAGGTTCTTTCGCTGGTGGCCGGCTGTCTGATCCCGCAGCTGAAGCCTGTCTTGCTGGACCGTGCAGGAGCGAATGCCGCGCAGATCGCCCTGATCATCGGGACTATCCCGAGTATTCTCAATGCCGTTCTCTGTCCCATCATCAGCACCGTCAGCGATAAAACACGTACCCGCTGGGGGCGCAGAACTCCGTATCTTCTTTTTTCAGCACCTTTGCAGGCAATTCTGCTGGTCCTGATCGGATACAGTGGAGAACTGGCAGGCGGAATACAAGAGATTCTCCCCGGATGTCATATTCGTCTGCAGCTGTGGGTATTGGGGATTTTCATTATTCTTTTTCAGATCGTCTATCTCTTTCCCGGTTCAGTCGTATATTATCTGGAAGCGGATCTGGTTCCCCGGGAGTGTTTTGGAACCTACATGGCGGTTGCCAGCATGAGCGGATCCGCTGTCAATGCGGCATTCAGCTATTTTATTTTCCAGTATTCATTTTCACACACAAAACTGGTGCTGGCCATTTTTGCCGCCTGTTATCTGACCATTTACGGCCTCCAGTCATTGGTCGCCAGAGAGGGAACTTATCCCCCGCTGAACGACAAGATCACCAAGAACGGCGGTATTCTCCGTAATACGGTTGAATATTTCGCCATGTTCTTCCGTCAATGCTTCACCCGGAAGATCTATGTATTTCTGTACCTCTGTCTCGGCTTGAACGGGGCATCCAACATCTGCCGGAGCATGTACAATCTGCTTTTTGCCACCAAGGAGCTGGGGGTAACGGTAGCACAGTATGGGAAAATCGCGGCCATCGGCAATATTATTTCCGCAGTTCTGGTCCTTTTCTTCGGACGGCTGATGGACAAAACACATCCGATGCTGGTCTATTTTCAGGGGGGATGTTTGGTGATTCTCACCAATGTTTTCGGATTTTTTTTCGTGTACGCTCCTTTGAGTTTCGGCATCGTCTATGTGATCACCTGTCTGATGTACGCGCTGCAGAATCTGGCTCAAACCCCTTTGCTGGCCGCCATCGTTCCCAGAGACAAGTTCGGCCAATACTGCAGCTGCAACGCCATGGTGACGCATGTCAGTCTGATGATCGGTTCCTTTCTGGGAGGTGTCCTGACTCATCTGTTTGGCTACCGGGTCATGTTTGTCTGGGATTTCGGCGTTACCATTTTTGCCATGCTGGCTCTGCTGGTCGTCTTCATCCAGTGGCGGCGTCTTGGAGGAAAAAACTATCGGGCTCCGGAAGTCGTGTAATGGCCTTTTGCCGCTTTTCTCCGGAAAATTGATAAGTCGGCACGATGTAAAGGATTTTGGGAAAAACTATATGACTGCAAACAAAATACAGAAAGGAAGGTCTCATGTCTTACAACAAAGTCTGCGTCACAAAACGTTCCATGCCCTTCTGGTGTGTGGCAAATCCGCTGTCCGATCCCTTCGGGGGAGCGGTGCTTCAGAAGATCGATTCGCTGGAGACTGCCGGGATCATTGCTTGGGCAGGCAAAGAAGGATTGATTGAAAGTACTGCTTTTCATGACGATGATCTGGTGCCGTGGGATCCGGAACACCCTCAGGATGATCTGGATTCCCAGAGTGATGTCTACAAAAAACTGCATGCGATCAAAGCAATTCTGGATGAGGCCGGTCTTTCCGTGAACTCGGCGGTCTGTTCCCTGCACGGGTACCCCCAGTTCCGCGACGGCGGACTCTGCAACCCCGATCCGGCGATCCGGCGTGAAGCTGCGCTGAAAATCGAACGCACTATACGGATCGGTCACTTTTTCAACGCCCGGTACTACCTGTACTGGGTGGCACGCGACGGCTTTGAAGTCCCCATTGTCACGCAGTGGGAGCACGTCTATGAATGGCTCGCTGAAGGGCTGAATCACGCTTACGATTACATCAAGGAAAACAATTTCACCAACTATACCGCAGCGACCATCGAGCCCAAACCCAACGAACCCCGGGGACAGATGTTTCTCCCCACGGCCGGTCATGCCGTCGGATTCATGGTCAGCATGGACAAGCTGAAGTTCCTCCACTTCGGCAGTCAGATCAAGGCACAGTTCGATGACGATTTCCCGCCGCTAGTCGGTCCGGAAGGTCTCAAAGAGACCGTGATGATGTTTTATACCCTGCGCCGGATTGGATGGAAGGGTGTCGTGGAATATGACTGTCACATGCTCCGCGCAGAGGCGGATACCAAAGACCAGATCAACTGCCGCAAACAGTTCATTCGCAACTGTACGGAAGCGCTGGATATCGCGCTGACCATGGCGGACCGCATCCATACGCCTGAAAACAGGGCGGCCGCTTCTCAAGCGGATCTGGCCTGCATCCGCCAAATGTGCGGCTTATAATACATCTGTCCATTCCTGGAGGAAATCCTGATGAAACAATATCTCGGAATCGACAGCAGCACCCAGAGCCTGAAAGGCATCATCATCGACCGCTGCGGCATTCTGGCGGAAGAAAGTGTCCATTTCGGCAGTGATCTGCCGGAATATCGGTCGCCGAACGGATTTCTGGCTCATGAAAATCCGGAGATCGTCCATGCCAACCCGCTGATGTGGCTGGCGGCCTTGGACCTGCTCTTCGATAAAATGCAGAAGAAAGGCATCCGGCTGGACCGGATCTGCGGGATATCCGGTTCCGGGCAGCAGCATGGCTCCGTGTATTTGAACTCATCTTTTGAGAAGAGCCTTGCTTCTCTTGATGCAGGGAAAACCCTTGCCGAACAGCTTCAGCCGACATTGTCCCGCGCGACCTCTCCAATCTGGATGGATCATTCCACCAGAGACCAGTGTCGGGCGCTTTCTGAACGCTTCGGATCACGTCTGCAGGAGATCACCGGAAGCGCACCAGCGGAGCGTTTTACCGGTCCTCAAATCATGAAATTTGCCCGGCAGGATCCAGCGCAATGGGCAAACACGAACCGGATCCATCTGGTCAGTTCATTCCTCTGTTCCGTCCTGTGCGGGAAATCAACTTCGATTGATTACGGCGATGGTGCGGGGATGAATCTGCTGAACTTGAAAACGCTGAAATGGGATTCTGAGATCACCGGCTTTACCGCACCGAACCTTGCAGAAAAACTGCCGCTGGCCGTGCCATCCAATACGATTGAGGGTGGACTTTGTGGATATTTTGGCAAATACGGACTGAAACCGGGGATCCCGGTCGTGGTGTGGTCCGGAGATAATCCATGCAGTCTGATAGGGATTGGCTGTGCACAGCCCGGAACGATCGGGATCAGCCTCGGAACCAGTGACACCGTTTTTGCCCCGATGTCTGTCTTCAAGACCGATCCTCTTGGCTGCGGGCATGTATTCGGAAATCCCGCTGGCGGATTTATGAGTCTGATCTGTTTTGCAAATGGCTCCCTTGCGAGAGAAGAGATCCGCAAAAAATATCAGGTTGATTGGGCGGGATTTGAGGAAGAGATCCGTGGCACAGTTCCGGGAAACGGCGGAAGCCTGATGCTGCCGCGTTTTTCGCCCGAATGCACCCCCTCTGCGCCTGCCGGCGTGGTTTACGGTTATGATGAACTGTCAAGTTCCGCCGGTGAAAATATCCGGGCCCTGCTTGAGTCCCAGGCACTTTCCATGCGGCTTCACAGTAAATGGACCGACGAGAAGGTTCATACGATCCATCTGACGGGAGGGGCCTCCAAACTGAACGGATTCCGAAAAATTCTTGCGGACGTTTTTCAGGCGGATGTCATGACCCAGGAGAGTTCAAACGCCGCTGGCCTTGGCGCCGCCATGCGTGCAGCCAATGCGGTGGATCATCTCTCTTTTGAGGAACTTGCTGAAAAATTGTGTCTTCCGGTCGACCGGGTTCTGCATAATCCTGACACAAAAATCATTTATGATCCCATGCTTGAACAGTATAAGCGGCTGGAAAAAGGAATTTGAACTCAATGTCCTGTTTCCATGCGGGGGGGGGCTGTGTCCGAAATACTGTGTACATTTGATTCTGATTGATTGCGTTCAGACTTAGCCGGAGCAATCCGACCGGCCTCGAATCAACAGAAGTTCCGGACCAAATTCGCCCGGCAGCTGTACCTGCCTTATGTGCTGCAGCCCGGCGATCTGATGGAGAAGGAAGACTTTCTCTGCCTTCCGCTTTACATGACATCGTTCCTGTAATGCCGAGATAATCAGCTTGATACAGACGGGATGTTCTCCCATGCACTCCCCATGCCCCTTCTCTTTGCCGTATTGGATGCAGCTTCCTTACTGCCCCCTGGACTCTCTTCTCAGGAAGCCATCCCGATCTATCCAACAGCGGCAATGCAAATGGATACTTTTCCATATTTTTGAATATGGTC
>DCGO01000075.1:92517-105568 GCA_002314605.1 Lentisphaeria bacterium UBA1776 | reverse complement strand
ACAACGATAGTTGCCAATGTTGACAACGATATTGCCGATGCCTTTCGTTAGTTCTTGCCAGTATTCTTCCCATTCCCTGGCATTAGCGAAGCGCTTCAGAATGATCCGGGCGACTTTTGTGACATCCTTATCACGTTTTTCACAAACCGACGAAGAACCATAAAATGCTGGGGATCGTCCTTCATCCACTGCACGATTCGCCCACAAAGAGAGAATTCTGCGGCTGACTGGAAACGGCTGAAAATACGCCGCTTTTCCCCTGCCTTTCGATTCAGGACGGTTGCGAGACTTTTTTTTAACGAAAAAAAACGGATTCCTATTGAAAAATCAAAATAGAGAATTACATTATCTGTTCAAATAAAAGAAAATGGACAACCCTCCGGGGGTCAGGAGAAGACATATGCAAAATGCCGAATCAGGGAAACTGGAATGTATTCTCGATGAATTAATACTGGTCGTAACCCCTTGGGGAAAAAAGATCCTGAACCTGCTGCTCGTGTCGTTGGCGGTCCTGTTTGTCACCGCATTGATCATTTTCAACTGGCCGCTGCTGTTTGAGAACCCGTTTTCCTCGACCCTGCACTGGGATCTTCCCGTACTTGCATACAGGAACGTAAAAGGGAATACAGCTGTTGTGGACAAAGACGGCGAGCGTGTCGTCATATTGGATCAGAAAGGCAAGGTTCGCTCCACGCTTCTGGCAAACCGCTTTTTCAGCCGCGCGATCACCTATGTGCAGGATATTGCGATCGATGATAATTATGTCTATGTTCTTGACCTTCAGCATTCATCGAACGGCGCGCAGATCAATGGTGAAAAAATACTGATCTACGATCTGGACGGAAATTACGTCTCGACACCATACAAGATCAGTCATCCGAATTCCACGGAACGTGAAAATTTCTTCTGTACGGTCTGCTGTCATAACAGAAAACTTTTTGTTGCCAAGCGGGAAAAAGGGCAAGTCATCACCTACCAGGTCGTGGACAAAAAGCTTGAACCATACCAGACGCTCAATTTCCCGGGAAAAGAAATTTTCACTTCGGTCTTCATGCCCGATACCAAAAGTTCATACGTCGTAACAAAAGACGGCTGTCATTATCTGAATTACCTGAACACTTCAGAGGAACTTCCTCTGATTGATGCGACAACCTATTGGAGCGATGTCTGCATTGCCGCTTCAGGCGAACGATATTACCTGAACGCCAACAAGCACGAAATTATCCAGTTCTGTCCGAATGCAAAAGAGAAGCAACTCATCCAGCTGACGTCACGCGATGAATACGGGTCGATTTCCGACGTTTTCGGAACAAGAATAACGCTTCAGGGAGATATCTTGAACTGGTGCAGTCCCACAAAAAATGAGGTCGTCACATTTGATACCACCGCATGGAAGCGAACCGTATCCACAAAGGTTCAGCAGCCGGTCAGTTTTTTGCTTTTCCGCGGTCTGATCTGGCTTCTTGTCGTTCTGCTGCTTGGATTCCTCGTCAAAAACGTGGTCATTTTCATCAGGAAGATCATCCGGAATTTCCGCAAGGTGAAGGAGGAGGATAACACCAGTACGGATGATTCGCAGAAACCTCTGACGGTCTGGAACATCTACGGAATAACCTTATTCACGCTGATCTTTGCATTTATCGCCGTCACGACGGTCATCACGACTTTTTATTCGGCACGCTCCTGGGAAATCATGAAATTATCGGTCCGCTCCACAACTACAAGCCTGAAAAAAATGCCGCCAAGCTTATTCGGCGACTATCTTGAAGAGATCAATTCTCCCAAGAACCGCAACGATAAAGCTTTTTCCATCTTTTCCAAGGTTGCGGACAGCTGTTGTCATTTTTCGGAAGACAGCACTTTTGATTTAGGGTTCTCCGCACTCCGCAAACGCCCCGACGGGGGTTACATGGTCGTCATGGATTCTTTCGAGCGCTACAACATGGGGAAAATACTCAACGCCTCGGAGCCCGATTTTGCCGATCTGTACAAAAAACTGAAGCAGCTCCCCATGGACAAGCTGTTGACACTCAATGAAACCAAAAGAACAGGAAAAAACATTTTCTATGTTCTCACCAAGATCACCAATTCAAAGGGCAAGGAAGCCGGCGTGATCATCCTTTCCTGCAGTAAGGCTAAAGTTGCTTCGGCCACACGCGTCATGGTCGCGCAGCTTTCCGTTGATCTGCTCCTGCTTTTCATCCTGTTCGTTCTGCTTTACGGCGAATTCAAATTGGCATTGGGATTCCGCAAATTGCGGAAACTTGATCCGGTAACAAGAAAACTGTCGCAGTCCGTCTATGAAGGCAAGCGCACCAGCCAGTTCCTTGCAAGCCTGACACTCGCGCTGGACGCAGCCTTCCTGCCGACACTGGCCATAGCGCTGGCCAAGGAATCCGGGATCTCCGGAAGTAGTATGAATGTTTTGGCGGCAACCCCGCTTTCCGCCCGCAGTCTGATGCTCATTCTGGCTCTGCTTTTCAGCGGATTCCTGGCAAAATACACGCCTCGAAGATACATGAAGTTCAGCGTACTCCTTTCCGTCCTCTGTTTCATACTCAAGATTTATGCTGTACTGTCAGGAAAATTCTTCCTTTTCCTGATCGGTGTTGCCGCTGTCGGCGTAAGTCAGGGAATGAAAATCGCAGTCCTTGCCGCAATTTCAGAAAGCCCCATTCAGCCAAGCCTCAAATTCCAGAGATTCGTCGGGGTCAATACGGAACGTCTGATCGGCACGATTGCCGGCGCTTCGCTCGGAGCTTTGATTTGTTCAAAATTCGGTTATGCTTCCGTCTTCTTTTTCGGTATTCTGATAGAGCTTCTGCTCTACTACACCGCCGGGGCATTTATCGCGGACGACATCAATCTGGTCAAAAGCAAATCAATCCTCCACGATACAAAAAATACGATCATGAACGATTGGGCAAAAATCCGAAGGATCATCCGCCACATCATGCGGCCCGAGTTGCTCGCCCTGCAGTTGTGCGTCATGATTCCCATGAGCATTCTTGGACAGTTCGACCGCTACGTTCTTCCCATCTACAATGCCCAGAACTGGGAGCTTGACAGTTTCATCCCGTCCATATACGGAGCACAGTCCGGACAGCTCCTGACCGGTTTTGTCAGCACTGTCACAAAGGGTCTGACACTGCTCCTGATACCGTACATCCTCAAAAAATTACTGCCCAGCGGAAACCGGGTCCCGATATTCGTCGGCATGCTGCTGCTTATAGGCGGCTTTATTGTCTTCGCCTTCGACAATACCCTCCTTTCGTTCTCGTTCCTGCTGCTGATCATCACGATCTTCAACATCGTCTTCACCACGACTGCGGGTCGGCTCCGGCTATCCATGGCACACGAGGACAACATCAAGTTCGCGGATACGAGCGGAGTCTTCCAGGCGCTGCAGCTGGTCGGAGCTTCTCTGGCACCGCTTCTTCTCAGCTTCGGGCTGAAAATCGGCTTCCAGGCTTTTTCTCTGGTTTTTGCCGGATTTTTGTTCGTCACGCTGCTCGTATTCATCTTCTTCTCATCGCATTTGCGCAAAGCTGAATAAACTGACACCTTGGGAAAGCAAATCCGGCCTCTCTCTGCTCCTGCAGAGCCACAGACCGGGCCGGATTTGCTCCGGCCAAGGGTTGAAGCACAGTTGAATCTGTAATCAATCCGAATCAGATGTGCGCATAATTTCGGGCACTACCGATTTCCCAGCCCGGTTTCCCGGATGATCTTCTTCTCACAGCAAAGCCGGAGCGCCTGCTTTCCGGAATAGAAGAAAACCGCTTTCTTTGTACGGGTGACGGCTGTATATAAAAGTTCTCTTGTCAAGAGTTCAGTGCCGTGCACATATTTCGTCAGCGCCTGATCCGACGGCAGGACAATCACCACATGATGATATTCCGACCCCTGGGATTTATGAATGGTGGATGCAAACGCGGTCTCCGTTTCCGGCAGAAGTTCCATGGGAACGGCACGGACGCTCTCTCCGTCATCCCCCGAAAGGTGCAGCTGATTCTCCCCCGGCATGATCACACCCACATCTCCGTTGCTGACCTGCAGGTCATGGTCGTTTTTCGTGATCATGATCGGCACCGGGCAGGCAGGGAAATGCGATTTCAGGAGCTCTTTCACATATTCATTGACAGGTTCCGTTCCGAAGGGGCCCCGGCGCAGAGCGCAGAGGATGCGGCAGTCATTGATGTGTTTCAACGCCTCCACAGGGTCCGTCTGCCCGGCAAAAGCCCCGAACAAATCAAAAATGGTCTCCCGGAAACCGGTCCAGGTCGTCCAATGTGTCTGGCAGTCAGTGATTTCCGTAAAATGCAGCACATCACCCGGGGGGGATTCCAACATGGCAAGCACCTCCGGCCCCTTGCCGGCATTGACCGCCCGGGCAAACCGGTCGATCTCCCCTCCGGCCGGGAAACGGGAACTTACATCCAGCTCACACCGGGGCACTTCCGGAAAACCGCACAAATCGCAGAAAACCCTTCCCGGTTCCACGGAGGCCAGCTGGTGCGCATCTCCCACCAGTGTCAGGCGGCACCCCGTCGGCAATGCGTCCAGAAGCTTCGCCATCAGCGGCAGATCCACCATGCTTGCTTCGTCAATGATGACCCAGTCCACTTCCAGCGGCGTGTTGTGATCGTGCTTGAACCGGACCATGGTATGATCGGTTCCCAAAAGAGAATGAATGGTCACGGCGGGTTCAACCCCGGTCAGCTGCAGACTTCTGATTTCCTGCTCCATGGTCTCATTGACCCGTGCGGCGGCTTTTCCGGTGGGGGCGGCGAGAGCGATCCTCAGCATTTTTTCCCGCAGCTGGGCAAGTTTGACGGCTCTGGCAATGGTGTAAGTCTTGCCGGTCCCCGGACCGCCGGTCAGAATGGAAAAACGGTTTCTGCACATCATCTTAACCGCTTCCCGCTGACAGGGATGGAGTTTCGAAAACACCGGGGCTTCCGGGATGACGACATCACCGGCAACGGATCCCCGCATGGAGGATAACGTATTGCAGATCTTTTCCTCATAGAACCAGTTCCGCCGGGTAAAGAGCCTTTGTCCATCCAGAATCAGCAGACCTGAGGTATCCGGAGCCGTTGAAATCAGCGGAGAGTTTTTGAGACTCTCCATTTCGTCTTCCCCATGTACTGCAAGACAGGTATCCCCCTGTTCCATATTCCGGAACAGCCGGGAACAGATCTCCCCGGCCTCCGGAGAAACGCCCGCCCGCCGCAGAAAACTCGCGCTCATCCGCTCCATGACACTTGTTTTTTCCATTTTTTCGAGATCCATCACGGCTATCGCCCTCCCACTCCCAATACATTCCCCAGTTCCTCCAGCATGGCTTCCTTCGGCCGGTCGGCAAAAACCGGTGCGGTACCTCCGGCGGCGATCCCCCGCAGAAAGAAGTACCGGATCCCGCCGAAATTCTTTTCCCACGAATAGCGGTCTCCCATACGCTGTTTCAAATAAAAATGCAGCACCGTCGCATACAGGAGATACTGGAGGAAATACAGATGCTTCGCCATTTCATTGCGGACCCCGGACTCGGAAAAGTTTGCGACCTTCCCTCCGATACCGTTGGATTTCCAGTCAACAATATAGTAAAACCCGTGGTAACGAAAGATCAGGTCCGCGATGCCGGTCATGAATCCGCGGGGAAGCGGTCTCTCCGTACAGGAGAGCATCCGCAGAAAAACCGGCCCGGAAGAGTCGCCACCCCAGTATTTTTCCAACACCTGCTTCAGTTCTCCAGTATCCTGGCAGGCGCGGACGGAGGAAAAGTCAAATGGCTGTTCACTCAAGCGGTCCTCCCACGGAATCTCCCGCAGAGAAAAGAATTCTCCGGAAGGGGATTTTATTTTCAGCTTCAGTGTTTTCCGAACCATTTCCGATGTGGCTTCCAGCATGTCTTTTTCCGCCCGGAATCCGCTGTTTGCCAGCTCCTCCCCGACAAGTTCACGGATCCGTTCATCATCCGCATCAAACGGCACTTTTTCGAAGATATTGTGCCAGCAGCTGCCAAGCTCCGTACCCATGGGAAGGCTGAAAATCCGGTGTTCCGTTCCGGAGTCGTCCGGCTCCAGCCGGACCTCCGCCGTTTGCTCATCCCGGTCCAGACCATCCGGGTCCGTATGACCCTTTCCAGTCTGAAACAGAGAGGAGAAACTCCCTTTGGAGGGACGCAGACTGAATCCGGGAGGCGGCAGGGCATTCTGCCACAATGGTTCCGGTCGTACCGGATCGTACTTTCCGTAATATCCGCCTTTCCCGGCCGGAACGACCGTATATGGAGGAGTGGCCTGACAGCGTTTTTTCAGATTGTCCAACAGTCCGGTCAGCGGCTCCTTCTGAATTTTATTCATGATCTTCTGAACCGCATCCTCTGCCGGAGGCTCTTCCGGATCCACTGCGGGAGTAAAGATCACCATCTGCTGTTTGGCCCGCGTCATGGCGACATAGAGCAGGCGTGTCGTTTCCTGGCGGATCTCGGTTGCGGCACCGGGCTTGTCCACCTCATCCACAGAAAAAAACAGATGATTTTTCGCGTGAAATTCATACGGAGATTCCACGCCCCGGACAAAGTTCCAGCAATCCGGCAGAAGGACCACGGGAAACTGGAGACCTTTCGCCGTATGAATGGTCATGATCTTGACGGCATCCTCATCACTTTCCAGCTCGCGGGAATACTCCTCGGTGTCCGATTCGTCATCGGGATCGGCCTCTTCCCCCGCATTTTTCGTGACCGGGGCATTGCTGATCCGCTCCTCCAGCCAGGAAATCAGCTTTTCCGGCGAAGAACCCAGCTGTTTCATGGCGCTGAAGCACAATTCCCAGATCTGGCTCATGTCCGAAAGCTGCCGTTCGCCGTCTTCCCGGCCGGCCAGATGCTGCCGGTAATGGTGTTTCTCCAGTTCTGCGGTCAAGGCCGCCAGTCCGCGCGTCCACCACAGCAGATTCAGCGCACGAAAGTGCTCAACGTATTTTGCAAAAAGCTCCGGGTCATCCATATTGGGACAGCCCGATACGGAACCATCGCAGAATACCGTTGTTGCAGCGCAACATACGGCCTCCTTATCGGCAGGATCGTCAACCGCCCGGAGAAAGATCCACAGCTCTCTTGCCGCCGGCGAAGCAAACACGTTGCCGGATTTCCGGACCACACTCGGGATGGATGCATGCTGCAATTTCTGATGGATCTCTCTATTCCGTTCATTGGAATTGGTCAGAATCGCAATGTCACCGGGAGAAAATACGGGAACGGCTTTGCCGTCCTGAACGTTTTTCAGGTCAAGCAAATGTAAAATCTCCTTCACCATAAGGTCGATGACCTGCTGCATATTGGCTTTTGCACAGGGAGGAGCCTGCACCGGAAATTCGATGATCCGGAGGGGTTCTTCGCCTGAAAGTTCCCGGACCTTCGGGGGATCGGGGACCTGAACGGGACACTCGTAACCGATCAGGTCATGCCCGAAGGTCTTCCCTCCGTCGCCATCAAGAAACATCCCGTTGACCGCCTCGATCATCCGCCGGGTGGAACGGAAATTTACGGTCAGAGAAAAAATCTGATTCCCGTCCAGTTTGCTTTTAGCTTCAAGATAGGTGTAAATATCCCCACCTCGAAATGCATAGATCGCCTGTTTGGGGTCTCCCACAAAAAACAGCGGATTCGTGTTTCCATTCAGGAAAATGCGGTCAAAGATCTCATACTGGACCGGATCGGTATCCTGAAATTCGTCAATGAGCGCGGCTTTGAACTCATTTCTCAACTGCGCGATCAGGTGTCCGCTGCGGGGGTTCGATTCCCGCAACGCGTCCTTCAGCGCCCGCAGAAGATCGTCAAAATTCAAGGTTTTACGCTCAGAACGGGCCCTTTCATAAGTATCAACGATCCTCTTCGCCGTACTCAGCAGCAATTTTGCTTTCCTTTGATCGATGGTTTTTTTTGTTTCTTTTGTTGAATTTTCCTTTTTTTCAGAATGTTCAGAAATATCATTTTCTGCTTTGCCTGACAGTTTGCGGATATATTTTTTCAGTGTGGAAAGTTTGATATCCTTCAACGCATCCGCCGGCTGCTTCCGCCACCAATCATCCGCAAGGACGTTCAGTTCCGCCGTTTTATTGTCCTCAATCTGCTGCACAAAATCGATTCCTGCATCAAAGGCATAACGGGCAAGGACCCGCTGGCAGAAACCGTGAATGGTGGAAATCGTACTTTTGTCAAACTCCAGCAGCGCCAGCTCAACACGCATCCGGGCCGAATCTTTGTCTTCTGCGCAGTAAATCAGACGATCCGCACGGTCATCGCGCTCTTTTCGTTTTTTTTCATCTTCTTCCGGAGTGGATTTTCCACTGAACCGGGCTTGGATATCCTGAAGGATCTGGTGCAGACGGTCCCGCAGTTCTTTCGTCGCCGCATCCGTGTAGGTCATGACCACGATCTCGGATGCTTTCAGACCTTTCTCCATAATCAGCCGGGCGTAGATATTCTGAATACTGTAAGTTTTTCCGGTTCCGGCAGAGGCCTCCACCAGATGCACTCCGTCAAGCAGCAGCTCCGGAGAATAAACCACATCGTCAAACATATTCTGAACCATGGCAGTCACCCTTTCTTCTGTTTTTTCCGGTTGACTGCAGGGAGAAGCGCATCCAGTTCCCTCTGCCATTCCTGAGGAAGAACATCCTCCTTGTGGCCGGTTTTCCGGTAATCCGGAAAATCTGCGGGAAGCGGGGAATTGCCCATGACCACGATTTCTGTCAGGATCTCCCTTGCCCGCTCTCCTGTCAGTTCCGGAAAATCCATTGCGATACCCGGACCGAACAGCACGGCGGAGATCCCTCCCTCCGCCGCATTGGCGCCGAGATACTGAAGACGGATTTTATTCTTCGTTGAATTTGAATCCGGATAATTATCATAGAAAATCATGGATTTCCGTTCGTCTCTGCAGAGAACTGCATACTGCATGTGAATGCATACCCGCCCCCCCTTCACACCCAACTCCGCCGAAGCGTCTTTTTTTGAGATTTGCAGAAAGTCGCCATAATCTTTTGCGAGAGCGGCGTCATACGATTTCCGGACTTCCTCCATTTCCGCTTCCGCCGATGTTTTATCCGGCGCATTACCGGTCTCCACCTGCGACGGCGCCGCATTGGGCGAGGGACTTCTCCCGGTCAGCACCAATTCCGTCTGAAGTCTCTTGTCCAGTCTGACAGCCAGGGACTCTTTGCTGCTCAGACGGTCATAACCGATACGCGGAACATTGATCCCCTGTGCGCTGAATAAATACAGGTTTGGCTTGGAAAAAAAGGAAACCAGATCTTCCAGTTGAAGATCCGTCACGCCACCGGAGGAGAGAGAAAACGGAACGGGGCCCGGAAGCGTATCATGGTGCATCAGCATTTGAGCGATCTTTTCGTTCAGCCTGGAATAAGAAGGCGGCAGAGGCGGTTCCTGATTCCGCAGAAAATAGCGCTGACTGTATGCATGCATCGGGTGTTCGTACCTGATGTACAAAATCTCCTGCGCGGCAAAAAAGTCCAGCAGGTCACTTAAAAGTACCGAGGAGGGAATCTCCTCATTGGTATGAATATCTTTGCCGATGAAACTGAGGCAAAGTCGCTTCCTTGCCGACAACACCGCTTTCAACAGCGCAAAAGAATCCTTTTCCCGCGCCGAAACATCGAAGAGCGAAGGGTGTTTCCCGATCACATCGTAAGATGCCCGGTGCCCGATCTTCGGAAAGACCCCGTCATTGAGTCCGCAGATCCAGACAAATTCATGGGGCATGGCGGAGGAACAGCCAAGCGGCGCAAAAAGGACTGCGTCTCCCGGGGTCCGCATCCCGCTGACACAACCCTTCTGCGTATCAAAGAGCGCCGCGATAAATACACTCATACGGACCTTTTCCACGCCCGCATCCGTCATCTGCCGGGCAATGCCGCTCACCGTCTGCATCGTCCGGCGGAACTCTTTGCCGAATGCTTCATCGGATTCGACATAGAATCTGCGGAGCGTTTCCTGCAGAAGATCCCGTATGCCGTCCGGCGAACCCTCCGTTTCCGGGGCAAGGTTCAACCGCAGCTGATGCAGCTGATCGACAAAATCCCACAATTTTGCCGCGGCTTCGCTCCTTGCCCCCTCCACCTCCCCGCACGGTCTCAGGGCCCCGAGGGAGCCTGCTTTCAGCATAGCATACTCTTCCTCCCGGAAACCGTGGAACCACTCGGAGATCATGCGGTCCAGTCCCCGCTGCCAGGTATAGGGGTAATGCCCCTCCGGCGGGGCCTTTTCCGCATCCAGGATCCGCCGGACGTCTTCATCGTCATATCCCCAGTGGATATTCGCCTTCTTCACCATCTCCCGGAGTTCGCTGACGGTCTGGGCGTCCAGTTCGAACTTCTGCTGGATCGCCGGAGTACTCAGCAGATCGAAGACGGCGTCAACTTCAAAGCGGTTTTCCCGGAACGCCAACAGGTCCTGAAGCGACCGGCCGAAAGGCGTGTCCCCGGCGGTCCGGCCGGATACTGTCACAGGAATAAACCCCTCGGAATCCGGCGAGGAACTGAAAACGGACTCAATGACCGGCGCCATATTTTCCCAGTCGGCACAAAGCACCACCGCCTGATACGGGAGCACTTCTTTATTTCTGGCAAAAAAGTCCAGCAGGCCATCTTTGACGGCCTCCAGCTCCCGGCGGGGAGAATATGTTCTGTGGATCTGAATCTCAAGCCCCGGCAATTCCGCCAAGGCTTCCTGCCGGCCGACCACATCCACCCTCCCCTCGGAATCACTGCACAGATTCCGGATCATCGGCCGGGCTCCCGATGCCAGCGCACCGAACAGCCGTTCCGCCGGAGAATCGTAAAAAGCCTGCATATCCGGAGCGGAGAATTCCGCCGGCTCGAGCCAGCCCCTCTGCAGCTCCGTCCGCTGTTCCTTCCACTCTTTCTGCAGCTTTTTCCGGAGCCGGCTGACTGCTTCCCGAACGGAAGGACTCTCGCCAAGCCACGCATCAGCCTGGGGATTGAAGGTCCAGAAGGTCACGGGAAAAGCACCTGAGATTTTTTCCAGCAGATGCAGGACCGGTTCCGGCATGAAGGGAATGTCAAAAATATGAACCTCCTGATAACGGGGAAACCCGTGTGCAAAAGCTGCTTTGGCATCCCATCCGGCGGAAAACGCCTTTTCATAATCGGCGGCGTAGGTACGGGGATCCTCTGCCGCCAGCTGCTGATAAAGCCGGATCTGCCACCGGGGGACCGTTCCGGCCCCGGTCATTTGTCCGGTTTCCCAGTTCCGGAGCATCTGACAACGGGAATTCAGATAGTCGTCATAGAGTTCGGCAAGTTTTTTGGACAGTACATAGCTTTTCAGCGGATCCGGCTGCGGGTCCCCGTCTTTCACGGCATATTCCCGCAGTTCTTTCAAGTCGTCGTCCGATTCCGAAACGGCAAGGATCTTCCGGTAGATACGCCAGATCAGGATCTCCGGGGAATACGGGTGTTCCGCTGCATGACGGGACCGGGGATCGGTACCCCTGACTGCCGCCGCCAGAAAATCGTTGATGAATTCCGGCAGCCGGACAAATTCCACATGAATCAGGATCCGGGAAATTTTCCTGTCCAGCAACCAGTATTGTTTCAGCCAGTTTTCCGTGACGGAATCGTGGACGACAATACAGATTTTGCGAAATGGGTCCGCGGAACCGTCCGGCATCTGCAGTCTTTTCAGGAGTTCATCCGCCAGATTCTCCAGTTTGGAACTCCATTTGACAGAAAATGGCCATGCTTCAGGATCGGTCATTTTAACTCCTGTGATAATGTTCCATGTCACACTGTGTACGTTGCCTAATATAGCAGTCCCACGGGAAAAATACAAAAATTTTCATTCCGTTTCACATGGAATCAGCTGAAATCCGATTTTTCCGGCACTTGAACCTAGATACAGGAAGGATGAATCTCAGCACGATTCGTCTTTTTTACAGGCATTGTCCCCCATCCAGGCAGACAGGACCTGGAGAGATGAAAAACGAAATGATCCCGGGCACGGTGCAGCAGACCGTTGCAGAAGGACCTCCTGCATCAAACCTTATTCCAAGCCTGCATGGGAAGCTGATTTTCCATTGAAACAAACTGTCCATACGCGGCACAGAGCCAAATTCTTTTTCAGCAAATACTGCAAAAAATTCAGAGCTGGGTCCTCGGGGTCTCCGATGCCCCGAAATTCTGCCACTCTCCCTGGGCCCCATCATCCTTCATCAGAATCTCAATCCGACGCTCCATGCCATTCAGACGGCCACGGCATACTTTCAGCAGTTTCGACCCCGTCTCAAAATCGGAAATAAGACTCTCCAACGGCTGTTTTCCGCTCTCCATCCGGCCTAAAAGGTCCTCCAGCATGGCCAATGCGTCCTCAAAACTCAGCTTTTCAAAATCAATCGTTTCCGCCATCGGGCAATCCTTTCGTCATCTGCAAAGCAAACCTGGGCACCGTAAAACACGCCCGGTGCATGGCAGGGGTGTAGTATCTCAACTGTTTCTCCAGCTTCCCGTCCGGCTCCCGCACCGGCTCCCGGATGTCCCGTGCATCCGATGCACAGCACACGCCGATCATCCCCGTGGGATAGGTGGGCACCATAATCGCACCATAACCGTAATACCGGAACACACTTCCCGCTATTTTTAGAAGCCGGCGGACAATGCCGGACAGGAGAAAGATGGATTCCGACTGGCTGGCAATCACCCCTCCCGGACGGAGGGCCCGCTGCATGGCACGATAAAACGCCTCTCCAAACAGGGGTTCCCCCGGTCCGGCAGGGTCCGTGGAATCCACAATAATGACATCGTACTCCGCTTCATGATTCCGGATGAACTCCGCCCCGTCCCCAACGGTGGTCCGGACTCTTCGATCATTATACCCGCAGGCCATGGAGGGGAGAAACTCTTTGGAACAGGCAATGACTTCGGCATCAATTTCGCACTGATCGATGCGTTTCACCTGAGGATGCTTTGCGACCTCCCTCAGAACGCCGCCGTCACCGCCGCCGAT
>DCGO01000075.1:79348-92502 GCA_002314605.1 Lentisphaeria bacterium UBA1776 | reverse complement strand
TCACCAGCACATTTTCCGGATCCGGGTGGGCCATCAGCGGCACATGAGCCATCATTTCCTGGTAGCAGAACTCATCCCACTCCGAAAGCTGGATGATCCCGTCCAGCAGCATCATCCGCCCGGTCTTCACGGTGTCGTAAATATCAATGGTCTGAAAAGGCGTCACCCGGTGACAGAGGTGCTCTCTGACTTCCACCGTCAGACCGAATCCGTTGGCCGCTTCTTTGATCCACATGGCTACTGCCTCACCGCCACCTGCATCCGGTAGTGATGCCCTTTCAGCATCTGCACGGCGTGCTCCGCCGCATTCCGGGGCTCCATGTACCCGGCGGAAGAAACCAGATCCAGGTAAACTTGCCCGCCCCCCGTCATCCAGCATCCGGAAAAAGCGCCGGTTCCGAAATCCTGGGAGAAACGACGTATTCCTTCCATCTCCGAAAGCAGCCGGAAATCTCCCGCCGGAGAGGCGTTCAATACCTCCCCGAAATCCGTTGCAAGCTGCTGCAGTTTTTCCACCGTCACATCCCGGCAATCGTACAGGTCCAGCGCCACGGAGATCCCCGTTGCCCGGGTTCGTTCAAAACGCTTCTTCCACGACAGATTGATCCGGGTATCCCGGTCCTCGCACACCGGCAGAAAACGCTCCACCCCGAAATTGTTGACGATCCCCCGGTTCATCATGCTGGAAACCACCATGTTTTCGGAATGAAGATCCTTCCGGAGAGATTCCACCGCCGCATCAAAGTCGATCACATCACCGCAGGTGAAAATGTCCACCGCCGCATAGTCATGCTCCGGCCACGCATGCACCGCGAAATGGGACTCGCTGATAATGACCACCCCGCTGACTCCCTGGGGCTGAAATGCATGAAAACAGGATTCGATGATATGGGCGTGAGCTCTCTCCGCAGCCGCCAGAAAGATCTCCTCCATTTTTTTTGCATCCGCAAGCACTGCGGGGTCACAATCGTAATATTCCACCGTAAGCTGGCGCCCCAGCGCCACGGCTCCGGCATCATCCGTCTGGGGAAAGGTCATTTCCGGCGGTCCTGGAACAACTTGCAGCTGTTCTCCATATCACGCTGAAATTCCGCTGTCTGAATGGAAATCTTCTGCCGCATCCAGAGCCCCTGCCACAGCTGGCGATCCTTGTTGAACGCCGCCATATCCGGAGCCTTCCATCCGGTCACCATCACAATGGCCGCACCGGCAGTATCCGGCATGGGGCGGGAAACTTCGTTGACCGTCAGGGAGGGAAGGATGCCAAGGACCTGCATGGGGGGAAGCTGGTCCGGCATCATCCGCATGGCTCCCCAGAGGGAAAGCGTGTAACGCTTGCTCCAGACTTTGTCCAGAGCCCGCTTGTCCGCCGGAAGTTTGGCAAGCCGGACAGAGGCATCGGCCGCCGCTTTGCGGGCCAGTTTCATCGCCTCAAGCTGACGGTAATCCTCGGTGGCACGGGCGGAGACTTCCTTCCACTCCGCCTGCCGGGGCTCCTCCCTGGTCAGAACGTAACCGACATACACGGCAGACTTCCCCATGACCGCATTGGTCACCGGAACCGACTTCAGGACCTGGTCCATTTGCTTGATCAGTTCGGGTTCCGCGATCTTGCCGATGGCAGAAGCATCCGCGCCGAAACGGGCGGTTCTGATCACGTTGAATTTGTATTTGCCCGCTTCCTTACGGAAGATATCGTCCTTGCCGGCGCCGTCGCCCACCTGATCGTAAACATCACGGGCAAAACGCTGGGCCAGCGCCGCAGTCATGGTCCGGGCCTGTGCTTCAGCATAAGCTTTCTGAACCTTGCCTTTTACGGCATCAAAGGATACCGGCTTGCCGTCCTTGCCTGCAAACTTCGCGGCATTGGCGGAGAAATACTTCTGCAGTGCCGCCGGATCCGCCTTCACCTTGGCCATCTGACCGGAAAAGGGAATCTCCACCACCAGCGCCGTCATCTGCGCCGGGATCACATAATCCTTGCGGCGGAGTTTGAACCACTCCTGCAAAGCCTTGGCATCGGGCTTGACCTGCTTGAGATAATCCGCTGCCCGGAAATCCGCCACGGCGATCCGGAACTCGCCGTTGTAGAACCGGTAGAACATCTGCTCCTCCCCGTCGGTGGGGATCACCGTTTCCGTGATCTCGCGGTTCAGCTTGCCGCGAAGCACTTCGTCCCGGAAGGCGCCAACGATGAAATCCCCGTCCATCCCCCGCTGGCGGAGGTTGCCCATGATCCGGTTGTAAACATCATAATCAAACTTGCCCTGTTTCCGGAAAGCGGTACACTCCCGGAAAAGTGCGGTCACTTCGTCATTGGAGGCCGTGAGCCCCCGCCGAACCGCCGCCTTTCGCTGGGCCACCAGATAGAAGCCGTAGTCATAGTTGCCGGCATCATAGCTCCGGCCGATCATCAGCTCCTGGACAATCACAAACCCCCGGATGGCCTCCATGGCCTCCCGGTAGGAAACATTCTCGCCGTAAGCCTGTCCCATAGCGGCATCCGCCGGGTTGCCGCAGCCCCCCATACCGAACTGGCCGGGGACCATGAATCCCAGAAAGGAGACGATGATCACCACCGTAAAAACCGCAAACAGCCAGCGGCTGTGCTTCATAAACACCGTATTGATACTCCGGATCAGCATGATTTTTTCCTTATTTTTGAGGTTTTACCGTCTTTTTTGCGAATAAGACCTTACTTTAGCACAATCGGCGATTTTTTCAACCTTTTTCAACAGGAAATAAGGACCGGAAAAAACCGTGAAAGCTCAACGCATCAGGATCGGCCAATCGGGATCGCTTCTGAAACTCATTTTTTCCCCGCTTACCGGATGGGGAAACTCCAGTCCGGCCGCATGCAGTGCCTGATGGTCCATGCGGAGAAACATCCTGTCCTCCCCGGTCAGAGAACAGGTACGGATCCTGTGATACAGCCGGGGATCCGGTCCGTATAGCTTATCCCCCACCACCGGAAACCCCAGAGAGTACATGGTCGCCCGGATCTGGTGCTGTCTTCCGGTATGCAGCAGGACCCGGACGAGGGTCATATCCTCCACCTGCAGGACTGGAAAAAATTCCGCGTCGGCCCGTTCCGGACCGGAAGCCGCAGAATCGGGGATGAAACGCCGCATTTTCTCTATGCCGAACTCCGGATCCGGACAAAGCCTCCCCACCGCCCGCACGGGAACCGTGAAATTCCCGAACACCAACACGAGATATGTCTTCCGAACCGCCTCATGCATGGCTTCCAGCCTTGCCGCCATTGCCGATGAACGGGCAGCGAGAACCAGTCCGGAAGTCTCCCGGTCCAACCGTCCGGCAAAGAAGAGTTCCCCCAGTTCCTGTCCGGCCAGGTGCCACAGGGTATGCCGGAAAAAGGGTCCGGTTGGGTGAATGCAGAGGTTTGCCGGTTTCTCCAGCACGGCAAGGTCCGGATCCGCATAAACGATCCGGTAACGGAGTTCCGCCTCCGGTTCCGGCTGACTGCCGGGAAAATAGGCGATCTCCTGGTGTTCCAGAATCCGGGTTTCAGGCGATGCGGTCTTCCCATCCAGGAGCACGCATCCCGCCAGCACGGCGGCCCTCCATCCGGCTTCATCCATTCTGGGATAACGCAGAAGGTACGCAAGCAATGTCATGCCGGCTTCGTCATGCAGAACATGACTGTAAAGCTTCCGGCGGGCAAGCCTCTCGCTGAAATCCGGTTTCAACATGCCGTCCGAAATGCAAAAACGGGACCCCCTGAAAAGGAGATCCCGTTTGAATTGAACGATTTTCTGTTCAATTATTTGTCGAAGGCATGACCGGCGGAGCCGAGCACTTCGCGGTTCTTCCGCATGTAAAGAGCCTTCAGGCAGTCACGGGCCGGGCCCAGATACTTCCGGGGATCGAATTCCTCTGGCTTCTCATTGAAGACCTTGCGGATGGCCGCAGTCATGGCCAGACGACCGTCGGAGTCGATGTTGATCTTGCNNTTGAGGTACTGACGTGGGTCGAAGTCACCTGGGTTTTCTACCAAGTGTTTGCGAACTGCAGCAGTCATAGCAAGACGTCCGTCGGAGTCGATGTTGATCTTGCAGACCGCGGAACGGGCTGCTTCACGAAGCTGATCTTCGCCGATGCCGATGGCATCTTTGAGTTTGCCGCCGTTGTCGTTGATGATCTTCACAAGCTCCTGCGGTACGCTGGAGGAGCCGTGGAGCACGATGGGGAAACCGGGAAGTTTCTTCTCGATCTCGTGGAGGATGTCCAGACGGATCCGGGGATTGTCACCGGGTTTGAACTTGTAGGCGCCATGGCTGGTGCCGATGGCAATGGCCAGACTGTCCACACCGGTACCGGCAACGAAGGCTTCCACCTCTTCCGGACGGGTGTAGGTGTGCTTTTCGGCCTTCACTTCATCCTCAATACCGGCCAGCACGCCCAGCTCGCCCTCGACGGTCACATCGTACTGGTGAGCATACTCCACCACCTTTTTGGTGAGGGCGATATTTTCCTCAAAGGAATACTTGGAGCCGTCGATCATCACCGAGCTGAAACCGTAGTCGATGCAGCTCTTGCAGGTCTCGAAATCCGGACCGTGATCCAGGTGCAGCACGATGGGAATGAGCTTGCCGTTGCCGATCTCCTTGGCATATTCCACGGCACCCTGGGCCATGTAGCGGAGGAGGGTCTGGTTTGCATACTGACGGGCTCCCTTGGAGACCTGCAGGATGAGGGGGGACTCCGTCTCGACGCAGGCCTGAATGATGGCCTGGAGCTGCTCCATGTTGTTGAAATTGTACGCGGGGATGGCGTAGCCGCCCTTCACCGCTTTGGCGAACATGTCACGGGAGTTCACCAGACCGAGAGTTTTGAAACTGACCATGTGATACACCTTTCTTGTTGTATGGTTACGGTTGTTTTTCAGGAATACGTCCCTAAATGTACCGCTTTTTTCCGGAATGTCAAGTCTTGATCGCATTTTTGCGCCAATTTAACGGGGCTCCGCCGGAAAGACCTCTATCTCCAGAAACGATGTCCCCGGAAGACGGATTTTCCGGGGAGGACCGGAGATCCGGGCAAGTTTCAGAAACTCCGCAATGGCCGGGTTGTCATATCTCCGGTATCCGGGATGAGCGGAGCGGACCAGTGCAAAAGACTGCTTTTTCTCCCGCAGAAGTTTTGCCGCCTCAAAAAGTGCCCTGCCGTCTTTCACAAAGAGCCACCTCCGGTCGAAAAACCTTGCAGGGGTCTGCATGGGCAGAAAATAAACGTCGCTCACGATCACATCCTCCGTATTTTCCCGGAGAAATTCCGACAGCCGGACGGAATTGGAACGCATGAGATACTGAAGATGCAGACCGAAAATCTGAAAAGCCGCCGACAGGAGAAACAAACCGAGTACGGCAGTCTTCATCCCCCTCCCCCGGGCGGAGTACCACGTCAGGAGCACAATGACAGGCATGAGAAAGATCCAGTGTCTCGCCCCCCAGATGATCCCCATATCCGATGAAGTCAGCAGCGCAGGGACCAGGAGCGTGTAGAGAATGCACACTCTTGCCGCAAAGCGGATTTTCCTATTCCCTGCATTCCACAGGGGCCGCCAGTTGGCCGCCGGAACATACACAAAAGGAGTGGTGGTAAAAATATCCACTATCCGTCCCGTGTTGAAGACGCCTTCGTCAGATCCGGCAAGCCGGAAGAGCTGCCATGCCCCCAAAAGAATGCAAAGTCCGCAGAAACAGACTTTCAGCACACCAAGGCTGCGGAACCGGGGCGCGGTGCCCAGCAGGAGGGCGATCACGCCCAGACAGGGCATCCCGGCCGGGGCCAGATAGGTCCGGTAATTGGCAAGAAAATTCCGGGCCGTTTCTGCGTAGGAGGCGCCGTGGATCCCAGGTACAGACCCAAAAAGGATCACCTGCGTGACACCGTAAGGAAGAAACCCGGCAAGAAATCCGGCTCCGAAAATCACGCTCCGGCGGCGTTCCCCGAAAAACAGCAGTCCGCAGACGATGGGGACGAAGAAAAACATCTCCGGCCGCAGCCACAATCCCGCCGCCAGCACCAGCCCGGCGGCAAGATCCCGTTTCCGTTCCAGCAGAAGCATCATCAGAAGCACCGGCACCATGCCGGGGGTCATCTCCCAGAATTCCACGGCGTAGAAAACAACGGGCGCTGCCACTGCCGCGGCAACTGTGAGCCAGGGAACATCAAGCCGCCACGATTCCATGAGTTTCAGCAGAAGAAAAAGCCCCGCCGCAGCTCCGGCAAGGGGCAGGATCAGAAGCCCGGCAAATCCAAACGCCCGATGGAAAGGCGCACTCAGCAGAGGAAAATACGGAGGAAATATGGAATAGATCCTTTCGTTCATACGCTGGAAATGAAAGACTGCATCCGGAAAAAAGCGGTTCCCGGGGTCCAGCGCCACCGCCGGATTGGCCATGGCAATGGAACCGTGCCGGAGGATGTTCTTCACGACCATGAACTTATTGCCGCCGTCGGTGATCCAGAACCCGTCCCGGGGCATGACGGCAGCCAGGATCGTCAGCAGCAGGATCACCCCGCACAGCCACAGCAGGGAGATCCGGTCACTTTTTCGGCTTGCGTTCAAATTTAAGTTCCGTACCATGGTAAAGGCGGACGATATTGGAGCTGTGCCGGTAAATGGCCACGGCGGAAATGATGAAGAAAAAGAACAGAATGGAGCCGGGAACCGGCCGGTAGAAGAAATTCAGCACCACCGCAGCAACGGGAAGTGCCGCCGCCGCACAGATGCTTGCCAACGATACATACCTGGAAATCAGAAATACCGCCACCCAGATCAGAAGCGCGATCAGGAGCGCCCACCCCGCCAGTGCCAGTGCGGCTCCGGCGGCAGTGCTGATGCCCTTGCCCCCCCTGAACCGGAGATAGACCGGAAACATGTGTCCCAGAATGGCCCCCGCCGCCGCCGTCAGGAGCAGCAGCCCGGAGACCTTTCCGTCCGGGGAGGTCAGAAAATACGCCGTGAGATACACCGGCAGAAATCCCTTAAGGAAATCCAGAAAGAAACAGAGTTTTCCCCACCATTTGCCGATAACACGAGTGACATTGGTGGCGCCGATATTGCCGGACCCCTCCTTGCGGATATCCTTGCCGAAACAGAATCCGATGAGGAGCCCGAAAGGAATGGCCCCCGCAAGATAACTCGCTGCAAATATTGAAAAATAAATCATAAAACCCGTCTCCTGCCCTTTTCTTTACAGAAAAACGAACTACATTAAATATATCTTTCCAATGCACTTTTTTCAAGGAGGCTGATTTTGAAAACTGCAGATTTGATCATTGCATCCGGGGAAGCGTCGGCGGACCTCCGTTACGCTTCCGGATTTTCGACGGCGGATGCGTATATCTACATCGCCCTTGCCGACCGCCGGATGATTCTGGTCTCGGCGCTGGAATTCGACCGGGCAAGGCTGGAACACAAAAACGGCATCGAAGTCCTCCGGGATACGGATTTCACGGACCTTGAACGTCCCTCATTCGCAGATATCGCACTGGGCGCCGCCCGCAAGCTGGGGATCGGGGAATTCCGGGTCCCGGCGGATTTCCCGCTGGGGATCGCGGACAGACTCCGTGCCGCCGGAATACAGGTCCGCCCGGAAGAAAAAATCTACTTTCCGGAACGGGAATTCAAGACATCTGAAGAGGTCTCGAAAATCACCTTTGCCCTCCGTCTGGCGGAAAAAGCGGTGATGCACGCAAGGGATGTCATCGGGAAGTGTTCCGTCAACAACCGCAGGGAACTGATGTTTGAAAGAGAAATCTTCACCTCGGAGCGGCTCCGGCGGGAGATCGATCTGGTGCTGACGGCCGGGGGCGCCATGCCCACCGGAACCATTGCATCGGCGGGGATTCACGCCGCCTGTCCCCATGACCGGGGAACCGGCCCCATCCATGCCGGGGAACCCATTGTCATGGATGTCTTTCCCCGGATGCTGGATACCGGCTACTGGGGGGACCTGACCCGGACGGTGGTCAAAGGCACCCCGGCGGCAGTGGTCAGAAATGCATACGACGCCGTCCGCCGGGCCCGGGATCTGGCGGAATCGCTGCTGGCCCCCGGCATCGTTCCCGCCACGGTCCACCGGGCGGCGGATGATTTGATGGCCCGGGCTGGGTTTGTGACCGAACGGCGGCCCGACGGCAGCTACTGCGGATTCTTCCACGGTCTCGGCCACGGAGTCGGGCTGGAGATCCATGAACGGCCCAACCTGAATTTCCGCGGGACCACCCCCCTGAAAGGCGGAGAGATCATTACCGTGGAGCCGGGGCTCTACTACCCGGAATGGGGGGGGATCCGGATGGAGGACATGGTGCATATCGTCCCCGACGGAGCCCGGCGGCTGACACGGATCACCGATGATTTTGTCATTGAATAACATGCCGGATGTGTGCTTTCTCCCAGGCCCCATGGAAGGGGTCATGAGTCCCGAATTCATCCGGGGAGCCAATACGCTGAAAGTCGCCTCCTGCTGGATCACGCCCTTTTTCCGGCTCTCTGCAGAACTGCCCAGAGTAAAATATTTCCGGAACTTTCTGGCCCCTTATGCTCCGGTGCCGGTGATCCTCCAGCTGATGGGCCGCGACCCGGAGCTTTTGTCCGAAGCTGCGCGCATGGGAGAAGCACTTGGAGTCCGGGGGATCGACCTCAATTTCGGCTGTCCCAGTACTCAGGTGACCCGGCACGGGGCCGGAAGCGCCCTTCTGAAGGAGCCGGAACTGGCCGCCCGGATTCTCCGGAAAGTCCGTATGGCTGTTCGCATCCCGGTATCGGTCAAAATGCGAAGCGGTTGGGATGATTTTTCCGAAACGCCCTGTCTGCTGGAGAGAATTCTCGAAGCGGAGCCGGATATGCTGACTTTGCATTACCGGACCAGCCGGGAACAGTACCGATCCCTTTCCGGCGAACGGGAGCGGCGGTTTGAGACCGCGTCAAAAATCATCGGGAAACGCTGTCGATGGATCCTGAACGGGGACTATTCGACACCGGAAGAAATGCATCGGGACATTGCCCGTTTTTCCGCCTCAGGGGCCATGGCGGCCCGGGGACTCATGAATGACCCGGGGCTCCTGCGCCGGGCGGCGGGACTGCAGGCAGGATCCCCGGAGGAAATGCGGCAGGCGCTCTTTCAGGCGGTAAACGGGCAATACGCGGGAAATATGCCGAAAGGCCGGGCCATTGAACTCTCCATTCTCCTCTGGGGGAGAAACAATCCGCATTTTGCCCGCCTGACCGGGCAGGGTCCCCAATAAAATTTTCCGGCCGTACCGGAAGGATCTCCCGCGTTGCCACCATCGCCGGTGGTTGAATTCAACTCTTCAGCGATGGAACTTTCTCGCTTCTTCCGCCAGCAGACCGAAGAACTGCGGTCCGAGATCTTCCATGCGCTCCGGATGGAACTGCACCCCGAGAACCATGCGGGGACCGGGAAGTTCAATGGCCTCCACCGAACCGTCAAATGCCGCAGCGGTGATCCGGAAACCGTTTCCGACGTGCGCCGGATCCACCGCCTGATGGTGAAAACTGTTGACGGTCATGCTTTCCCCCTTCCCTTTCCCCAGGGCACGGGAAAAGAACCCGGCTTCAGAGACCGTCGCAGGATGAAATGTGCCCCCGGTGTGTTTTTCCGCATCGGGAAGGTGCTGAATGAGTTTTCCGCCGGAAACGATGTTGAGCAGCTGACAGCCGGCACAGATGCCCAGCACCGGCAGGGGTGTTTCGAGAACCATCTGTCCGAATGTCAGGTCGAAATGCGGCCGCATGCGCCCAAGAGACGTCTCTGGCGCCGGCTCACATCCGTAAAAACGCGGGTCGTAATCCTTGCCGCCGATCAGCAGGACCCCGTCCGCCAGAGCCAGAAGTGCGGAGATGTTCTCCTTTTTTTCCAGCGACGGGATCAGCATGGGGACCGCCCCAGCATCGCTGACCCGGCGGGCGTATTCACTGATGAGGATCTCGCACTCCCGGTCGTTATGGATATCCACTGCCATATTGAGCAGGATCACCGGGCGATGTTTTTTTTCAGCCATTTGCCCGCTCCCATGCACAGGAGACAATTGTACCGATCAGATCCCGGTAGGGCTCCTCCCCCGGGTGGTAAAGGGCAAAGATCTGCGGGCTCCAGCTTTTCACCGGTTTCAGGCCCGGGATCCCGTTGACCTCCATGATCCGGAGTTTCCCGTCGGACCCGACTTTCATGTCAATACGGATATGGTCTGAACACTGCAGGGCACGGCAGGCGGCTGCGGCAAGACCTTTGGCCTCCTCAATATGGGCATCCGGGATGGACACATGGGTCAGTCCCACTCCACGCAAGTCGCTGCGCAGTACCGGATATTTGCCGTAACACTCTTTCGGCACCGTAACGCGCCCCGGCAGGATCTCCTGCTCTTTGCCGTTGCCGATGACCATCACCGTATATTCTTCGCCGGGGAGGTATTCCTCAATCACCGCCTCCTGGCCGAGCTCGCGGTGAATGAAATCGATCTGCTTCTTCAATTCATCGGGATTGCAGGTGACGCTTTTTTCATTGATCCCCACCGAGCGGGATTCCCCGTTGGGCTTGACAAAGGCGGGGAAAGTGGAGACATCTTCCGGCCTGGCCGGCGGGATCAGCCAGTGTTTCGGCACGGCGACACCGGCGGCAGCAAGGATCTCATGGGTCGCAAATTTACTGATGAGGTTCTTCATGGTCCGGGCCGAAGGACCAATATAGGGGATGTGCAGTTCATCCAGCACATCCGCCACCCAGACGGCGTCTTCGGGAATGGCGATGATATCTGACCGGGGCGAAAAGAAATAGAGCGCGCTCCAGACCAGAGAACACGGGCCGGACTGCAATCCGGCTTCCATCTCTTTCCGGCTTTCCGCAGTGACAATCCGGCAGTCAAAGCCATTTGCCTTCACCGCTCCGAACACGGCTTCGGTCACACTCATATTCCCCCAGCCCTGAGCGTCTCCGCCGGAGCCGGTCAAAAGTACCACACACGGTTTTTCCATTGTAAAAATCCTTTCTGTCAATATGGGAATGCAAAAAGTCCGGGATCCGGCTGAGCTGCGGCCAGCGCCACCGCGATCTCCGGTCTCTCCCGCTCAAAATAACGGACCATCCGAGCCCTCCCCCCGGGGGCAAAATCCATCCGGGCAAGATAACGGAAATTTCCGGCAAAAAAGCCGGTCTTCATTCTGCTGTTTGGGTTGATCATGCCGATCTTTTTCCCCAGCACGCAGGCAAAGATCTCCTGCCACATGGTCCCGGCAAATTCAAAATGCGTACAGCACAGGGCAAGAAAAAGTTTTTCCGGAAGCGTGTCAAAGAGTACTGAAGCGCTTTCCGCATACTGCCGGATGCGGTCCCGGACCTCCGGCGCAGCGGGATCCGCTTCCAGAAGGGTCGCCAGACCGGGACAGGCAAGTTCCCGGATCCGTTCCGGAGAAAATCCAAGTTCCAGCAGGCGGTTCCGGTACAGCCCCGACTCCACCGTGGTTCTGGTGCCGAGGATCAGCAGCCGGGCCTCCGGCTCCGCAGTCAGGGCATCGGCCATCCCGGACAAAGCATCATCCAGGATCACTTCCACGGGAAACCCGGGAGTATATGTTTTCCGGAGGGACTCATACACAATGGAAAGAGTATTGCAGGCCACGAGGCAGCGGTCCGGAGAGAATTTTTCCATGCTCTGCAGAACTTCGCGGAAAAGCGCCTCTCTTGCCCGGTCATCGGGCAGGCGGTTGAACCCGTGCCCCGGAGCGGGATAGGCGTTGAAATAGAGGAGTTCACAGGGTTCCGCCCCTGGATCGCGGAAAAAGTGAGACGCGATATTCAGTCCGCCCAGCCCGGAATCGCATATCATGATCCGTTTCACCGCTCGTCTCCAAGAGTTCTTGTCAGATATTTCCGGACCAGTGCCGTATATTCCGGGGGGGCGTCCTGAATGGTCCCATCCATGATGCGCGTCATCCCGTCGCCCCACTGGGTAAGATGCTGCATGCAGTTGACCCGGTTGCGGAGCATGGCGGCCCCTTTTTCCGGCGTTTCCCGCAGGGCGGCCAGGATCTTTTCCAGTTCCCGGCAGAATCCCTCACGACCGTTGACCGCCAGCACGGCATGCCATGCCTTCAGGGCGTCCCTTTCATCCCTCAGGGGCGTGGAGAGTTCGACAAAAAGCTGTTCAAATTCCGATACATCGCTGCCCGCAAGGAGGTGCAATCCGTCCCCGGCGATCCGGTACGGTACGGGGCGATGGGAGAGGATACCGGACTGATCCAGTTCCATTTCCAGAAAATACCCGATCTTGCGGTAAAAGAGATCCGTTGCCTGATAAAAGGCGAAATTTCCCAGACTGAAATAAGCCGGGGTCGTGCCGAATACTGTCATCCCCTGAGGCACATGGGGGTGATGACCGATCATGAGACTCGCCCCGGCCTCCGCCCATTTTCGGAATGCCTGATAAACGTAAAAAGACGGATACGGCTGATATTCCAGCCCGCAGTGGGCGGAAACCAGAACCGCGTCATAACTCCTGCGGGCGGCCCGGATCCTCCGGGCAAGTTCTTCGACCTGCCACGGGGCGACTCCGGCCTTGCCGGCGGAAGCACCCATCCTGTCCTCGCCCTCGGAAATGGCGAAGATGGCGATTTTCACCCCGTTCAGAGTCAGTGAAAGCGGCTTGACCGCCTCACGGATGTTCCGTCCCGCGCCGAGGCAGGCGATGCCGTGGGATTCCAGCAGATTTTTCGTCTCAAAAAAGCCTTTCTCCCCGCAGTCGAAGGCGTGATTGTTGGCGCAGACCGCCGCCTGAAAACCGGCGGCTTTCAGGGAAGAAATATGCTCCGGGCGGCCGGAAAATGCGGCGCCGCTTTTGGTGATGTATTCCGTTACGGATGTCAGGGGAGATTCGAGGTTGACGATCCGGTAATCCGCTTTCCGGAACTGCGGAAGCAGGTCGCCGTAGATCTTTTCCGGCGTCTTTGCCATCATATCCGCAAACCGGCGGATGGGAGCCAGATCAGACGCAAAAATGAGTTTCACCGATGCCATGGCATACACCTCTCCGGAACCGTTTTTTCTCCCCGGTTTCAAGTGAAAAACCGGCAGGGGACCCTTAAAAATTCAAACGGATGGATTTGC
>DCGO01000075.1:54805-79249 GCA_002314605.1 Lentisphaeria bacterium UBA1776 | reverse complement strand
CCCAGTGGCCGCAAGCCGCCGGAATAAATTTTTAGAGGTGCCCATTAATATATCTCTGCCTTGTTCCTGTTTCAAGCAACTTTCGTGCTCCGGATCTTTTTTCCCCGGATTTTTTTCGAACTTTTTTCAGAATGCCCCCTTGACACGAATATAGCACAGCTTGTATATTCGTTTTTCAGGGAGTCGAAAATGGTTGAAAAGAAATACATTGCGCTGAGCAGAACGCTGGAAAAATATATCTGCAGCCGCAGGATATGCGACCGTCTGCCCGGATTGTATAAACTTGCGGAAGAACTTCAGGTCAATCATGTCACGCTCCGCAAAGCCATCCGGTTTCTGGCGGACCAGAACAAACTGCGGATCATTCCCCACGACGGGACCTATGTGGTCCAGCCACACACCACCCGTGAGAAATTTCATGTCCTCGGGTTTGTGGGATTTTCCTACAAGGGGGAGACGGTTGAAAAACTCTTTGACGACTTGAACTACGATCTGGCATCCACCGGATACCGCGCCATGAATATCGCCTGCAATTCCACGCTGTTCAACAGCGACCCGAAACTGCTGCTCGGACTTCCGGTGGACTGCTTCTCGCTGTCCGGAAGCATTTCCAGAAATATTGCAGATGCGCTGCTGGAAGCAAAAATTCCGGCGATCTGCACCGTCAATGGCAATTTTCCGGAATTCAACCATGTCGGCATGGATCATGTGGAAGCCTATACCCGGGCCATCCGGGTAATGAAAGCAAAAAACTGCAGCCGGATCGCCTTCTTCGGTTATCAGAGGACCAGAGATTTTCAGAATTACCTGGAGGACATCCGAAGCGTCTTCACCAGAGAACTCGGGACCGGGTTTGAGGAAAAATTCTTCTGCATTTATGATCACATTCATTTCTATCAGAAGTACCGGGAACACTATCACGAAGTCATGGTCAATGACGTCATGAAAACCTGGTATCCGGATTTTCCGGATGCAGTGATCACACTGCACAGTGCCGCACCCTTTTTCAAACAGTACCGTTCCGGCATGATGGTGGCGGAATTCGTGCCGTATTTCACTCCCGGAACTCCGGCGGATGTATCTTTTTATGAGGACAACGCTTCCATGCTCTCCATTTCGGCCAAACGGATGCTGGAAATTCTGAACGGAGATCCCGCCGTCACAGAGATCCGGATCCCCTTTATCATGAAAGATCATTCCAAAGGATAAAAACCGGAAACGGCAAATTTTTACATACCGAAGGAGGAATCGTGATGAAACATCTTTATTCAATGCTCTTGCTGACTCTGCTGACCGTAATGCCCATTTGCGGTACGGAACCCATCTTCCATTTCCGTTTCGACAGGACCTTGGAGGCAGGCAGTGTCAAGGACAAAAGCAGCCGATTCACCCTCGTTTCACCCCAGAAACTCTTTCTTTTTGAACGGGGCGGTCTGCGTATTGCAGAGGGGGCGCAGTTTTACATCCCGGCATCGGAACTCCCGGAGCTGAAAGAAGAGTTCACCCTTTGCTGCTGGTATCATGCCGGTGCCCGGGCCATGGACAATTCCCTTTTCTTCCGGGGAATGCGGCCGGAGAAGCCGCAGATCCACTGCAAAATACTGAACCTCTCGCCTGCCTTTTTCTGTGAAAGTGTCAACGGAACATGCGCCATCCACACTTCCGGCTACGGACACATGATCCTGTACCCCGACAAATCCGTGATCGTCAATACCAAGGCGGCGGAAGTTCAGAACGGAACATGGAATCTGGTCACTTATGTCTTCGGCCAAGGCTCCATGGATGTCTATGTCAACGGGGTCCATGCTCTGCGGCGGGAAATTTCGAAAACAAGCACATTGAAAAAATGCAGATACCCCCTCTATATCGGTGCCGACCGGAAAAAGGATCTGAACATCAATGTGGTCAATTCCAACATGCTGGTCAACGATATCAGGCTTTACGAAACCGCTCTTTCCGCCGGAGAGATCAGGGCCATCTTTGACCGTGAAAAGGCGGAATACTCCCGGTTTGCTCCCCTGGATCCGTGGGGAAAACTTCCGCCCTGCAACAGCTATATGGAAAAATTGATCCCGGGGTATGATCCAGACTATAAAAAACGCCTCCCGAAAACGGAAGCATATCTGCGTAATCTGCCGAAGGCCGAAAAGCGTTCCGGCAAGACTTTTTCCACGATAAAATGGGACAAAGGAATGTGGCGGCTGGACATCAACCATAAGCTGTTCGCCCCGTTGCTGTATCAGAATCAGGTCAACCTGACCATCGACCCGGAATACGGCAGAAAGTTCGAGGATTTCGCCGCCGCCGGATTTGCACTGTACGGCGGGCAGCCGGGATCCTGGCATGATTTCCCGAACATCTGGAGCGGGGACGGAAAGTACGATTTCACGCTGATTGACAAATTGATCCGCAAGATGATCGAACTCAATCCCGATGCATATATTCAGATCGCTCTTCACCCGGAGCCGAATCACTGGTTCCAGCAGGCTCATAAGCGGGAACTGGAGCTTTATTATGCCGCAGGGCGTTCCACCGATGAATTGAAGATCTACTACACCGGGCATCCCGGCTCGGATGTCTGGCGGAAATTCGCCTCAAATATGCTGGAGGCGCTGGCCCGGCATGTGGAAGCGCAGGATTACGGGAACCGGGTCTATGACTATAAACTTTTCATGGCCGGCGGAGGAGAGTGGTACTGGCCCGGCTGTTTCACCGGCGGCGTCGGCGGCTACAGCAAGTCCACCCGGGAGACCTTCCGGAAGTGGCTCAAAGAGCATTACCGGACAAATGCCGCGCTGCAAAAGGCATGGAATGATCCGCAGGTGACTCTGGCCGCAGCGGAAGTTCCCGCCCCGGAATTCCGGCTGTCCAGCGAACACTTCAATTTCCGTGATCCGGTGAAGGCCCGTCCCTGCTATGACTTCCGGAAGTACATGGATGATTATACGGTCAAAAGCGTATCCGACATGACCTCCGCCCTGAAGCGGGGATGCGGCGGTAAAAAAACGGTTACGATCTACTACGGCTATCCGCTGCACTATTCCGCGTCTCACAGCCCCACCCAGTTCACCAGCGCCGTTTTTACTTTAGGCCGAGTACTCCGGCTGGATTCGGTGGACAATATTGCCACCCCCATCACCTACAACCGCCGGGCCGTGGGACTGCCCGGAGTCACGCTCAATCCCTTTACGGGGAGCGGCAATCTTCACCGAAAACTGATCTGGCAGGAACACGATTTGCGGACACACCTCTTCCCCAGTCCGATTTTCGGGGCTCCGCGGAACTGGCAGGAATCCTGTATGCAGATCCGCCGTGGATTCGCCCTTGCATCCGCCATGCAGATGGGCTGCTGGTTTCTGGGGCTTCCTGCATACTGTTATCACGAAGAACATATTATGGACGAAATGGCCCGTCTGCAGAAACAGGCCGCAAATCAGCTCAAGGACGACATGTCTTCAGTTGCGGAAGTCGCGCTTGTTTACGATGAAGAGAGCATGCGTCATTCCGGCTTCAATCGGAACCGGAACTTTCTGCAGGACCATGTGCTCAGTCTCTACGATGCCATGCACAATGCCGGAGCTCCATTTGATTCCTATTTATTAAGCGACATCGACAATCCGAAAATGCCGGACTACAAACTCTATCTTTTTGTCAACACCTTTGAACTGATGCCGGAAAAACTGGCAAAAATCAAAGCCAAGGTTTGCCGGAACAACAGTACCGTCTGCTGGAGCTACGCACCGGGCCTGATCAGCAGCAAAGGATTCGGTACGGATACCATGCGTGATCTGACAGGGATCTCGTTCGGACTGGAAATGAAACAGCTTCCGGCAAGCCTGTCATTTTCCGGGAAAGCGCATCTCATTACCAAATATGCGGACCGGAAGCAGAAGGAGTATCTGGCCGGTCCCTTTGTGTATGTGAACGACTCTGCTGCCGAGATCCTTGGTACCGCCGCCGGAAGACCGGCGCTGGCGGTCCGGAAATTTTCCGGGTGGACCAGTGTCTATACCCTGATGCCGTTTGACATGAAACTGCTGGCCGGACTTTACGAATTTGCCGGAGTGCACCGTTATTCGAAAAGTTTCGATGTCTTTGCCTGCAACAAAAGCTATCTGGCGCTGCATGCGGCTTCAGCCGGAGATAAGACATTCTTCCTGAAAGCCCCGGCGGATGTCGTGGAGGTCTTTTCCGGTAAAGTCATGGGAAAAAATGTGAAGAAATTCACGGATGAACAGGTCCCGTTCGGTGCCACAAGATATTATAAACTCACGGCTCCGGAAAAATAGCAAAGGGTTATGGTTTCAGGTCCTGTTTACAACCGTATCAATGAAGGAGTTTAAAATGCAGAAAAAACATTGTGCATCCTCTGGCCTCCCCGTTTCATCTTTCAGCTCTCTACCGTCATCATTGCAATTCAAGCAGTGTTTTACGCTGATCGAATTGCTGGTGGTGATCGCCATCATCGCGATCCTGGCGGCCATGCTGCTGCCGGCGCTGAATAATGCGCGGGAGGCCGCCAATAAAAGCAACTGTCTGGGCAATCTTAAACAGATCGCACTCACGGCAACCTTGTATGCGGATGACTCCAAAGGCTTTATCCCGATGACCGCATACACACCGGCCGGAGGATCGGCCAAGCTGTGGTATCAGGTTCTCTTTGATGCAAAATATCTGAAAGAAAAAAAGCTGCTTCTCTGTCCATCGGTGCTGGCCAAATATACCTCGGGAAATAAAGATGATGCATATGATTCCGGCCACTCATACGGGGCGATACGTTTTCCGACCTCGGCCGGCAGTATCAACCTCTTCAAAAATCCGGTCCGGGTCTTCCAGGGAGGAAGCGGGGCAAGTTTCTACTACAAGGATGCGGCGCCGTCCAAGGCGATCCTCTATGCCGATGCAATCCGTTTGAGTTCCAGTACTTACATGCCGTGGTACACGTTCAATCCCAATGTCGCCACCATCGGGGAAACCGGAATGACGGTGGCTCAGCACGGTCCGGGACAAATCGCCGGGGCATTCGCGGACGGCCACGCCGCCGCTGCCGATATCCGGGCCATGGCTGCCGGCGGAATCTCCTACTACTGCCGGGAACGCGTTGTCTATCCAACCGGCGGCTCCTCCCAGTACAGCACCGGCAACTGATGGCGGGGTATCGGATGAGAGCTTTGAGCTGGTGGGTCACCCTTCCGGACCTTGAAATCGGGAATGAAAGTGTTTTTGACCGGATCCGGCAGCGGGCGGAGACGTTTGCCCGGGCCAATGCGGATACAGCCGTGATTTTCGGGGCGCATTTCCGCTGGGATTTTCTCCCATTCTGGGATATTCTGCACGATTATCTGAAGGAAACTGCCAGAATTCTGGATGAATACGGGATCCAGTTGTTTGACCATCATTCCTGCACTCTGATTCACCGGTACAATAATCCGGCAGAGGTTCGGGAACTCATGTTCAAATACATGCGCCACCTCCCCTTCCCGCCTTCCAGGGAGGCAGCGGCAAGCTGGAGCTTCAACGGCGAACGGCTTGATTCATGGCGCATGATCGACCGGCGTACGGATGCACCGGCATACGTCAGACAATACAGCGCCGATATGTTCTGCTTCAACAATCCCGGATTCCGGAAAGCTTACCGGAAATACCTGCAGCGGCTCCTGCCGGAAACCGGGATCCGGGGACTTATGTGCGATGACATGATCTATTTCGGGGGCTTTTATCAGTGCAGCTGTCCCCATTGCCGGGCAAAACTCAAATTTGAGCTGCCTCCGGCTTCCGATACCTCTTTTTGGGGAAACTGGGGCAATCCCCGCTGGATCGGATACCTCAGAATGCGCCGGGAGTCGGTGGGGGAATTCATGAAGTATGTCAAAGCATCTCTGCCGGAAAATTTTCCGCTGATGAGCTGCTGCACTTCCGGGGCTTACGGCGGTAACAACTGCAATGCCCAGAGCCCCCATGAATTTCTGCGCGGCGACAACCGGTTGAATCTGGAGATCTGCGGCAACGAACCGGGGGATGTGCCCGAACGTCTGGCTTCCTGTTCTTATCACGCCGGGATTTCAAAGAAATACCATGTTCCCGTGACCGCCATCGGATACGGTTTCTTTCCCGATTCGGCGGAACACCTGTGGGCACTGAACCATCTGAACGGTTTTTCCACATGGTTTTCCACCCTGAAGGGGAATCTCGGGCTTTCCGGAGAGCTGCTGAAAGAACTTCCGGATGATGCTTCGCCGGTTGCGCGGGCGTTTGCCTTCGAAAAAGCGCATCCGGAACTTTTTTCCGGAGAACTGCGTTCCGCCTGTGCGGTCTATTTTTCAGAGACCACCAAGACCGATTCCTTTTTCGGGGCCTGCGAGACCGGTTCCACGCTGGATTACCGCGAATTGATGTCTCACCTGAGCAGGGCGGGGATCCCGGCGGAGACGATTTTTTCCTTTCCGGAAAACGCCTCCGGAATTCCGTGCGTGTTTCTGCCCTCCGCTGCGGTAATGACGCCGGAGGAAAAAAGCGGCATGGAACAATATCTGGCCTCCGGAGGAAAAGTTTTTTCCTTCGGTCCAGAGAACCTGACGGGGATGCCGCAGCACCCGGACGGCAGTTTCGAGGATTTGCACTGGCTTCAGCATCAGCAGTTTGGTTATTCAGGCAAAGACGAATGGGTGAAACTCCGGAATGGTTTTTTCCGCAATTTGTCCCGTAGGCCTTCCGGGATCATGGAACTGGTTCATCAGCACGGAGCACGGCTGCCGGAAATCCGGGCGGAAGGTTTTGCCGTATCTCTGCGGGGCAATACAGCGCATCTGCTTGCTTTGGATTACGATATTCAGCTTCACCCGCTGGACCGAAGCCGGAAACAGCGCAGTTCCGTTGACCTGATCGAACACGCATTCGTCAGAAATACGGCAGCAAGAATTTATACGGACCGGGCCGTTGAAAAAGTATTCTGCCCGCTGGGAGGGTCCGCATTGATCCGGCAGAATGTCATTGAACTCTCCGGAAATCCAATGTATCTGATCCTCTGTTTTCAGGAAAAAAATACGGGACCACGGAAATAACGCGATTCCAGGGGCCTCACGGTCGAAAAATCATGGATCACATCGCCGGGGACCGGATTTTCTTCCGGTCTTCCGGCGTTTTCCCCGGGATCAATCAATATAGACGACCGGCTTGATCAGGTCCGCCGCCTTGGAGTGCATCATCAGCAGAGATTCCTCCATGTGCTCGAAACCGTGATACTTATGGGTAAGCATGAGCCCCGGATCCACACGGCCCGCCGTGACCATGGCGGCAAGTTTTTCGCTGCGCACCCGTCCGCCGGGCATCAGACCGCAGCGGATGGTCTTGTGGCTCATGCCGCAGCCCCAGGCAATGCGCGGGATCTTCACATAATCCCCGCTGCCGAGGTAGTTCACCGCACCGATGATCCCCCCCGGCTTCACCATCCGGACGGCCTGTTCGAAGGTATCCACCGTACCGCCGGCGATGCAGACCTTGTCCACACCCCTGCCGTGGGTCAGGTCCAGGATCTGATCGGCGATATCGCCCTCCTTGTAATTGATGAAAGATGTGGCGCCGTAAACTTCGGCGACCTCTTTGCACTTGGCTCTGGTCCCGACGCAGAAGATATTGGCCGCGCCGCGCAGAGCGCATCCCGCCGTGGCCATCAAACCAACCGGACCGATGCCGATCACCGCCACGTCATCGCCGAACTGCACATCCGCAAGCTCCACCGAGTGGAAACCCGTGGGCATCATATCGCACACCATGACCGCCGTGCCGGGGTCCATGCCTTCTGGGAGCAACGCCAGATTGGCATCGGCTTCATTCACATGGAAATATTCCGCAAAGACGCCGTCCTTGAAATTGGAGAATTTCCACCCGGCAAGCATCCCGGTGGAGTGCATGGCAAACCCGCGCTGGGAGTTGACATCTCCCCAGTCCGGTGTAATGGCGGAGACGATCACCTTGTCTCCGGGCTTGAAATCTTTGACCAGAGCGCCAACTTCATCGACGATCCCGCAGGCTTCGTGGCCGAGGATCATGTCCTTGCGTTCCCCCAGCGCTCCCTCCCAGACGGTATGAATGTCGGAAGTACAGGGGGACACGGCGATGGGACGCACGACCGCGTCCAGGGGACCACATACGGGACGGGTTTTCTCGATCCAGCCTGTCTTCCCGATCCCCAGCATTGCAAAACCTTTCATACACGCTTTCCCTTCTGTTTCTGTTTCAGATCATACAGGGCTTCAAATCCTGCCGGGGAGAATATAGGACCGGAAACAAGGTTTGTCAAACCGGAAACTGTCATTTTCCGGATGAATTGATGCAAAAGGCAGCTGTGTAAGGTTCATTTCAGGGCAGTTTGCCTTCCGCTCCCGCAAGCGGGATCCGCCGTACCGTGCCGGCGGGAATCGAGACGGAAAACCGTTTCCCGCCGTACACCGGAGCATGCCGGGGAGAGACGATCTCCGCCCGGATCTCACGATCTGCGGAATTGCTGATCTCCATAAACGGTTTTGCCGTACCGTACAGGACCGGCGTCAGCTTCAGACTGCGGTTGGATGCCGTAAAGAGGTTTCCCGCCCAGAATGAAGCCGGTTTTTCCAGCGGCATCTGAAAGTACATCGTGTTGTCCTGCACCGGGACGAAGGTGAAGATCCCGCGCTCTTTGCTGTAATATGCGGCAGTCCCGTTGTCCTCAACGCCGTGAATTGCAAAGGGCCAGTCGCAGATCAGAGGAATAGCCCCGAGTTCCGCTTCGACCTCGCCACCATCTGCATCGAAGGAGAGAAAACCGGGCGTTGAAATCACTTTTCCTGTCTTCATGACGGCATTTACCGGAGGACGGTTCAGACGTTCCGCCAGTTTCCGGCAGAATTCCGCCGTATTCTGCGGATCCGTGCAAGTGCAGACGGCCAGGAAAAAGGTCACTTCCTCTCCGGCTTTGATCTTCTGACCATGGGAGCCGAACCCGATGACCAGCGTTCCGTTTTTTGCAAGCTGGAATTTCGGACGCATGGAGCCGGACTGCGGCAGAACCATGATCCGCCGGGCGGAATTGGAGCTGAGGAGCGTGGCAAAACCTCCGTTCTTCAATTCCCCGCTCCGGGCGATGCAGGCAGGCCCCTCCGTCACGCCTTCCGGCGTCTCCACCGCAAAGCGATCATGGAATCCCCGCTCTTCCGAGTAATATTTTGACCCGGAAAAAAGGGATATGAGCCGGATGGGGACCTCGCCCTTCAGCACTGCATCCCGCTTGAATTTCAAAGAAATCCGGTGGTACATCAATCCTCCCCGGTAATCATCTTCGGCAAGCCACGGTCTGACCGCTTTGGAAGACGGTCGGATCCGGCTCCGCATCAGATATGCCGTATGCTTGATATCGGCAATGGGCTGCCCCTCCCCCAGCGGGAAAAACGAGTAATAAGTATAGGTCATCCGCCGGTCCGGACGGTGACGCTTGTCCGTGCGGACCCGCCTTTTGGAGTCCTGCGTGAGAATGGAAATTTCATTGGAATTCACCGGATAGCGCTGGAGGACCGCATTCAGCTCATCCAGCTGATTACTCCCCCCAGGCTGATCTCCCTTTTCCGTGGAGATGCTTATATTCAACTCCGCGCAGGGCTTGAAGAGAAACGGCACCCCGGTATCGATCCCCGCAACGGGAGCCAGGTCCTTCTTGTTCATATCGAGACGGGCGGAATAGGTATCCTCAAAATCCCGGAGGACGGGTACCTGATGACAGGGGGGATGCATCAGCAGCGTGCTGTACCCGAGGAGATTCAGATTATCCGTACAGCGGGTGATGGCGTAATAGGGGTTCTGGATCAAAACCTCCGGCGAGACCGCACTTCTCCCGTTCCGGTCGGTGACCTCAAGGACCAGGTGGTGCACCCGGTCGTGAAGGGCATCGAATTCTGCGGAAAACTGTTTTTTCCCGCCGCCGTCAAAACGGCGGAAGAGTCCCCGGGTCCCGTCATGGACTTTGACTTCCCGGATCCCCGCCGGAGAGGAAACGGCCAATTTCAGACGCACCCGCTGCCGGTCCTGCTGTACGGCATAATCCGCCGCATTGGCGGCATTGATCCCCTGCCAAAGATGGATGACCGGCCCCTCGGAGGCATACCCGCCGCCGCAGTTGAAAATGTTTTTGGTATTCAGCCACTCCCGGGCTTTTCCGACATCTCCGTAAACCAGATTCCAGCCGCACGCAGAGGCTTCCTCCGCCAGTTTTTCCGGAGCGTAAATTCCGTTGAACACCATATTCCCCTGCCCCCGGATATCGTTCAGTGCGAAGAGGTATTCGTTCAGATTCCGGGCGAGGACACGTCCGTTCCGGCAGACTTTCACCGGGACCCGGAAATACCACCAGAGGTTGGACGCATCGCCCAATTCGTGCAGCCGGTCATAATTCAGCAGAGCCGAGGGCCGCCGGTTGCAGGAAGCGTTATACAGACCCCACCAGTTCACCCGGTCTTTGGCCCCCAGGAAAATATTGTCTTCCGGAAAAATGACGTCTTCGCCCCAAAAGGCCCAGCGCAGACCGTTGGCTTCGCTGAACTCAATTCCGGGACAGGCGTAAAAAGTGTGATCCGAGACTGCGGCGCACGCCTTCCTCAACGCCGCATATTTTTCCGGGGTGAGCTTTTCCAGGGATTCCGTAAAAGCAAGAAACTGATACCCCGCCCGTTTCGCCGCCGCCGCGTATTCGGCCACGGTCCCTTTGCCGTCCGAAAAAGCGCTGTGAATTCCGATCAGCCCCTTCACGCAATTTTGAGGAGGAGCAAAAGAAACCCTGTCAAAATTTACCGGTCTTGCCGGTCCGGCAGCGGACGCCGTTTGCTCGCGGTAAAGCCCGATTTCGGGGTTTGCCAGTGCATCGCCGGAGAGAAATTTCAAGGTGTTCAGGAGAAAACGTGTCCCGTCGCTCTTCGTTTTTCCGTCCCCGTTTTTTTCCCAGACGGCGGGCCAGTCGCAGGCATGGGCGTTCAATGTCAGGTGCATGAGATTGCAGGAAATGACCGCTATTTTGCCCTTGCCGTATGTACGGTACGCCGCCAGAACAGGTTCCGATTTCAGGGTCCCGGCCTTCACGAAAAGACTGTTCTTGGAGGTTTCCGCAGTCGTGATGAAAGACCGGGCCGTCTTCTCCCCGCGGACAACGGGGATCCAGTCTTTGGATAGAGACAGCCCCATGGTCCCCCACATGCCGCCGCATCCCCATTCCGGGAAATACAGTTTTTTCACCCCTTCTGTCATGGGGGATCCGGCGATATTGCCGGTGCGGAAAAAAGTCAGATACGAGGGGGCCTTGGGCTTCCTGACGGATAAAAAAGGATGTCCCTGATAAGAAAAGTGATTTGCCGGATCGGTAATGCCTTCACGCAGCATCCGGATCCCGTACTCTCCGAACATGAGGTTGAAAATTTCCGGCCGGTGATCCTGACGGTATTCGCCGTTCTGGGGGATCAGGAGGACATTGCCCCCGGTTTCCAGATAGCGGCGCAAAGCATTCCGGTAATTCCGGGTCGTTCCGGCATAATCCGCCGTCCGGAATCCCCGGTCCAGAGAAATGATGACGGCATGATACCGGGCAAGTTCCCGGAAGATCCTCTCTTCGGAAATCCGCCCGAAGACCCACGCCATGGTGTTGACCGCATGTCCGGTCATGCCGTTCTCTTTCAGGGTGGAGTAGAGGCCGAATCTTTTCCACGCATCTCCGTACCGGAGTTCTTCCGTGAAAAAACCGATTTTCGGCCCGGCGTCGGTTTTGCGTTCCGCATGAACCGGAATCCATGCCGTCAGAAGTGCCAGCACAAGAGAAAAAACAGCGACAGCCCTGCGGTCGGAAATCTGCATTTTACACCTCCATGAAATCAGATGACATGCCGGTGGACGATCCCGTGCTGGGCTTCCGCCTCGGCCTGAAGCTGCGTCACATCGATCTGCTGCGTCTTCCAGAGCCCCCGCGCCATGGCGGCCGCAATGCCGCAGACCTCGCCGATGGCAATACAGGTTCCGTTGATCCGCGAGGAGGAAAACGCCTCATGGGTGGCGGAAACGGGCCGTCCGGCAATCAACAGATTATCGATACCCTGAGGAACGATACAGCGGAAGGGGATCCCGTAACTCTTCTGAAGACAGAAGTGCGGCATGGGGGTCTCTCCGTGGACCTTGTCCGGGACATGGATATCGATTCCCCAGCCGCTGCGGGCGATCTCGTCCGCAAAATCCCGGCCGCAGATCACATCCTCTTCGGTCAGAATGTATGCGCCCGCAATTCTGCGTGTTTCCCGGATCCCCGGCTGCATGGCCGTCTGTGCAACGTAGCAATTCCGGAATCCCGGCAGATTTTTCCGGAAAAATTCCGCGATCTCCATCGCCTGCATCATTCCCTCCCTGCGGATCCGCTCCTGTCCCTCGTGGGTCAGAGGATCGCAGTTCAGGATGTGCGTCATATTGACGGCGGCCTCCCCGCTGGTTCCGGGAAGATAGGTGATGACCGTGTGATTGGTGGGGGTCATATGGCGCTCTTTCCGCCACAACGCGGTCGCCTCCGCCATGGACCGGGGGGCCTGTTCGAGATCGATCCCGGCAAGTTTGAAAGTCAGAGAACTGGACTGCACCTTCCCGTCGGACGGGCGTCCGTACTGCGTGGGACAGCCGGCCATATATGCCGCGTCCGCATCTCCGGTATCATCGATGAAAAAGGCGGCCTTCCACGCCTCCAGCCCCTGCTTCGATGCAGTGACAACATAGGCGATTTCCCGCCGGTCTCTGCCGACGGCAATCAGCGTGGTCTGAAGCAGGATTTTCACCCGGACCTCCTGCAGCATCTGAAGCAGGACCAGGTCCAGTTTTTCCGGATCGACGCGATACGCCCAGCCCCCGTCCCGGGCCTGACTGCCGTTAAGCTGTTCCAGACGCCGGAGGATTTCCCGGAAAAAGAGCCCGTCAACAGTAATCTCCTTTTCCAGCTTGAGGCCGGAAATGATCCCGAGGATACCGGAGACCGGAACCCCGCCAAGTTTGTGATAATGTTCCAGAAGCATCACATTCAAACCGCGTTTTGCAGCATTCCATGCAGCGGCGCAGCCGCTCAGACCGCCGCCGCAGACCACCAGATCGTATGTTCCGGAAACCGGCACGGACGGCTGGGGAAAATCCACAAACGCACTCATAAGGCATCTCCTTTGGCATTCCAGAAGTAATCATTGGTCCGGATATTCAGCCCCGACGGCATGGCCCGCTGCGCCCGGGGTTCGGTACTCTTCATGACTTCAGCGTGACCATCCACCAGGAGAATGTTGGCGGCGGAATTATGGCGGAAATCCGGCTCCGCACCTTCGCTGTCCCGGTATTTTTTGCGGCTGACCCAATAGGTCCCGGTGTTGTAATCATTTGCCGCACCGGTCCAGCCGTCCACCAGATACAGGACTTTTGAAGCATGTTTGATCTGGTTGGCTTTGTAATAAAAGCAGGTCCCGTTGGTATCTCCGGCGGTCGAGGTCCCGTTGTAATCCGGACTGTGGGTGATCCCCAGATTCAGGTAATAGCTGACATTCTTTTCCCGCCGGTCCCGGGGGCACTGCACCAGACCGCGCTTGTCCGTGCCGTTGTTCTGTCTGCCGAAGTTTCCGGCGATATATTTGAGTTCAAAAAGTTTCAGCACCCAGGGATCAATACTGGTCCCATCGCCTTTGGTGCCGGCACTCATGAGCCAGTCCTGATAATCATTGGAATACATCTGGAACATGTTTCCCCATTGTTTCATATTGGAGGTGCACTTGATGGCGCCGGCCTTGGCCCGGGCCTGATTCAGCGCCGGCAGCAGCATCCCTGCCAGAATGGCGATAATGGCGATGACCACAAGAAGCTCAATCAAAGTAAATTTTGATTTCCGCTGCAATGATGTGAGATGACAGATGACACATGAAATGGGAAGGCACGGGGATTTCCGATGTTTTTTCTGCATTTTTAACTCCTTGTCAACCAACTTTGTTGGAACTGTAAACGCAAAAACTTAAACCTCATTTTCCGGTCTGACCGAAGATTTTTTTCAGCTGGCCGGGATAAGTATTGCCGGAAACTTTTCCGGCATCCCGGGACCCGACGCCGTAGGTCAGACTGTCTCCTATGCACAATATCTTTTTCGGGGAATACCCGGCCTTCCGGATGGTATCCGCCACGCACCGGGCAAGCGCGGCATATCCGGCGTCGGTCAGATGGATCCCGTCCGCCACTCCTGACGTTTCCGGAATGCGGAGCAGGGTTGCTTTTCCTGCGCACCCGGTTTTCATCACCACCTCGTGAAAATCCGCCAGCGGCAGCTTTTCCGCCTCCGCCGTTTCCTTCAGAATGGCGTTGAACTGCAAAATCCGCTGATTGGGGAGATGGTCTCCGAAGCTCTCCCGTTTGTGCCGCAAAAAGAGATTCTTTTCATTGCAGGGAGGGATGGTGACCAGGACAAGCCTGCTCCCGCCCGCCCGGACCAGTTTTACCGCAAGACCCAGTTTTTCACGAAAGGCTTCCGGGGTGGAAAGCACCTTGGAATTGCAGGCGTCATTGGTCCCGAAAAGCATCACGGTCACATCCGGTTTTTCCGCCAGCGCTTCCCGGATCCAGCGTTCACTCACCGATGCAAGGGGCCTTCCTGGCGCGCTCTTGGCAACAACCTGAAGTGCATCAGCGGCAAACATGCCTGCCGAAGTCAGCAGAACAGCCGCCAGAAAACCTTTCTTTTTCAAGGCCGGATTCATCATCATTCAGTACTCCATTTTGATCGTTTTGATTTCAAAAGGCGCAAAATCAAGTTTGTTGGACGGCAGAAGCTGCCAGTCCTTTTCCTGAAGATCGGAAGTGTACAGTTTTTTTGCCTTTGAACACAGGACGGTTCGGGTCTTTTTGCCCAGTGTTTCAAAGAGTCTCAGGATCGCCCCGCCCTCCGCCGGACGGATGCCGGAAAGGGATATATTTCCCCGGTCCAGCTCAAAAAGCGATGATCGCTCCATGCTCTTCCCTGGATTGTCGAAAAACAGAGGCTCGTGATTCAACATCTCCCCCAGACGGATCGCCCCCTCAATGCACCCCTCATCGTGAGGCCGGAATGCAAAGTCAAAAGTGTGCCGTCCGTTGTCCAGAGCCCCCGTTTCCGGCGTCATGCAGCCGTCGTCCACCATGGTGGCGGAGCGGAGCAGACTTGCGGAGACCCATCCGTTGACACACTGAAACCCCGCCGTCCCAGCGTTGGCAATGCTCAGACCGCCCCGGAGATCAGAGTAATCCACCCAGTGCAGTGCCGGATAATCCCCGGAAGCGTGGACATAGTCGCTTTTTTCAAGCGTTTTCAGCGTATTTTCAAACTGTTTCTCCACCTCAAAATACGGGCTCCGCACCTGGGACCCGAAGGGCGTCGCAAACGTCCCCTGCCCGTATGAGACATCCATCTCCGGAACCGGAAAACGGACCAGAACCTTGGTGTTGAATCCTTCAAAATCCAGCGTGATATTCAGAAGGAAAAAATCGGTTTCCCGGAAAAAACGGTACACTTTTTGGAACGACAATTTCCGGAATCCCCCCATGCCGGTCCACCCTTTTCCGGCAATGCTCCCCTCCGTAACGACTTTCGTCATGACCGGACCGGTTTCGATAGAAACGACCTCTTCCCGGGAATATTTTTTCCCGTAGCAGGGCGATTTGAAGCGCTCCGTCCACATGGTCCCAACATCGGACCGGACAAGGATCTCCCCGAAGGGCTGATCCGGCAAAGCCGCCGCCCGCCCGGTCTTCAGACAGCGGATCTCAGGCGCCGGACCGGAAAAATCCACGGCAAAGAAATCCGTGGTGAATTTCGCGGCCCCTTTCTCCGGAAGGGCGCACTTTTTCCGGCTCTTCTTCAGCGGCGTGATCCCCCGCCCGGCCAGATCAGTCACGGCATAAAGGGTATTCCCGTCCCGCTGTACGGGGATCCCGTCAAAGGAAAGATCCTGATCTGTCTCCACTTTGAAGACCTGTTTTCCCGCCGGACCGGGATTGAAAACCCCCGTACCCTGAAATTCTGCCAGACACCTGCAGATCCCTTTCCCCAGGATCGACCGGAGCTTTCCGTATTTTGAATTCAGCTGCCGGTTGACCTCATCCGTATGACATCCGCAGACGGCATCGTGGAACGAACACTCCATCAACAGCCGGAGCGCCGCCGAAAGATCCGTTTTTTTCCCGGCCTGAAGTGACAGCATCTCCGCCGCAAACCAGAGATTTTCCGCCTGACGGAACTGCTTTTTGATCCCGCACCGGGTGGTGTAGCACCCGGTAAACACCGGATTCATCTCCCCGGAAAACACCGGAAGCTCTTCCGGCACCATGGCGGCGGCATAATCATCGATACTTCCGAATTCGACCCGCCGCCCCTCCTGTTTCCGGTTGGAGCGGTCAATCAGGGCAAAGAGCTCCTCCGGAATGGGGTCCACTTCCGTTTCGGCATGCACCAGAAGCGGGCCGGAGAGTTCACTCCGGACCGCCTGATCCAGTGTGATGGCCAATGTCTCTGTAGCGCTGTAAATGATCGGCCAGTTGCAGGCAAAGCAGTTGGGGACCACGTTGTAATTCCACACCGTAACCGGAATTTCCGTGCCGTCCGGACCTTTCCAGCGGAAAGCCTGATTGCGGGGCAGAGTCAGACCGGGACGGCGTCCCGGCGAGAGATACCGGTATCCGGATTTTATCAGGATCTGCGGCAGCTGGGCGCACATCCCGAAGGCATCGGCCTCACATGCAGTGACCGGTTCAACGCCGAACATCTCAAAATAGAGTTTCCGTCCCAACTGAAGATTCCGGACCAGCAGCTCGCCGGAGGCCATATTGAGGTCCGGGATCAGAAATCCCCCCAGCAGCGAAAACCGCCCCTCCCGGCAGGCCTTCAGAAAAACCTCTTTCTTCTCCGGCCTCATCCCGAAATAGCGCTCCATGATCCGGGCCTGCTCCACATAGGCGCACATGTCCGGATATTTCTCAAGCCGTTCCGCCATGACATCAAGCTGACCGGCACGGATATCATCGTAGGTCTCAAAGGACCAGTGCCAGGTGAGATCCGAGTGGTGTCCCACGGAAAAATAAACGCGGTCCGCCGTCTCCTCCGCACGGGGACGGGCGGCCGTTTCCCCATCTTTGCCCTCGGCAAGGGGAACAAAAAACCCCCGGGTCCCCTGGCACTCCAGGATCCCCTCGTTCACCAGCGACAGCAGTCCCCGGTAAACCACCGAGGGGCTGACGGACAAGGTTCTGGACAATTCATTCACCGACGGCAGCCGGTCCCCCGGTTTCAGTTCTTTATCCCGGACACCGTCGCGGACGGCGGCGATGACCAGATCGGTTTTCAGCGGATTCACCTTGAGTTTCATTCTGTTCCAAGCTCCTGATTACGCCGTTAATGTACAGGAGAAAAATGAAATATCAAGAAAGTGTTTAGAAAAAAAAGAAAAAAAAAGAAAAAGCATGAAAAAGACCGGTCTCCGGGAAAGCATCGGTCTTTTTCGGAGTCTCTGTAAAAATTCAACGCGGGGAGCGGATCAACAGAAGCCGGTATTCCCGTGCCGGACGATCTCGCCGCAGTGCTGAAAGGCGGTCGCCCCCAGATCCGGCGTGCAGAAGGTATATCCGGCATCAGGCAGGGGGATGTAACAATAACGGACGTCCCGGATGAATTCATTGTCCATGATCTCCGCAGACGCTGCGGAGCGGATGGAAATCAGGGTCCTTCTGGCGGAAAGGAACCGGTTGCCGCGAACGGTGATCTTCCCGTGGAAAAAAATCCTCCGGCATGGTGTTCAATTCGGGAAAGACCGCCAGCTGTTCCAGGGATGCGGTATGGACAATATAGTTGCAGTCGTCAAAGGTGTTGTTCTCAATGACCGCACGGGCCACCGGTCCCGGCCGGTGCCGCTGATCGCGAAAAGTCTGCAGCCGACCGGCAGCGGCAGGCTCATGCAGTTTTCCCGCTCCCGGCTCATCCGCTCACAATAAAATGCACTGTTATCCCGGAAAATGCAAGCCTGTTTCAAAAAATAACGGGGGGCCTGTTTCCGGAATTTGCTTTTTCCGGGAAAGGTGATATATTAGTGATATAATTCATTTTTTGTGGTATATATCACTATGCAGCAGAAATCCAAAAGCGACCGTGCCAGACGGGAACTCATCACCCGCCTCCGGCAAGGGACATACGCTCCCGGGGCCCGTTTTCCCAGCACCCGGCAGCTGGCAGCGGAATTGTCCCTGAGCTACGTTACCGCCAACAACATCCTGCGGGAACTGGAGCGGGCCGGATTTCTCTGCCGGAAACCCGGCGCCGGGACCTTCGTGGCCGCGCCGGGAACCGCGCCGCAGCCCCGGGGAATGCGGATCGGCTATCTCGTGGATGTCCATGAAAGCATCTTCGCCCGTTTTTTCAGTTCCGTTCTGGCCTGTATGCCGGGCACGGGGCAATATGACAACATCCCCCTCCGCATGCTGCCGGGGCGGGACGACATTACGGCGGAAGAGCATGCGCACTGGATGGAAGAGATCTTTCAGACTCCATGGGATGCTCTGGTAATATACGGGGACCGCCACTTTCCCTTCCGGGAAATGGCAAAATATCTGGACAGGATCCCCCAGCTCAACTTCGTCTTTCACGATGATACGGAGCTGGATTTCAAATACGCAAACCGGATCCTGATCGACCCCGAAAAAACCGGTCTCACGGCCGGACGGCACTTTCTCGCCAAAGGACGGAAGAAACTGGCCGTTTTTTCCCTCCGGGTGCTGGACGAGATCTACCGGCGGCGCATCGGCGGTACCGTCAGCCATCACGGGATCAGGATCTTCAACGGTCTGCAGAAAGCCTACGAGGAAGCCGGGGAGGATTTCTTTTCCCTGGTCCGGGCAATTCCCCTTGACGACACCCTTGATGCGGAAAAGGTCTGCGGACTCATCCGGCAGGGGTTCACGGATTTCTTCGTCATGGGAGACTCCCGGGCGGGAAGCATCTATGAAGCCGCCGGGAAAACGGGGCTTGCCGTCGGGCGGGACATCCGCATCCTCGGGATGTACAACATTCTGGAGTCAACGATGTTTCAGCCGCCCCTCTCCTCCATTTCAGTCCATGAGACCCGGATCGGGGAGCTGCTGGCCCGGGCGGTCTGCGAAAAATGGCACGGAAAAACCATCCGCGTGGAACCGGAACTGATCCTGCGGGAATCCAGTCCCCTCGAATAATAATGTGCCTCTAAAATCAAGGAGTCATCAGATCATGAAAAAACTCAAGATCACCATGCTGGGAGCCGGATCCGGCTTCGTCCTCACCATCGCCAGAGAGCTGCTCCACGATCCCGTCTTTGCCCGCTGCGAATTCATGCTTATGGACGTGGCTCCCGACCGGCTGGCCATCGCCGAAAATGCGGTCAAGGACGTTCTGGCCAAGGGGGAAAATGCTGTCACCGTCAAAAGCACCACGGAACTGCGGCCCGCGCTGGAAGGGGCGGATTATGTCATCACCTCCTGCGAGAAAAACCGCTACGCTTACTGGGTCCACGATCTCAGGATCCCGGAGAAATACGGCGTTCACCAGATCAAGGGAGAAAACGGCGGTCCCGGGGGACTGATCCACGGCATGCGGAACATCTGTCTCTACAAAGAGATCCTTACAGTCATGTCCGAAGTCTGCCCGGAGGCGTGGCTCATGAACTTCACCAACCCCATGTCCATCCTCTGCACCTATTTCAAAAACTGTTTTCCGCACATCAAAGCACTGGGGTTCTGTCATCAGGTCCACGGCTCCTTCGGCGTGATCGCCGAACAGCTGGGCTGGAAACCGGGGGACCTTCAGGTCATTGCCGCCGGGGTCAATCACTTGAGCTGGCTCTTCGACATCCGGCTCAAAAACACCGGCACAAGCTGCATGACGGAGTTCCTGGACAAGGTCCGCAAGTCCCAATACTGGAAACAGAATTTTCCCAATATCCCGGAACAGTCCCTCACGTTGGAAGTGCTGAACACTTTCGGCATGTATCCGGTAGGGTACGATGAGCATATCTGTGAATACATGTCCTTCTTCAGTGAGCCGGAGATCCAGCAGAAATTCGGACTCAAAAGTCTGGCTGATTTCTACGAGGGCCTGACGCAGAAGAAATCCCACACTCTGGAAACGCAGCGTCTGCTGGGAAAAAACTACAGCAAGCCCCCCTTCCCTGCGGATCCGGATCACCCGTATTACGCGGAAAATCCCTGCAAGGTCATTGCCGCCTTTGAAACCAATACTCCCACTTATTTTGACGCCATCAACATCCGGAACAACGGCGCCGTGGGCAATCTCCCCGACGACGTGATCCTGGACGTCCCCGGCCTTGCCGTGGGAGGCGAGGTCCGTTCCATCCATGTGGGGGATCTCACTATGGGCACCGCCGAGATCTGCCGCCGACAGACCGTGCTGCACGAAATGATCGCCAAAGCCTGCGCCGAAGGAAGCGACGCTCTGGCCATTCAGGCCCTCTCGCTGGACCCCTATGTCAACAGCATCACCCAGGCCAGAAATATCTGGCACGATTACCGGGACCTTTACCGGGAAGAGCTGACGACTTTCCGGTGAAAATGCAACCGCCCCGCTGTCCGTGCCCGGGCATGGGGCGGGGAGAGTGACCCGGCTTGAAATCAAAGCGGAAGAAGGTATATTATACCAATCTGTGTTATGAACCATATACCAAGTTATCGGTGAAACCATGAAAAAAGAACAGAATTACGACTTTTTGAAACGCATGCAGGTCATCCACAAGCCGGACCGGCGGGATGCGTCCGTACAGGCGGATGCCGGTGAGCTTGTTCTGGACAACGGCTGGGAGATCCGGATCTCCCCCAAAGCATCCTGCGTGGTACGCCGTGCGGCCAAAGATATGCAGGACTATCTCCTGACCAGTATGAAAGTCTCCGTGGCCATCGTTGAAACGGATCACATGATCCGGGCTCCGAAGACCCTCCTCTACACCACCCTCGCCGACTATCAGGGCAAGCCGGACAGGACTCCGGAGAAACAGGGCGCCTTTGTGTTCGAGGGATCTGCGGCGGAGGGGATCCTCCTCTGCGGCGCGGAAGAGCGGGCCGTGCTGTACGGCTCCATCCACCTGGAGGACGAGATGAACCTGCGGGAAGCGCCGTACCTCAAGGCGGAAAAATATCTGCGGGAACCCCTGACGCGCATGCGGAGCATCCACTCCGGGTGCGCCATCGACACCTTTCCGGACTGGCAGCTGGACGCCATTGTCCACGCCGGGTTCAACGCCATCGACCTTTTTGTGAAAGGGCCGGACACCACCACCCGGGGGTACTGCAATATCAACGACCTCATCGACCGGGCGGCATCCTACGGGCTGGATGTGGTCTTCTACAGTTATCTCAAGAGTTACAAGCACCCGGACGACCCGGATGCCGAAGCCTTTTTCGACAGCGTTTACGGCGAGATCTTCCGCCGTCACCCCAAGGCGGCGGCCATCCATCTGGTGGGGGAATCTCTGGAGTTTCCCAGCAAAGACCCCCATACCACCGGCAAGCGCTACAACGAGAGCGTCACCGACGGGATCCCGGATACCCGCCCCAGCCCGGGCTGGTTCCCCTGCTACGACTACCCTGCTTACCTGAAGCGCATTGCAGACGCCGTCCACCGTGTCAAGCCGGATGCCGAAGTCATCATCAACACCTACAACTGGGGCTGGAGTCCGCTGGAAATCCGCAGGAAATTTCTGGAGGCGCTGCCGGAAGACATCACGCTCCATGTGACATACGATATTTTCAAGCAGAACGATCACGGCGGGCTCAGCTGTCCCACCATGGACTACAGCATTTCCGCGGCGGACCCCGGGTATTATTTCACCAGTGAGGTGGAGACCGCCCATGAGATCGGCATCAAACGCATCCGGGCCACCACCAACACCGCCGGCGCCACATGGGACTTCGGGACCGCCCCCTACGTCCCGGTCCCGTTCCGTTTCCTCCGCCGGATGGAAGTTCTGAAGAAATATCTCCTGAGCTGCGGACTGACCAGTTTTTACGAGACCCACCATTACGGCTGGTGGCCCAACCCCTGCATCGACATGGCCAAGGAGATCTTCGCCTCCAACGGCGAGACCGACATCCCCGCGCTGCTGCAGAAAGTCGCCGCCCGGGATTACGGCCGGGAAGCCGCTCCGAAAGTCGTGGAAACGTGGAAAATCTGGAGCGACGCCATGGACAACTATGTGGGGACCAACGAGGACCAGTACGGTCCCTGGCGGGTAGGGCCGGCCTATCCCTTCATCTTCCAGCCGAATATTTCCCGGGTCATGGCCAACAAGGAGATCAGATTTCCGGCGGCCCCCTACGCCCACTTCGGCGGCGGCATCGTGAAGACCTTTTACATGCCATACGAAAACGAGAACCAGTCCCCCGGCCCCCTGCGTTATCCGGTGGAGATCAGAATGTTGGAGAAAATGCTTTTGGACTGGGACCGGGGCCTTGCCAATCTGGAAGAGGCCCGGAAACTCATCCCGGCGGAAAAGCGGGCGGAAGGAGCCCGGCTCCACGCTCTCGGGAAATTCATCCGCAACTCCATCCGGACCACTCTGAACATGAAACACTGGTGGCTCCTCAATATGAAGCTTCAGATCCCGTCAGACGCAAAGACGATGCTCGGGATCCTTGACGAGATTGAAAAACTGGCCCATGAGGAAATCGCGAATGTCAAGGACACCTTCGAACCCGTGGAGTGCGATTCCCGCATCGGCTGGGAACCCTCCATGGAATATGTGTGCGATGCCTGGCATCTGGACTGGAAACTGCGCCAGATGGACCATACCCTCCGGGAAATTGCCATTTACCGGAAGATCATTCAGCTGTAAACCAACCCAATAACCAAGGAGTTAAAAAAATGTACAAATTCGGTTATGCGCAGGAGATCATCACTCCTCCTACCGGCGTGGGACTGGCCGGGTATTTCAACCAGCGCCCCAATGAAGGGGCCTACGATGACTTGATGGTCAAGTGCGTGGCATTGGAACTCAACGGAAAAAAGTTCGGGTTTCTCACCTTTGACCTCTGCTCCATCACCCCGCTCCTGCGCGATGCTCTTGACAAACGCATCACGGAGAAATTCGGACAGGAGATCCATGACAGCTTCATTTTTTCCGCCACCCACACCCACACTGGCCCCAAATACCGTCTGGACGAGGGCGAGAAGTTTGACGAGCGTACCCGGTACGCCTTTGACCGCACCATCGATGCGGCCGTCCGCGCCATGGAGCGGGCCCTTATGAACCTGCTCCCCGGAGAACTGGAAGTGGGGTCCGTTTACAACAACCCCTACGGATTCGTCCGCCGCTACTGGATGAAAAACGGCACCATCGTCACCAACCCCGGCTGGAGAAACCCGGACATCGACAAGCCCGAGTGCGACTTTGACCGCACCATCGGGATCCTCGCCCTCAAGCAGGGCGGGCGCCTTGCCGCACTGATCTGCAATATCGCCAACCACGGCGACACCATCGGGGGAAGCATCGTTTCGGCGGACTGGTACGGCCGCTTCGCCCAGGAGATCCAGCACGCCCTCAAAACCAGCATTCCGGTGCTGGTGGTGGACGATGCATCCGGGGACATCAATCACTTCGACTTTCATCAGGAGATCAACCAGAGTTCCTATGCGGAAGCCACCCGCATCGGCAGGGGCTACGCCGCCATCGTGCTGGACGCCCTGGACAAACTTGAGCCGGTCACGGCAACGGATGTAAAAGTCAAAAACAGCACTGTGGTCATTCCCCACCGCAAGATCACGCCGGAGGAACTTGCAGAGGCAAAGCACACCCTGGCAACGGTCCCGGACATCAAAAAGGAAGGCGATTTCGAGAGTCAGGATCTGGCCAACAAGGTCCCGGCGGCGCTGCGTTATTTCGCCCAGCGGGTCATCGACTGCCACGAAAAGAGCGTGGATTCCCATTCAGGGCGCATCACGGCGATCCAGCTGGGAAATCAGCTGGCGTTCGTCTCGCTGCCCGGAGAGCCATTCAACGGCATTTCCCGGGCTATCCGCGAGCAGAGTCCCTGCAAATACACCTTTGTCATTGAACTGGCCCAGGCGGTCTCCGGATATGTGCCAATGCCGGAATGTTTCGCCCGGGGCGGCTACGAAGTCCAGGCCGGGATTGACAGCTGTGCCCAGAATGCGGCCACGGAGATCATCAAGGCCTCCATTGCCAATCTGAATTCCTGATTTTCAGAAAAATTCCCAGGAGGCCGCACCCGTACAGGGGCGACCTCTTTTTTCACCGAGCAAAAGAACCGGAAAAAAGGCTTCAGGGTACCTCTAAAAATTCATTCCGGCGGCTTGCGGGCACTGGGGAAAGTCTGCAAAGCGTGATTTTTCGGCTGTTACCACTTTGGGTAGCA
>DCGO01000075.1:32698-54786 GCA_002314605.1 Lentisphaeria bacterium UBA1776 | reverse complement strand
CTCAAAATCCCATTTTGCATCTTTTTCCCCATTGTCCCGCAAATCCATCCGTTTGAATTTTTAGAGGTACCCTTCAGAACGGCAGATCCGGTTATTTTCCGGCTGCACATGTCAGCAGATATTCCGCTGCTGCCTGAATGAAGAAGATCGTTCCAAGATCCCGGATATAGTACGGAGTCTGTTCGCTGCCGTCCGGAGGCAGAATTTTTTCAATGATGGCCCCCTCCAGCCGGGGATCGGCCGGATGAGTGAGCTGCATCTTCATGCAGAAGTCAAGACACTGTTCCGCTCGGAGCATCCACCGGAGATCCTGATCCAGCGCCGCCAGATCCATGAACATCATGCACGCGCACGCACTGCCACTGGTCGCGTGCCCGAAGGAGTCCGTATTGAAATCAACCCCGGTACCGCGAAACAATCCGCCGTCCCGGCGGATCGCCTGACTGTACCACTGAACCGACCGGCGGAAAAGCCGGATATAGCGGTCGTCTCCGCTTGTCCTGCCCACCTTCAACATGGGGCGCCCCCACCAATATGCATGGCGGGGATGAATCGTCTGCGTCTCAACCTGACAGGGAAGGTAACAGAGCCAGTTGCCGTCCGGATTTTCATTTTTCAGCAAAGTTTCCGCCGTTGCCACCGCGATATCGCGAAAACGGGATTCACCGCTGATCTCCCAGCCGGTGAGAAATACGGCGTCATCCAGAAGCGGACGGCTGCTGGAACAGGCATCCCCGAATTCAAATCTGCGCCGCACTGGGTGATAAGAATCAAAGAACATCCCTTTGTCCGGCTGCCAGGAGTGATCCGCCTCCCAGTTCAGTGCGGCCATGGCAGACCGGGTGTATTGTTCCTTGCCGGAGGCTTTTCCCAGCAGAAAAAGTCCGTCCAGACTTTCCAGTACGGCCGAAGTATTCACCTGATCCACATGGTCCTCGTATGCCAGGATCAGCCCGGCATCCGGTCCGGACTGGAGCTGGTTGCCCAGCAGAAATCCGGCGCAGATCTCCGCTTCGGTTAGCAGATGATCTTCATTCAGCGCCCGGGCGGCCAGTACCAGAGCTTTGACCGCCTGCCCGGTGTGCCAGCAGGGGCAGAAACTGTCCCATTTTTTTTCCGCCACCGCATATTCCCCCCGGATGGCACCATTCCAATGGCGGTAGTGAAATGCTTCCCCCCGGGAGCCCACCGGCCGGTCATCGGCGACCCGTCCCGGACCGGTCAGCCATTGAATTGCCATGCGAAGTGATTTTTCCAGTTCTTTCTTATCCATCATGTTCAGCCTCTAAATATGTTTTTTTCTTTCAATTGACTTGGGGAGCCGCAGCGGGAAAAATCAACCTAGAATTTCCGGTAGGGGTCCAGGTCCTTTTCCTGCAGATACTGCCGGAACTCCGCCGCCGCCCCGGCGGTGGAACGGAGTTTCCCGACCGCCTGACTGCGTTTCAGAAATTTTTTCTGCATCCCGGTAGCCGCCCAGTTCAGCGGCTTGACCGGCTGCTGGGTTCCGAAAACGCCGTAATAAGGATATATTTTTTCCAGACCTGAGAGGAAAATATTGGTCATTCTGCGGAACTCTTCCGGACGGGAAACGATCACAATCCTGTCTCCCTGAAGCGAGATCGATTCTTTCGCACCTTCGCGCAGAAGGATGTTTCCGTCGTTTCCGAAAGCGACATTGCATTTTTTCCCGTTGACCATGGAACCGAAGCGGAAAAATTCCGCGACTCTGCGTCCGGCTCGTGCGCCGGCTTTTGAATCCGGAGCGGCAATGATGATGTTTTCCTGGAATCCCCGCACCGTTTTCTGAAGTTCTTCCGGCGTGCAGAGCCAGCGGCCGTCGGCGGAAACAAGCTGAAGCGTCTGTCCTTTCACAACACGTTTCGGAAGCTCCCCGAAAGCCTTGCTGATGCGCCATCCGGTCAGATCGGTATCCTGATGAAATGTCAAATGCCAGGTGGTTTTGTGCAATTCTCTCTTCAGCGAGCTTGTGCAGTGGATCGTCTGCCCGGCAGGGGCGGAGCCCAGCGTTTCCACAGCAAGAAACGAAAGCGGCTGAAGTTCACATTTGACCTGATTTGCAGAATTGATCTCAATACTTCTGCCGTCAATCGCCGGAAGTGGTTTTCGCCCGAAGATCTCCGAATCAATGGAGAGAATACCCGATTTTTCATACGGATGGAAATTAACCACAGCCCAGGCGCCCTGCTCCGACCCGCCATACCGTGCAAGTGCCAAATCGCCCGATATCTGAGCCCGGAGCGACTGCCGGCGGCCCAGCGCCTGCAGCCGAAGCAGGGGATCCAGAGCATCCACGGATTCCCGGACTCCGAAGACTTCGCAGTTCTGCCGGATGTTGAAGAGAGCCCCCAGCAGGATATGGCTGTGGTGGAGCCATACGGCAGAATAGCGGAGCAGCCGGGGATCCTCATCGCCGAAAAAGTTGCCGTCCAAAGGCGGCATCGGCAGGAAAACGCTTGGCCGCTCACCGTGGAGCCGGGTCTGCTGACGGAGCTTGCCCCAGTTCTGCGTGGTTTCAATATAGTTCTGTTCATGGACCGTATTGGAAATGCGGCTGCTGGTGTTGAAGCTGGCCCGGGATACATCCACGTTTCCGGTGACCGTAACATGATGTCCGTCCGCAGCCTTCACATGCCGCAGATCTTCCAGCAGCGAACCCAGCGCCGTGACATGAGGGAGAAACGCGCCCCGTTCGTCAAAGCCGTTCAGCCAGCCTGCGGAATTGACCTTGCAGAACCTGTAATCATAACCGCAGAGATCGTAGGAAAAGAAACTCACATCCTTATGCAGTTTCAGCAACGAATCAATATGACGCTGCAGGAACGTACCGTAACTGGTATATTTCGGCATCATGACCTGATCGACTACACCGCGTTTCCAGTAATTGGGCCAGAAAACGATCCCGTTATACGCTTCACTGGCATCAATCGCAGAATCAGAAAAGAATCCGGCGGTACGTTTTTCGCTCCAGCTGGAAATATACGGCGCCGCCGCCACTCCGGCATCCTCAAAGGCATCAATTTTCTGCTGCCTCATTTTATTCCAGGTCCGGTTCTGCCAGGCATCTCCGCCGTAGGGGATATTGACAGGCGGCAGTTCCTCCAGCAGTTCCCGGTCCGCCGACCAGTTGCCGACAGAGGGACCGCTTTCGTAAAACCATACCCATCCGGCACGGCATCTCCGGGCAATTTCCGGATAGGAGTACTTGTCTTTGCGCTTCAGATACACTTCTGTGTTCCAGGGCAAAGTCTGCATAATATTGCCGTAACAGCGTTCATCAAACGCGGGGTTATAGCCGAAATAATCCCGGTGGCGAGCATGCCACGCATCAATGGCTTCCGCTTCGTCGTAACGGCTGTCAAAAGAGGCGATCTCAAAGGAGAATTTTCCTTTGCCGGCATCTTTCATGGCTGTCCGGAGTTTCAAAAATACGGTATCGGGAGTATCCATTCCGCGACGAAGCTCTCCGCACAGGGTATCCGGCGTCAGCGCAATGCTGATCCCTTCGCGTCCGTTCCACGCGGCGCACATGGGGAGGGCCATCATCACGCCGTCAAAAGAAAACGAAAGAAACGGGGTTCGTACCTGACGTGCCGCCCACCCGTCGTAAGCGGAAGCAAAGGGCCCCGCCAGCCGCCGGACCGCTATCTCAGGCTCAAGATATGCATGCCAGAAACCGCCGGTGCGGTGCAGTTCCAACACGGCGGTGATGACACCGTTCTTTTCCTGGAATTTCCAGGAAAAATCCGTGTTGTATTTGGCGAAACGTCCGGTAATCCCCGCATCAGAAAGACGCAGCTCTTCCATGACCATTTTCGGCAGATCGGGGAGATGATCCGCGCGGACTTTGGTCAGATTGCCTTTCGGATTGAGGACAAGCGGATATCCGTTGGCAAAGGAAATCAGCAGTTCATAGCAGTTGTCTCCGTATCTCAACGGGATCGCTGCAACTTTTCCGGAATCACGCATGACCGGTTTCCCGAGTTTCAAAGTATTGACCACCGGGGTCTGTTTGTTTCCCGCAGGGACCAACGCAAAGTTTTCCGGTGTATGAGCAGGCTCAAATGCGCGACGATATTTCACCTGACGGTAGATCTTCAATTCATCCAGATCTGAAGACATGAGAGCAGGATGTGCACAATGACCGTTCGCGAAAAGCAGCTGAGGGATCCTGCTGGATACCGCCGGTTTTTTCAGTGCCTTGAAAATAATGACCGGCTTGCCGTCCAAAAACACCTGCCGCTGATTTTCATCGTAACAGAAGGCAAGGTGGTGCCAGTTTGAGATGAATTTATCCAGTTCTTTGATATCGAAACTGCCGCTGCGGGTCGGAGGCGGCTGAGGCGCATTTGTCGGGAAGAGATGATTCCGGACATGTTCATTGAGCGTAAGGGTCAGCTTCCCCTCGCGGTATTTCATTCCAAGATCAAAATCATGGCTGTCGGGCCATTGCCACGAGGTATCTCCCAGATAAAAAAGCGGGAACCCGTCCCACTGCTGTTTCTGCAGCATTTCCGGCAAAGGACGGAACCAGAATTCAATGGTCCCGCTATCCGGCGAGATCACATTTTTCAGGAACTCGTATCCGAAACCAACAGGATAACGCAGATGTCCATTTTTCTGCAAACGGCGGATGCGACTGATCCGGACCGCCTGTCCGCAAATGCCGGGAACAGGCTCGAAATCCACAGCACTGACAGGTGTTGTATTTCCTGTTGACACGACTGCTTTTGCGGATCCGGCTTCAAACGGGGCATAAAAAACCAGTTCCGCAGCAGAATCAATGGCGGGAAGTTCAGACAATACGGCATCTGCGAGTTCGACTTTTCCGTAAACGGAACAAAGAAGGCGATAACTTCCTTTCGGAGATTTGATCACATCACTGCGGAAAGTATGCCATTGATTTGAATTGACCAGATAACTTCCAGTGGGATACACTTTGGCAGCTGATGACGGCTGGAAATAAAAATACAGGGTGCCGTTGCCTCTTGCTCGGAAACTCATCTGCTGTCCGGATGCGGAAAATTTTTTCCGGGAGATAAGCTGTACACTGTTGAGTTCATTATACGGAAAATCCAGCAGAAGAGAATTACCGTTTTTTGAAGTAATAACTTTCAAAATTCCTGCCGTCTGCTCACGTTTTCCGTGAATCCTGAGGTTCCATCCGGAAGGCATTTCTCCCTGTTCAAACGTAACATCTAATTTTTTGGCATTGGCGATCTCCGCCGGTTCCGCCTTTCTCGGCGCAAAGGACAACGCCATATCAGCTGAAACTGCCGTCAGCGAGGGACAAAACAGGAGCGCCGCTGCAAACAATAAGAAACTGTTGGCCGACTTCATGAATCACCTCCACTGGTAATAGTGATTCTGATAGCCGTTGGGGGCGTAGTCATACTTCAGATACACTTTGGTTTTGGACATATACGAAACGTGAAAATCCGCCCACAGCAGATTGGCGCCGTTGTCGTGCAGATCGTGTTTGGCCGTGCTGCCGTTGCCGGTAACATGGGTCCCGTTGTCGCCATTGATGGTTTCCGCCAGGATCATGCAGGTGGAAAACATCTTCATTTTGGACTGTTTCACGGGATGAGTGGAGACCCCGTAGGCTACATTGGAGGAATCCTTCACGCCGCTGGCGATCTGGCCGACGGTGATGTTGTTGTAGCCGTAGGCGATATACTGGAAATTGGCCGGATAATTGCCGGCGGTATTGAGAAAATTCTTGTGGAACTCGGCGCCTTTCAGAACGGCGTCCGCCGTCGGGCAGCGCCACATCTTCGGGTCTCCGGTCATGTATTTCATGTTGTAGAGGCCGTACCCCCACGTCCAGTCGTTCACCGAATACAATCCGGTCGGCATGAAGAACCCGTCCGCATCGGTGCAGTAGGAATTGATAGCCAGTCCGAACTGTTTCAGATTGCTCGTACAGGAGATCCGGCGGGCCTTTTCCCGGGCGGAATTCAGCGCAGGAAGCAGCATCCCGGCGAGAATGGCGAGAATGGCGATCACAACCAGCAGCTCAATCAATGTGAACTTTGTTTTTCGCCGCAATGATGAATTTTGAGAGATAAAAGATGAAACTGGGAAGCGGGAGATTGTTCGATGTTTCTTCTGCATTTCAAGCTCCTTTGCTTTTACGAAACGTTAAACCTTAAACGTTAAACCTTAAACCTTCTTTCCGGTCACACTTCATACTCGCGGTATTCCGTTTCGCAGGGCGCCCCGGAAGCCAGCAGAATTTTCCGTTCCGCCGGCAAGGCGATCATGGACCAGAAGGTGGAACTGGGGCACAGCGGCACATGGCGGCACGGGGCAAATTCGCCGTGAGTGCGCATCAGGGCCTGCAGTTCCCCGACGCTGCGGAGGGTGTGACCGGCAAAGAAATCCTGAAGAAACCGCCTTCTCCCCCGGTTGTGAATGCGTCCTGCAGGCGTACGGCCGTCCCTGCCGTCCAGTTCCGGAGCGATGTAGAGATTGGTGGAAAACGCATGATCCACATCCCTTCCGCTGATGATGATCTCCGGAACTGCGGCATCAATGACCGCATTCTGTCCCTCCGCATCCCCTGCCATAATGGAAAAACCTTTGCCTGTCAGGGGAACTGCCTCCAAACCGGAAAGCAGTTCCGGCACGGTACGGCAGTGCCGCATAAGCCGGTACATCCGCAGCCGGATGTCCAGCCGGTTTCCCCCCCGCGGGAAAAGGGATCCCACCGAACCGTGGGTATTGACCAGTCCGGCGCTGTTCATCATGTCCAGTCCGCTGAGCCAGCCCGCGTAAGTCACCTGAAGAAATGGAAGGCCATGATCCGGTTCCACCTTCCGGAGGATGAAGGGCGCCCGGAAGCGTTCTCTTTCCGGGCCGTCGTTATTTTTGGCGGCCACCGGACCGCGGTCACTTTGCCGCAGCAGAAAGGGAGTGCAGCGCTCTTCGGCATCGTCGAAACTGTTCCATACATTGAGAAACAGCAGGGCCGGGATATCCACACCTGCCCCTTCGGCAACGCCGGTCAGTTCGTCCAGAATCTCCGGGGCGTAAGTCTGCAGCGAAAGTTCCGCACAGCGGAGAAAATGATCCGGTCCGGAAAGCTCCTTGAAACCGGGAGCGGAAAATTCCACTTCCCTGCGAATCTCCTCCCTTGCCTGCTCGCCGTATTCCCGGCCGCATTTCCGGGGGGTACCCCGGCAGAAGATCTCTTTTTCCACCGTGGGTTTCATGCTGCGGAAATCTCCTTGAATTAAAATTTTATTGCATATATTTTTTGCCGTACTATATTATAAGCAGATCAGATTCAGAAGACAATTATAAAATTGAAGCATTTTATTGCAATATGGAAATCAAACCTGAAATCCGTACCGCGCTGTTCTCGATGTACTCCGGCGATCTGGGTTTTTTTGTCCGGAGCGTGGGAGAGTGCCGGCAATATCCGCCCAACCACCAGCGGGTGAAAATCGCTCCGTTCGCCCAGATCTTCTGGTGTATTTCCGGCAGCGGCGAGTTTCAGCTTGGCGGCGGCTGTTTTCGGCTGAAACCGGGATGGGTCTGGTATTATCCGCCGGGATCACTCCACTCCTATGTGCCGGATCAGGAAGGGTTTCATTACCGGTGGCTGACACTGGATGGTCCGCAGGCGGGAAATCTGTTTTCCGCCCTGGGGATCTCCCCCGGCGCCATGCGTGCTGGCAGCTGTCCCCATGAACCGTTTCAGAACATTGAAGCAAATATCCGCAAGCCGGCAAGGCAGATGCTTATTCTGCAGGAGGCGTTCAAAATTTTGACGGATATCCGAACCCCCAGACGGATCAGGGCCAATTCCCGCCGTCCGGATCTTGCGGAAGAACTCAAACGGGTCGTGGACGAGGAATTTGACGATCCCCAACTGAACGTTGATGTGCTTGCCGCACGGATCGACCGCCACCGGGTAACGGCCGGCCGGGTTTTCCGGAGTCGTTACGGCATCAACCTTTCCGACTATCTCATCAATGTCCGCTGCCAGGAAGCCCTGAGCCTCCTCTCCGACACGGACATTCCGCCGGCACAGCTGCCGGAATTGTGCGGTTTTTCGTCCAAGACTTATTTCTACCGGGTCATCCGGAAAATCACCGGAGAAACCCCCGGAGAATTACGGCAGACCAGGCGGAAAGGAAATATGCCGTCTCCTGAGCGGAAATAACCGGTCCGGACGCAGCGCCCTTTCACGCCTTACCCGGCGATTCATCCCTCTTCCGGAGGCGGACACTGCGGAAAAAATCCCGGATCAGGGCGCCGCACTCTTCCTGACGGACCCCGCCAAGGACTTCCACCTGCCAGAGCATCCCGGAAAATCCTGTAACGTCAAGCGCCGAACCGCAGGCGCCGCTTCTGGGATCCGGCATGCCGTAAACCACCCGCTTCACCCGGGCATTCACCATGGCTCCGGCACACATGGCACAGGGTTCTTTTGTGACAAAAATCTCCACATCCTCCATGCGCCAGTCCTCCAGAACAGCAGCACATTCCCGGAGAAGACGGATCTCGGCATGGCAGGTGGCGTCGCCGTCGGCTTCCACCGTATTTCCGGCCCGGGCGATGATTTTGCCCTGAAACACCGCTACGGCTCCCACGGGGACCTCCCCCGCCTGAGCTGCCAAACGGGCCTCCTTCAGGGCCTCACCCATGCAGGCTTCATCGGAAGTCACTTCTCTTCAACCTTGAAACTGACAACGAAATTCTGATAGCGCCGGAAAATAAAAAGAATGGAATGGTTCTGATACTGGTAGTAGAAACTCAGCGTCTGCGTCTGGGATTTCGGGTTGTCCACCCTGGCATCCACGGAACTGAAAATGGCATCCAGGGTCTCCACCCTCCGGGTGTAGGAAAAATCCACCTTGGAAAGGAGCGACTTGGCCGCATCGTACTTGATTTTGCTGTTGGGACGGTATTCCTGAGACTGAAGAATGGCTATTTCCCGCTTGCAGACCGACAGCACTTCAATATCTTCCGCGGGAAGCCGTTCCGTCGCACAGCCGGCTGCCAGCATCATTACGGCGAAGGCCGTTCCCAAAAACGACAGCAATTTTTTCATCATGAGTCCATCCTCTTTTTTGCGTTCTGCATAAAAGTAGCACGTTTCGGCATTTTTGCAATCGGACAACATCCGATCCGGCCCCTGCGGCCCGCCTTGCGGTGCAGCTGCAGGGGTTCGGACCGGTCAGAACCGGGGAAGCCGGTTCAGACTTTCCGTCAGAACTTCATCAGAAAGGGGCAGGTCCTGCATCTCTCCATTGTTGAAGCGCTCGTAAGCCTTCATGTCAAAGTATCCGGTCCCGGTAAGACCGAAGACAATGGTTTCGCGACGCCCGGTTTTCCGGCACTCCAGCGCCTCGTCCATGGCGGCCCGGATGGCATGGCTGCTTTCCGGAGCGGGCAAAATCCCCTCCACTCTGGCAAAGTCCCTCGCCGCGGCAAAGACTTCCGTCTGACGTACCGTCCGGGCCTCGATCACATGATCGTGATAGAGCTGTGAGAGAACCGGACTCATCCCGTGGTAGCGCAGTCCTCCCGCATGTTCCGGGGCAGGCATAAATGAACTCCCAAGGGTGTACATCTTTGCCAGCGGACAGATCCTTCCGGTATCGCAGTAATCGTAGGCGAAGCGACCCCGGGTGAAACTCGGACAGGAAACCGGTTCCACGGCGATCATCCGGTAATCGGCCTCCCCGCGGAGTTTGGCCCCGGCAAAAGGCGCAATGAGCCCGCCCAGATTGGAACCGCCTCCGGCACAGCCGATAATGACATCCGGCGTGATCCCGTATTTATCCAGCGCGGCCTTGGTTTCCAGCCCGATAATGCTCTGGTGCAGCATGACCTGATTCAGCGCAGAGCCAAGCACATAACGGTAGCCCGGCCGGGTGACCGCCGCCTCCGCCGCTTCGGAAATGGCACAGCCGAGACTGCCTCCGGTCCCCGGGAATTCCGCCAGGATCTTCCGACCGACCTGCGTGGTTTCCGAGGGGGACGGCGTCACCTCCGCACCGTAGGTCCGCATGACCTCCCGGCGGAAAGGCTTCTGCTCATAGGAAACTTTGACCATATAGACCTTGCATTCCAGTCCGAAAAAAGCGCAGGCCATGGAAAGAGCCGTCCCCCACTGTCCGGCACCGGTCTCCGTGGTCACCCCCTTCAGCCCCTGAGCCTTGACGAAATACGCCTGGGCGGCGGCGGAATTGAGTTTGTGGCTGCCGGAGGTGTTGTTTCCCTCGAACTTGTAGAAGATCCGGGCGGGCGTATCAAGGAGTTTCTCCAGAAATTCCGCGTGGACCAAAGGCGATGGACGATAGACCCGGTAGAAATCGCGCACAGGTTCCGGGATGGGGATCCACGGGTGTTCGTCATCAAGCTCCTGCCGGACGCCTTCAGAACAGAAGACTTTTTCCAGCTCCTGCGACGTAACCGGCTCCCCTGTGGCGGGATTCAGGAGAGGTGCCGGCTTCACCGGCATGTCCGCCCGGAGATTGTACCAGGCACAAGGCAGTTCCTTTTCCTCCAAAAAGATCTTGTACGGAAGCTCTTTCATTTCGCGATCCTGCTGCATTTTCTGCTCCTTTCTGTTGTGATCCCGAAAAAAAATCCCTCTGTCCGAATTTTTCCGGAGAGAGGGAATAAAAAAAGCGGATTGAATGCTCAATCCGCCATACGCAAGTCCTGCTGCTGCAAGTGCAGAAATCCCGGCTCCGGCGGAGTTACCGCCAGCACCAGTAATTTTTTGCAGATGTGCAGCTGAAATTTTTCATGGTGCGTTACCATACATCAGCAGGGACGCTCTGTCAAGCAAAAAAATAAAAAAGTCCTTGAAATTTTCAGATTCAACATGTATCTTATCACATACAGATCCAATTCAGGATGAAACGGAGGAAATGATGAAGAAGCGTTATGTCGTACTGATCGTGCTGGCTGCCGCTGCCGCACTGGGGATTTATTTCTATACGGACTACAGGAAACAGCAGGAACTCAGATATCCCAAATTCTACAGCGGCAACGGACGTCTGGAAGCCACCGAGGTCTATATCTCCACCCGGCTGCCGGAACGGGTGGAAAAGATCTTCGTAAAAACCGGTCAGATCGTCCACAAAGGCGATAAACTTGTCCAGATGCGGGACCGGACGCTGAAAGCCAACGAGGCAGGCACAGTTGCCGCCATCATGGAAAAAGAGGGCGAACTGGCCATGGCCAAGGCCCATGTCAAACTCACCCAAAGCGCCTTTGACGGGGCAAACAAGGAATATATCCGCCAGAAATCCCTGGTAGCTACCGGCGCCGTAAGCCAGAAGGCCTTTGATGAAGCGGAAACCAACTACAAGAACACCCTGGCACAGCTGGAATACGCCAAAGCCAGCGTCATTGCCGCCGAAGGGAAACTGGCCAGCCAGAAAGCCGAACTGCAGCGGATCCGGGAGGATATCCGGGACTGTCTTCTGACCGCCCGTCACGACGGGCGCATTCAGTACAAGCTTGCCCAGGAGGGCGAGGTGCTTGCCGCCGGCGGGCGTGCCATGAACCTGGTGAATCTCACGGATACCTACATGACCTTTTTCCTCCCGACTCAGATTGCCGGACAGGTCCGGATGGGCGCGGAAGTCAAGCTGATCTTTGACGCCGCGCCGGATTACCCCATTGACGCCAAGGTGACCTTCATCGACCCGGTGGCGCAGTTTACCCCAAAGAGCGTGGAAACCCGGGTCGAACGGGAAAAGATGATGTTCCGGATCAAGGCCAGTCTGGATGCCAAGGAGCTTCTGAAATATCTTGATGACGTCAAAACCGGGCTCCCGGGGGTCGCCTGGGTCAAAGTCGATCCCGAAGCATCGTGGAAAGACGCCCCGCTGAAGGTCCTTCGCGAAAAAGCGCAGTAAACACCGGACCGGATACGGGTTCCATTTGCATCAGGGGATAATATGACACAGGATTCCGCTGTAACGCCGGTGGTCGAGTTCCGCGATCTCACGCTGCATTACGGAAAAACTCTCGGTATCGACCATATTTCACTGGCGATCCCGGCACGGAGAACCGTCGGACTCATCGGTCCGGACGGGGTGGGCAAATCAACGTTGCTCTCCCTCATCACCGGATGCCATGTCATGCAGACCGGCTCGCTCTTCGTCCTTGGAGGAGACATGCGCAGCGAAGAACACCGCCGCCGGATCTGTCCCAAGATCGCCTACATGCCTCAGGGACTGGGCAAAAACCTCTATTTCACCCTGACAGTGGAAGAGAACCTCCAGTTTTTTGCCCGTCTTTTCGGTCAGGAAGCCGAAGAACGCCGCCGCCGGATCGACCGGCTCACCCAAAGTACCGGTCTCTACCGTTTTCTCGACCGTCCGGCAGGAAAACTCTCCGGCGGCATGAAGCAGAAGCTGGGCCTCTGCTGTTCCCTGATCCACGACCCGGACCTGCTGGTACTGGACGAGCCCACCACAGGGGTGGACCCGCTGGCCCGCCGGCAGTTCTGGGACCTGATCGCCAACATCCGGCAGGAACAGCCGGATTTGAGCGTCATTGTGGCCACGGCTTACATGGACGAAGCTCAACGCTTTGACGAATTGATCGCCATGGACTCCGGGTGCATTCTCGACACCGGCACCCCCGGAGCCATTCTGGAAAAGACCGGCTGCAGTGATCTGGACAGCGCCTTTATCCGGCTTCTCCCGGAATCCCGCAGGGCCGGACACCACGATCTGGTGGTTCCTCCTCTGGAATCCGGCGGCGACATTTCCATTGAGGCCAGGGATCTAACCAAGCGTTTCGGGGATTTCACCGCCGTGGATCATGTGAGTTTCCGGATCCGCGAGGGCGAGATCTTCGGGTTTCTCGGCTCCAACGGCTGCGGCAAGACCACCACGATGCGGATGCTTACCGGCCTTGCTCCGGCCACCGAAGGTCAGGCGTGGCTCTTCGGAACACCCATTGACGGGACCAGTCTGGAGACCCGCAAGCGCCTGGGCTACATGACCCAGCTGTTTTCTCTGTACGGGGAACTGACTGTCCGGCAAAATCTGGAACTGTATGGCAGCTTGTACGATGTCCCGGAAGAAGTGATCCCGGGACGGGTCAATGCCATGATTGAACGCTTCGGTCTGAAGGAAGTGGAGGACCGGCCCCCTGCGGATCTGCCGCTGGGGATCAAACAGCGCATGTCCCTGGCGGCAGCCGTCATCCACAAGCCGCAGATCCTGATCCTGGACGAACCCACCAGCGGAGTGGATCCGGTGGCCCGGGATACCTTCTGGGAACTCATTATCGAACTTTCCCGCCGGGACAAGGTGACGGTCTTCATCACCACCCACTTTATGAATGAAGCCGCCCGGTGTGACCGTATTTCACTCATGCATGCCGGCAAATCCCTTGCCTGCGACACGCCGGATGCCCTGATAAAAGCCCGTCATGCCGCCACGCTGGAAGATGCTTTCATCGGCTATCTGGAAGATGCCGACAGCGGGGCTGCCGATGCCGCCGCCGCGGCCTCCGGAACCGGTGCGGAAAAACCGGAACCGGCCCCGGAAAAAAAGACGGACTGGTTCAGTGAACACATTTTTGATTTCAGCAGATTTTACGCATGCTGCTGGCGGGAGATGCTGGAGCTGAGGCGGGACCGGATCCGGGCCACGCTGGCACTCTTCGGAGCGATCATCCTGATGATCGTTATCGGCTACGGTATCAATCTGGATGTGGAGAACATCAAATTCGCCGTACTGGACCATGATCAGAGCATGCTGAGTCAGAACTATCTGCAGAGTCTGCGCGGCTCAAGGTATTTCAAGGCGTGCCCGCCGGTAAGCAGTCATGATGAAATGGACCGCCGCATGAAAAGCGGCGAACTTCAGCTGGTGGTGGAGATCCCCCCCGGGTTCGGCGCCAATGTCCAACGGGGGAAAAAGCCCTCCATCGCCTTCTGGGTGGACGGTGGGGAACCCTCCAATGCCGAGACCATCAACGGCTACATCGAAGGTCTGCATTACATGTGGTTGAAGGGATATGCCCAAAGAAGCCCCGTTCCATCGCAATACTCCGATCTGCAAATCCAGAACCGCTACCGCTACAATCCGGACGTCAAAAGTCTTCCGGCCATGGTTCCTGCAGTAATCCCCCTGCTGCTTATGATGATCCCGGCGGTGCTGGCCGCGCTGTCGGTGGTCCGGGAGAAGGAACTGGGGTCCATCATCAACCTCTACACAACCCCCATGAGCAAGGCGGAATTTCTGCTGGGGAAACAGGTCCCCTACATTCTCTTTTCCTTTGCCAGTGCCGTACTGCTGGTGCTGATGGCGGTAATTTTCTTTCAGGTGCCGCTGAAAGGAAGTACTCTGCTGCTGGCCGGGACGCTTCTGGCCTACTGCGTCATCTCCACCGGATGCGGCATGCTCTGCAGTTCCGTGACCAAAAGTCAGATTGCCGTGATCTTCCTCAGCATGATCGCCACCATGCTCCCGGCTTCCCAGCTGTGCGGCCTGAGCAAGCCGGTGGTGAATGACGGGAGCATCGCCGCCATCATCGGACAAATCTATCCCACCACTCACATGCTGCTGATCAGCCGGGGCGTTTTCAACAAGGGACTGCACCTTGCGGATCTCATGACACCCACCGGGATCCTGCTGCTGGAGATCGTGATCGTCTGCGGGTTCGGGATCCTGCTGCAGCGGAAACAGGAGCGTTAACATGCGATCGGCATTTCGTCACATTGCCAGTCTGAGTTTCAAGGAGCTTGTCGGACTTTTCCGGGATCCCCTGCTGATGGGGCTGATCGTCTATAACTTCTCCGCCGGGATCTATCTCGGCGCGTCGGCGGCGCCGGACAGCATCGACCATGCGGCCATTGCCGTTGTGGACGAGGACAACTCCCCGCTGACCCAGCGGATCACCGATGCTTTTATACCGCCATTGTTCGCCAAGCCGGAAATGATCAGCCGCATGGATATTGACCGCATGCTGGACATGGGGAAATTCACCTTCGTTGTCGTTTTCCCGTCAAATTTTCAGGAACGGGTGCTGGCCAATCACCGGCCGGAGATCCAGGTCAATATTGATGCCACGCGGATGAGTCAGGCCTTTACCGGAAACGGCTACATCCAGTCCATCATCACCCGGGAAGTCAACAAGTTTCTGCGGGAAAACCGGCCGGGGGCAAAGTCTGCCGCAGCCGAAGCTCTGGTCCGCAACCGCTTTAATGCCAATCTGACCCAGAGCTGGGCCGGGGCCGTCAATGAGCTGGTGAACAACATCGCCCTCATCGCCATGCTCCTCACCGGTGCGGCGCTGATCCGCGAACGGGAACGGGGAACGTTGGAACACCTCCTGGTAACGCCCATCCATCCGGTGGAAATCATGCTGGCAAAGATCATTGCCATGAGTCTGGTGGTGCTGGCGGCCACGGGGCTCTCGCTGGTGCTGATGATCCAGGGAGCGCTGAACATCCCCATCGCCGGTTCGAAATGTCTCTTCATGACGGGAGTGCTCCTCAACCTTTTCGCCATGACATCCATGGGGATATTGCTGGCCTGCTTCTCCCGGGATATGCCGCAGCTGGGGATCCTGATGATCCTGGTATTGATGCCCATGCAGATTCTGTCGGGGGGGTCCACGCCGCTCTCGAGCATGCCGGTTCCTATCCAGCTGGTGATGCATTTTGCCCCGACGACCTATTTCGTCAAATTCAGCAACGCCATCCTGATCCGGGGAGCGGAATTTCCGCTGATCTGGGAGATCTTCCTACAGACGTTCCTCTTGGGATGTCTCTACTTCTTCGTATCGCTTCTGCGCTTCCGGAAATCCGTGGCCTCCTGAGGGAACCCCGCAGAAAGGCCTCTTCGGCCAATTCAAACTGTCCGGTTTTCGGGGGGGGGGAAGCGCAAATAATTTTCAGGGTCAGGAATCCAGATCCGTATCCCCGGCAGAGGAGACCAGGAACGTGGTCGGCATATTCGCCGTCAGACGAGTCAAATTTTCGTACAAGGCGGCGAATTCGCCCTCCGCAGGATGAAGGAAGCCCAGGAAGATAATAGCCGCCTGTCCGGACTCTCTGCGGAAGACCGTTTCAAAATCGGATCCGCCGGAAATGACAATATGTTCCGCTTCGATCCTGGAATCTTCCGAGAGTTTCACAAGTTCGTGTTTTGCGCTTACGGCCTGGGACGGGTCCGTCATCAGCCGCAGGACACGGATGGAACAGCGCCGCCAGGTTTTATTGCAGGAAAGCAGGTACGCAAGGAGCAGCATCAAAGATCCGTTCCGTTTTCCGCGCCACCAGATATCGATCGAGCCCTGAGGATCGGTCGGCATGCGCTCGGTATTCAACTGCATGATCGCATTCATCCGCAGGAGATGAATGATTTTCAGATGGACAAAGAACGCACTGATTCTATCCGGATTATTGGGCCATCCGCAAAGCACGATGTTGGGGGCGAGCGGGCTGACCGCCGGGGATTGCAGATAAACATTCAGCGCAGTATCAAAATCAATCTTATCGGAAATGGAAATGATTTCCGGGAAGCAGTCCACCTGAAGGGATTCCAGGTCCTTCTGCATTTTGCTCAGTTCCAGGTTCCGTTCATGGATCACCACGGCATTCGAAGGCACCTGAATAATGCGTAAAACAAAGAGAATACCCCGTTCATTGTTGAGCAGAGATCCGGTCCGGACCAGGACTTTATGTTTTTCATTTTTTCCGGCCAGGACGACCAGACGGGGACGCCAGTTTTTGGGATCCTGCGGCATCGCCGCCAGTCTCAGAAGATAGCGCCGGATAATTTCAAAATAATATCCACGGCGTGCATCGCCGAAAGTAATGGCCAGAGAGCGTTTTCTGGCACACAGGAAAAGAAATCCGACAATGCTGAAGGCAACCAGCATCAGCAGAAAATTGATGAACAGCGCCATCACAAAACACGCAATTGCACCGTAAACACCGACGGTCCAGTGAAACAGGCGGAAATTCGGCCGGAACGACGGATTCGAGGCATAACCTTCCACGGCGGCGGAAATATTGATGATGGCATAGGTGCAAAGCGTAAACATCGTCACCAGTTCGGCAACGGCATCCAGCGCATTGCTCTCGCTGACCGCTCCCCAGCATATCGTGACGATGGAGATCAGCAGTGTCAGTATCATGGCAGGGATCGGATCGTTTTCTTTCCCCCTCCCTTTTGCAAAAAAATTCAGAAACGGAAAAATACGGTCCGAGGCAAATGCCTGCAGGATCCTGGGGGCGCCAAGCAGTGTCCCAAGCGCGCTCGAAAGAGTAGCCGCGACGACTCCGGCAAAAATCAGGAACCCGGCGTGAAACAGCGCATTCTCGACCAGCGTCCCGTAGGCATTTTTCAGCAAAGTCTCCCGGGGCCAAACTGAACCGAAGAGAATAATTTCCAGCGCATAGACGATGAACCCCACGCTGATGGCGACCAAAGTCCCTCTGGGGATGGATTTCCGTGCATCCGCAAGATCACCGGACATATTGACACCGGCAAGGAATCCCGTCACCGCCGGGAAAAAGACGGCAAAACAGGTGGTAAAAAACAGGATGTCCATTTTCTTCCCGGGAACCGCATACAGATTGGACTGCATTTGTTCCGCAGAGGGGCCGGCGAACCATGCCCCCCCCAGCATCACAACGATGGAGATCCCCAGAATCGCCATAATGACATACTGTGTGCGGATGGCCCAATTCGCCCCGACCAGTGCGATCCCGAAGAGAAGGATCAGCGGAATCATGCATACCCACAATGGATAGGCGCCAAGCCGGGGGAACAGGGTCGTGACAGCTTCCGAAAAACCGATGATGTAGAACGGCACGGACAGCGTCTGAGAGATGAAGTAAGTCAATCCGATGGAGGTCCCGAATCCCGGGCCCAGTGCTCTGGATATCAGAAAATACGGCCCCCCGCTTTGTACGGGAGTATTCGTTGAAACGGATGAAATGGACAACCCCGTGGCAACTGCAATGCTTTCCGCAAAGACCAGCAGCCCCAGCGCGCCGATGATGCCCAGTTCCCCGACAATGGTTCCCAGGCGCAAAAACATCACCACGCCGAAAATTGTCAGTATGGAGGGAAGAAATACTCCGCTGAACGTATTGAATTGATAGCCGACCCGTTCTTTCATCGTCATAAGATCCTTCATTCTGCCGCGCGCCCTGCGGAAAAGCAGTCCATGTCCCCAATCCTGTGACAGGACGTGTTGTTTGACAAAAGCGCATCGGCGCATTGTTTTGATTTCTGCCCGAAAACAGACTGTATGGAGGCGCAGATGCGGGGTAAATTTAGCATGGATTTGCTGTTTTGTCAACCGGGAAACGGTTTTCCCCGGGAAGAATTGACCGGAAAACCGCCAGACGTGTCTGCACAGCTTCCTTTTTTACCCCGTGCGTTTACGTTGAATAAGGAAATCCGGGAGAAAATTTCCGGAAAATCGGAACCGGTCTTGACTTTCCCCCGCCAATATGCTATAATATGCGAAGCTGGCGACAGGGGTTTCGTGTGGTTTTGCTTATGTTCCACATAAAGTGCAGGATCCGTCCACTCAACCGGAAAGTCTCCAATGCGGAAAGATACGGGGTTTGAAACAACACCGTCAACCTTATTCGAGAAAGGACACTCCATCATGAAAACAGGCATCCTTGCCGCCGCCGCTCTGCTGGCGCTCCCGCTCTTTGCACAGGACCCGGTCAAAGACTTCGTCCAGGGGCAGAAACTTCTGGAACGCCGCAAATATCAGGCGGCAGCCGAGACCTTTGACAAGGTCGCCGGTGCGGCGAAGGGAACACTGAAAAACAAGGCCCTGCTTCAGAAGGCCATCGCCATGGGCCGCAACAGAAAGGTCAAAAAAGAAGACGCTCTTGCCGCTGCGGCGGCAGTTCCGGATGCCAAACTGAAAGCCTACGCCACCATGTCCGTTCTCGCCAACCGCGAACAGTGGAAACGGATCGTCGCGGATTTCGGTGCCGAAAAGATCCAGGACTGGGACGAGGATTACGCCTACATGGGCTGGAAACTCCGCGGTCAGGCCTATTGTTACTGCAGACAGTACGACAAGGCCATCGCCGATCTCCAGCTTGCCGAGAAGAATGCCGGTTCCGACCGGTGGACTCTGATCGAAACGGAAGGCGCTCTCTTCAATGCCTGCTGCCAGAAAAAAGATTATGAAAATGCCCTGAAATATACGGACAGGATCAGAGCCATGAAGGATTACAAGGGCAGTTACCTTTATCTCGACCCGGTCCTTTCCAGCGTGGATGCTTACATCCCGCTGAAGAAATATGAGGAAGCCCGCAAGACCCTTGCCGAACTGGATTCCATCACGAACCTTTCCAAAAGGAACAACAAAGATCTCTACTCCTGCCGTTATTACATCAGTCTGGGGAAAGTCTGTCAGGCGGAAGGCAAAACGGAGGAAGCCAAAGCCGCCTTCACCAGGGCCGCAGGCTACAATGTCCAGAGATCCTTCGTTGAACAGGCCAAACAGCTGCTCTCCCGAATGAAATAACCGACGGAAGGAACCGGATCATGAAAACACTTTCGATATTCTCTGCGGCGCTCCTTGCCGCCGCATCGGCATCCGCACTGGACATTGTGAAAAACGGTGTCCCGCAGGCTGAGATCGTTGTCGCCGAAAATGCCAATAACGGAATTCGTGCCGCGGCAAAGGACCTTCAGGATCATATCCGGAAGATGTCCGGAGCGGAACTGAAAATAGTGAACGCCCCCGCAGGCCCGGTGAAAAACCGGATCTATGTGGGCGAAAGTGAATTCACGAAGAAGCTCGGGTATCAGCTCCCGAAATTCAACAACTCCGGGCTGGATATTCTGGTGAAGGACGACTATGCCGTCCTGGCCGGTCCCTCCACCATCTATCCGGTCAAGCCCAGATACTCCAGGGAAAATCAGGAGGAATTCTGGAAGTTCATGGGGGAAAAGTACAGCACGAATTTCTTTGATACCTCCAGCCGTCCCAACGTGGTGCTGAAGTTTGCCGTGAATGACGATATCGGCGAATGGCATGCGGTCAGCGAGTTCCTCGAGCAGCTGGGAGTCCGGTTCTACGCGCCCTACAAGGACGGCACCGTCATCCCGCAGAAAAAGGACATTGTCCTCAAGCCGGGCAGAATCACGAAGGAAGCCGCCTACGGACGCCGTGAGTACACCTATTACAATGCCATGACCACGGATGCGGAGGGCATTTCCTGGCTGAAGCGGATGAAATGCGGTGTCCGCAGCTCCATTGTCTACAACCACACCACCCGCGCCCTGATCTGTCACCCCGACACCCGGAAGAAGCATCCCAACTGGTATGCCGAAGAGACTCCCGGCAAGCTGTATGACGGTGCCATGGGCCAGGGCGGCGTTCCCCGGTTCACCGATCCGGAATTTCAGAAAGCCTGTATCGACTGGGCCAATAAACTTCTGGATGCCAACCCGAATCTCTCCGCCGTTACCCTGGGGGCGCCCGACGGGGGCAATCCCTGGGACTGGCGGGATCAGCAGAAATACACCCGCAAGGGCATAACGGCCAATCAGGCTTACGCCAACATGCTCTGGGATTTCCATGTGGCCGTTGCGGACGGGATCAAAGCCAGGCATCCCGGCAAGTATCTCATCTGGTGGTGCCAGTACAACGACAGCGTCCCCACCAATGTGGACCCGAAACACGTCCCGGACAACATCCTTGTGCCCTCTCTGGTCAGCCCCTCCACGCTGGTCCTCAGCAGCGTTTACAGCAGCAAACTGCGGGCGCTGGAAAAGAAGCGGAAAGCATTTCACTGCACCGGCAAAAGTCCGGCATGGGAACACTGGCTCTTCTACCGGAAAGCCTTCTCCCCCCGCTACCCCATCTTCTTCGGCAAAGCCCTGCAGAAATGGCGGAAGGCGGTGCGGAACTATTCCGACGGCGCCTTCATGGAGCTTTCCCCCGAATGGCAGGCCTCCGGCAAATCCCAGGGGAACGGCATGAGGATTGCCGAAGTCCCGCTGGTCCATCTGATGCTCTATATCAACAACAAGCTCTTCTGGGATCCGGATCTGGACCTGAAGGCCCTGCTGGACGAGTATTACACCCTCTGGTTCGGTCCGGCGGCCGGAGAAATGAAGAAGTTCCACGAGTTTGCCGAAGAAGTGTGGGCGCGGGATGAATCCCGTTCCGTCACGGAATCTTCCGGCTTTCTGAAGGAAAAGGACGTCCCGGAATACTTCCGTCTTCTTGCCGAAGCCAAGGCGAAGACCCGGCCGGGAACGATCTACTGCAAGCGCATCGAGGATATGGAAAAAGGGTATGCTTCCCTCAGGAAGCTCTTTCCTTCCCTCAAGCGGACGGGGCCCGTGATCCGTGCCTACACGGTTTCCGACAAAACACCCCTGGACGGGAATCTCGGCAAGTACAAGCACGGCTGGATGACCATGGTGGACGCCGGGACCGGCGAAGAGATCCGCCGCAACATGACTCAGGCGGTCATCTCGCTCTCCAAAGACCGGAGCAAAGTCTTCGTCGCCGTCCGCTGTCATGAAAGCAATATGGACAAAATCGTCGCCAAATGCAAGTCCAAAGACGACCGGGCCATTTTTGAGGACGATCTGGTGGAAATTTATCTGGATACGCCGGAACGGAGCTATTTCAAGGTCTGCGTGAACGCCAACGGCGCCGTCTGGGACGAGACCACCGACATTTCCATCATCAACCGCGATACCCTGCCCATTCTCTGGGACCCCGGGACGCAGGCGGTGGTCAGGCGTTACCCCGACCGCTGGGAAGCGGAGATCATGATCCCCGCCAAAGATTTCGGAAAACTGGGGCCCACCAAAGAGTACCCCTGGGGCGTGAATGTCTGCCGCACCCGTATTTCCACGCGGGGATACAACAAGCAGAAATGCAGCAGCATCGCCCCGGTGGGCGACGGCGGATACCGGAATCAGAAGTGCTGGGCCAGAATGTGGGTTCGATAATATTTAGGGTACCTCTAAAAATTCAACCGGATGGATTTGCGAGACAATGGGGAAAAAGATGCAAAATGGGATTTTGAGGTTACTACCCGAAGTGGTAACAGCCGAAAA
>DCGO01000075.1:0-32629 GCA_002314605.1 Lentisphaeria bacterium UBA1776 | reverse complement strand
GCCGCCGGAATGAATTTTCAGAGGTACCCTTTAACTTTCAAGGAGGTTGAAGTGCGAAAGGAACATCGGAAAAAAACAGACCTGCCCGTTTCATCATCATTGCGATTCAAACAGCCTTTCACGCTGATCGAATTGCTGGTGGTCATCGCCATCATCGCAATTCTGGCAAGCATGCTGCTGCCCGCACTGGGAAACGCACGGAAAAAAGCCGTGACCGCCAAGTGTCTGAGCAATATGAAGCAGATCGGCTACGCCGTCGGCTCGTATTTCGATGCCAATAATTCCTGGTATCCGGTCACCCGCTCCGGCGCCAGAGTCAGCGATCCGGAAACCAAGTACGATTGCCTGCCCAAGTGCGGTTACGGCTGGCTGGGATACGAAAAGTGCTGCGCGATCGGCCACTTCATCCAGCAGAAAAAACTGATCGGCTGGGTGGAGAATACCGATTCCGCCAGAAGTCCCCTGACCTGCTCCCTGGCACCGAATCAGGGCGGCGCGTATTACTACTCCATCGGCGGCAACAACGCCATGGCCACCAAACGCTACAAAGGCCCGAAGATCTACCGTCCCACCCGGCTTATTTTTGCCGGCGAAGCGGAGACCCACCCCTATACATCCTGTAATGGCAATATCAACGGCATAGACTACGCGCCGTTCCGGCACGACGGAACCTACGTCTTTTACGACGGCCACGGCGCCATTATCGGATACAGGGAAATGCAGAACGGCGGGACCAATGCCACCAGAGGCGAAAATTACCGCCGCTGGAACAATGTGAAAGAGTGAATCTCAAACCCGGTTATTTCCGGAGATTGCCATTGCCGACAGCCACCCACTTGGAGGTGCAGAGTTCATTGGGCCCCACCGGCCCCCGGGCGTGGAGCCGGTCGGTGCTGATTCCCGCCACCGCCCCCATGCCGTAATCGCCGCCGCCGGAAAGCCGGGTGGAGGCATTCACCAGCACCGAGGCGGAATCCACCTCCGCAGTGAATTTGTCCGCAAGCTGCAGCGATCCCGTGACGATCCCGTCGGTATGCCCCGAACCATGTTCCGCAATGTGGCGGATAGCCTCGTCGATCCCGTGGACGATCCGAATGGACAATATGGGGGCCAGGTATTCCGTATCCCAGTCCTCCTCCTTGGCCGGCAGGACATCCGGGAGGAGCTTCAAAGTTTCCGGACACCCCCGGAGTTCCACCCGGTGTTTCCGCAGGGCCGCCGCGATCCCGGGAAGCACCCGGGGCGCAGATTCCCCATCCACCAGCAGGGTCTCCAGCGCATTGCACACCTCCACCCGCTGACACTTGGAATTTTCCACCAGATCCGCCGCCATTTCGGGGTCCGCATCTGCGGCGATATACAGGTGACAGATCCCGTCGTAATGTTTCAGCACCGGGATCCGCGTCCCTTCCGCAACGGCCCGGATCAATCCTTTGCCGCCCCGGGGGATCACCAGATCGATATATTTGTCCAGTTTCAGAAGTTCCGTCACGGCACCGTGGTCGGAAGAATCCACCAGCTGGACCACATCCTCCGGCAGCCCGGCTTCCACGGCGGCCTCCCGCATGGCGGCAGCCAGAACCCGGTTGGTCCGCAGCGACTCGGAGCCCCCCTTCAGGATCACGGCGTTGCCGCTCTTCAGCGCCACTGCGGCGGCGTCGGTGGTCACATTGGGCCGCGCCTCGTAGATCATGGCGATCACACCGATTGGGACGGCCACCCGGCGGACTTTCAGCCCGGAAGGCATGGTGCGCCCCTCCAGAATACGACCCACAGGGTCCGGCAGCGCAGCGGCCTCCCGGAGCCGGTTCAGCATGTAGTCAAAAATCTTGTCCGTCACCGCAAGGCGCTTGCGGAAGGCTTCGGACAATTCCGGAGCGGCGGCAAGGTCTGCGGCATTGGCCGCCATCACGGCATCATGGCAGTCCAGAAGTTTCCCGGCCATCCGGTTCAGTGCATCGGCCCGGATGGCCCCCGGAGAAGACTTCAATGCACTGGAGGCCTTCCGGGCGTGCAATGCAAGGGTTTCCACTGGATTCATGATCGCCCCTCCTCCCTTTCAAAGTCCCAGACAGATAATGGCCGCACCGCAGAGCATCACCGTGCCTCCGGCAAGTTCCGGGGCAAACTTTTCCAGCCAGTTGCAGTGCAGGATCTGCAAACCGTAACACCCCGCACACACGGCGGCGCACATGGTGACAATGGTGGTCAGACTGAACAGCACCGCCACATAGATCACACTCATGGTCCCCAGCACCGCCGATGCGGTCAGCAAGGGAAGCAGCGCCTCGCAGGGCCCAAGAACGAAAATAATGAAAAGCACCCAGCCGGAAAGTTTCTCGTGGTCATGGATCTCTCCGGGAGCATGGGTATGCTCCTCCGTGGAGCCGTCCGTATGCACATGCCGGTGAGTCCGGGGCCGGTCCCGCCAGCGCCGGTGGAGTGAGTGCAGGAGAATGGCGCCCCCCATGCCGATCATGGCATACGCGGCCAGATCCCCCCGGCAGGATTCGACCCACTCCAGCCGGGAGGCCGTCAGAAATTCAGCCAGGACCACAAATCCCAGCGCCAGCAGAATGGCGCTCCCGATGTGGCCGATCCCGCAAAGCACCGTCAGTGCAAGGGTCCGGCAATAGCTGTAATGCCGCATCCGGGCCAGTGCAATAAAGGGCAGATAGTGATCCGGCCCCGCAATGGTATGAATGAATCCCGTCAGCACCGCCGCGATCAAGAGTGCGGAAAGTGTCCCGCCATGTCCCATCTTCAAACCTCCTTCTCCCGGAAATATAATTCCGGCTCAATCCACATAAACCCGCTCGGTCCGGGGGGTAATGGAGCAGAGAATATCATGGAGGTGCGTACTCTTCATGACACCCCACTCTTCCGGAGTGACCGAATTTTCCCCGAACCCGAAAAGTTCCACCGTGTCTGCGTAAGAAACATCCGGGACGGCCGTCACATCAAGCAGGGTGTAATCCATGCAGACCCTCCCCACCACCGGGCAGCGGCGGCCGCGGACCAGCATCTCTCCCCGGTTGCTCACCGCAAGGGGGACCCCGTCGGCATAACCGGCGCAGAGTACCCCGATCACCGCGTCATGCTTCAATTGATATGTGCGGCCATACCCGAGGAAACTCCCCGCCTTCAGGCGGCGCACCGCTCCCAGCTTGCCTTTCAACGTCAGAGCATTGCGGTACATCACCAGTCCCGCCCGGACCTGATTGAAAGGCGGCCTTACCGCTTCCGGCACCAGCATGATCCCCCCGCTGGCCGCGTGGTGGACTCGCTGAAAATCCATGCCGAGAACTTTATAAAGTTTCAGAAAACGCTCCAGCTGAAAAGCTGAATAGGCTCCCCCCGGCTCCTCCGCACTGGAAAAATGAGCATAGATCCCGTTCAGTGCGAGATTGGGCAATGCGGCGATGCGCCGGATCTCCGGGAGAGCTTCCTCCGCCACCATCCCCAGCCTGCCCATGCCGGTATCAATGGCAAGTTCGCAATCAACCGTTTTCCCCTGCTTCCCCGCCTCATTGTTCAGCCGGGACGCAGTTTCAAAAGTATCCACCGGACACCGGAGTCCTGCGGCCACGGCAGGAGCGATCTCGTCCGGCAGCAGTGCCCCCAGAATCTGCACGGGAAGCCCCTGTTTCTTCAGTTCCAGCGCTTCATCGATCGTGGCCGCGCCAAAAGCGGATGCTCCATGATCTCTCAGAAACGACCCCATCCGGAGCGCTCCCAATCCGTAGGCGTCCGCCTTGATCACCGCCAGAATGGCGCAGTTTCCCGCATGACGGCGGATCTCCGCCATATTCAATGCGATCTTCTTCAGGTGGATCTCAAGCTGCAGCCGGGATGACATGGCAAACCTCCGGCGCGATCACTTGGCGTAATCCACCGACCGGGTCTCCCGGATGACGGTGACTTTGATCTGCCCGGGGTAGGTCATCTCCTTCTCGATCCGGCAGCAGATGTCCCTGGCCAGGGTCTGTGCCTCGCCCTCGCTGATCTTTTCCGGCATGACCACCACCCGGACCTCCCGGCCCGCCTGCAGTGCGAAGCAGCTCTCCACTCCCTGGAAATCCTTGGCGATGGTCTCCAGCTGTTCGAAACGCTTGAGATAAAGTTCCGTGGTCTCGCTGCGGGCCCCCGGACGGGAAGCGCTTAATGTATCGCAGGCGTTGATCAGAATATCATAGACGCTGGCGGGTTCCACCTCGCCGTGATGGGCGGCCACGGCGGCCACCACATCCTTGGCTTCGTTGTGCTTGCGCAGAACCTCGGCCCCGATCTGGGCGTGGGGGCCCTCCACCTCGTGGTCGATGGCTTTGCCGATATCGTGGAAGAGGCCGATGCGCTTGGCCTTCTGCTCATCCAGCCCCAGCTCGGCGGCGATCATACCCATGAAGTACGCCGTCTCCAGAGAGTGCTGAAGCACGTTCTGGGAAAAGCTGTACCGGTACTTGAGGCGGCCCAGCAGTTTGACGACGGGCCCGGGGACGCCGGGAACGCCGGTCTCCAGAACCGCCTTCTCTCCGGCGGCCTGAATGTCCTCTTCCAGATCCTTGTTGATCTTTTTGATCAGCTCCTCCACCCGGGTGGGATGGATGCGACCGTCGGAAATGAGTTTTTCCATCAGCAGCCGGGCCGCTTCCTTGCGCACCGGGTCAAAGCAGCTGATGACCACGGCTTCCGGCGTGTCGTCAATGAGGATATTCACCCCGGTGGCGGCTTCCAGCGCGCGGATGTTGCGCCCCTCCCGGCCGATGATGCGGCCCTTCAGCTCGTCATTCGGCAGGGGGATGGTGGCGGTGGTACGCTCGTAGGTGCAGTCGGAGGCATACCGCTGAATGGCGTAAGTAAGGATCTGCCGGGCCTCGTGTTCCGCCCGCTCACGAGCTTCCTCCACCATGGAGTGAACCATATTGCCGGCCTCGTTGCGGACTTCGTTGCGCATCTTTTCCAGCAGCTGCTCACGGGCGGTATTCCGGTCCATTTCGGCAATACGCTGAAGTTCATTGATCTCTTTGGAGATACTCTGGGCAAGTTCCTGCTCCTTGACCGTCAGACGCTCCCGGATCTGCTCATTGGACTTCTCCTGCTGTTCCAGGGTCTTGACTTTGGCATCCAGTGCCTCCATGCGCTTGTCCAGAGATTCCTCGCGCTGGGCAAGGCGGCGTTCCACATTGGTCTGCTCCTTGCGGCGCTCCTTCATCTCGGCTTCGCAGTCATCGCGCATTTTCAGGACCTCGCTCTTGGCGCTGACCCTGGCTTCGCGCAAGGTGTGTTCCGCCTCCCGTTTGGCATCCTCGCGGATCTTGTCCGCCGTCCTGTTGGCCGCGTCCTTCTGAATGCGGTGCATCCAGTTGCTCAAAACGATCCCGAGGGCCACGCCCACGGCACTCCCCGTACCCAATATTCCCAGAATCTGCCACATGATGATCTTTCCTTTCTATAGTTAAAGTTTCATTTGGCTCTATGGAAAACATTTCTGCGGTCCCGGTGCCGGAACCGTGAAATCCTCTGTGACGACGCCCCCCATCCGGATGTCGAACTCCCCGCATGGAAGCGCTTCAGAACTGATCTGACAGGCATAACACCCCCCCCGGACCGGCCCGGCAACATGCGCCAGCAGACGGTCGTAAAACCCGCCGCCCCGGCCCAGCCGGCCCCCCTCAAGGTCAAACGATACCCCCGGAACCAGATGCAGCGTTCCCCGCCGCACCAGTTCTTCCGGAGCCGCCGGACAAAACGCCGCCGGTTCAAGGATACCGTACTTTCCCGGCACAAGCTCCTCTTTTCCGGCAACGGCGGCAAATTCATAGACACCCGCCTCTTTCCGGTACCGTGGAAACAGAAAAATCTTCCCGGGATCCGCCAGAAGCGGCAGAAGATCCGGCTCCGTCCCGTCGGTGGCAAAAAGCGCCAGCGCCCTGCAGGTGCTGTACGCATCAAGTCCGCGGATCCGCAGGAGGATGGACTCATCCGCAGCACGGCGCGTCTCCGGCGTCATGGTCCGGCGCTTCGTCTCAAAGATGCCGCGCAATGTTTTTTTGTCACTCATGACCGGCCGCTCCTCCTTCCGCAGCATCCCGGAGGCCCTGCCAGTATTCCAGCCTTTCTTTGATCTTGCTCTCGTACCCCATTCCCGCAGGACGGTAGTATTTTTTCGGAATTGCCATGTAGTCCTGTACGGCGAAGCCTCCCGTATTGTGGGGATAAATATAGCCCTGACCGTGACCGGCAGCTTTGCCCCCGGCGGAATGAGCGTCCCGGAGAGCCATGGGTATGGGCTGGACCCGGTTATGTTCAATATCTCCGGCGGCTTCGGAAATGGCCGTACAGCTGGCATTGCTCTTCGGTGCAGTGGCGCAGTACGTCACCGCCTGTGCAAGGATCAGCTTCGCTTCCGGGAGTCCCACCAGATCCACCGCCTGAGCGGCGGCCACCGCAACTTCCAGCGCCCGGGGATCGGCGTTTCCCACATCCTCGGATGCAAAAATCATGATCCGGCGGCTGATGAAACGGATATCCTCTCCGGCATGAAGCATTTTTGCCAGATAATAGACCGCCGCATCCGGATCACTGCCCCGCATGCTTTTGATGAAAGCACTGGCCGTGTCGTAATGATTGTCGTCGTCATAGTGGATCATCTTCTTCTGAATGGACTCTGCCGCCACTTCCGGCGTGATCCGGGTAATACCTTCAGCATCCGGCGCAGTGGTGAGGACCGCGATCTCCAGCGCATTCAGCGCCCGGCGGGCATCGCCTTCAGAGACTTGGGCGATAAAGGCCCCGGCGGCGTCTTCCAGCATGATTTTCCGGTCCGGAAACCCCCGGGGATCCGTGACCGCCCGGGCAAGAAGCTTCAGGATATCTTCTTCGGAAAGGCTCCGGAGCTGAAAGGCCAGCGACCGGGAAAGCAGCGCCCCCACCACATAAAACTGGGGATTGTGGGTAGTGGCGCCGATCAGACGGATGTTGCCGTTTTCCACATCGGGCAGAAGCGCATCCTGCTGAGCTTTGTTGAAACGGTGTATTTCGTCCACAAAAAGAACGGTGCGCCGCCCGTTGATCTCCCGGCGCTTGAGAGCAACCGCGATCTCTCTGCGGATATCCGATACGCTGGAAGTCACCCCGGAAAGCCGGACAAAAGCGGAACTGGTCTGCCGTGCAATGAGTTCCGAAAGGCTGGTTTTCCCGGTTCCCGGCGGTCCGGAAAGGATAACGGAACTGAAGCGGTCCGCTTCAATGGCCCGGCGGAGCAGCATCCCCGGCCCCAGCAGATGCTGCTGGCCGGCATATTCCTCCAGACTGCGGGGACGCATGCGGGCCGCCAGCGGCATATCCGCCTCGGCGGCTGAAACCGCCCCCTTTACCGGACCTGCGTTCCGGGCAAAGAGATCCTCGTCCATTGTCCCGCCTCCGGTTCCGGTGCGGAATACGGACATCGCTGCTGCCGCCGGAACACCAGCGGTTCCGGGGACAAGGATACATTATGCAAAATCCATAGGGATGTCTGTTTCTTCCGCATCATCAAGTCTCGTTCCTTCATATCTTATCTTAAGCGCGCGCACGGAGTGCCGCGATACGTAAACTATAGCACAGTATTGCAAAGATAAAAGCCCCGAAAGAGCTTTTTTTGATTCTTTTTCCGGAAACTGAAAATTTCTTTACTTTTTTTGTGAAAAAAACACGAAACATTTGCAATCGTGCGTTTTTGCTGTATATTTTGAAAAAGTAAAATCGAGAGGGAGGCATCTTTTTCAGGTGTTTTCCGGAGAACAGGAGTTGACCATGGCGGAAAATCCGAAATTGACCGTCCTTTGTGAAAAGCTCAGGGGAAAGACCTTTGAGCTGGACAAAGAACTGATGACAGCCGGCCGCAAGGACGGAATGGATATCTGCATCAAAGATGCCAGCATGAGCGGACACCACTGTGATTTCGTCAGAACTCCCGGCGGCAGCTACATTCTCAAGGACAACGGCAGTACCAACGGCACCCGGATCAACAATGTTCAGATCACGGAACAGGAACTGCGGAACTCGGACATTATCCAGCTGGGGGGAGTGGAGATTCTTTACGACTGTGCCGACAGCGGCGATCAGGATGCCGCCACCGGCGGGTTCGGCGGACGGACCCATACCATCAATCTTGATGATATGTCCAGCAATCTCTCCACCACCCGGGAAGCGGTCAACTATTCGCCGTTTGCGGGAATGGACAAGAAAAAGCAGAAGCGCAACCGCATGATCATGATGGGGGTGCTGGGCGCGCTGGGACTGGTGCTGGTCTTGATACTCTGCTGGGTGGGGATCACTCTTTTCACCGGAAAATAACCCGGTTGAACAGATCGTCGCAGAAACTGCTGACGCCGGAAAATCAGGGGTGGTCAGCAGTTTTTTTATAAGAATGCTGCCAATGCGCCGGGAAATACCGCCCGGAATTGGCATCCTGAAGGCGGAAAGGACCTTCTTATGGCCGAAAAAATGAATCAGGACAAACCTCGTTCCGGCCGGGCCGCACTGGTCTGGCTGCTGATCTTTGTCTTTATCGGATCGCTGCTGATCTTCCGGACACCTTCCGGCGCAAAACCGAAAGAATTTTCACAGTCGGAATTTGAGCGTTATCTTCTGGCCGGCCAAATCGTCCAGGCGGCAGTCACCCCGGAAAGCAACCGGGTGCTGTCGGTGGAAGGCAAATTTTCCGTCCCGGCCGGCAGCGGCAAAATGGCGCCCATGAAAAACGGCTCCTTCCGGGCCCGGGTGCTCCGCAGTTCCCGCATGGATGAGATGCTTGCAAAACTCCCCCAGATGAAAATTGAAACCGGCAATGACAACCTCTGGGCGCTGGCCATTTCCATTCTGCCGGTCCTGCTGATCCTGGTCGTGATCTACTTCTTCACCTCCCGGCAGATCCGTATGGCCGGACGGGGGGCCATGGATTTCGGCAAAAGCCGGGCGCGGATGATCCCCCCGGATCAGCTGAAGGTCAAATTTGACGATATTGCCGGTGCCGATGAGGCAAAGGAGGAAATTCAGGAAATCGTGGAATTTCTCCGGGATCCCCTGAAATTTCAGCTGGTGGGGGGACGCATCCCCAAAGGATGCCTCCTGGTAGGCAATCCCGGTACCGGCAAGACCCTGATGGCCAAGGCGGTAGCCTGCGAAGCCGGGGTGCCTTTCTTCTCCATCAGCGGGTCGGATTTTGTCGAAATGTTTGTGGGGGTCGGCGCCAGCCGGGTCCGGGACATGTTTGAAGAGGCCCGTAAAAACACGCCCTGCCTCCTCTTTATCGATGAAATTGATGCCGTGGGCCGTTCCCGCTTCTCCGGCTGGGGCGGCGGTCACGATGAGCGGGAACAGACCTTGAATGCACTGCTGGTGGAAATGGACGGTCTGGAAAGCAATCGCTCCGGCGTCATCGTGCTGGCGGCAACGAACCGCCCGGATGTGCTGGATCCGGCACTGCTGCGTCCGGGACGCTTTGACCGGCAGATCGTCATGGACCTTCCGGATATTGTGGGCCGGCGCAAGATCCTTGGCGTGCACGTCAAAAATATCAAGGCCGATGCCGGCGTGGATCTGGATGTGATCGCCAGGACCACTCCGGGGTTCAGCGGGGCGGATCTGGCCAATCTCTGCAACGAAGCGGCTCTGCTGGCGGCCCGTTACGGACGGGAAGCGGTCACCCAGGCCGACATGGAAGAAGCCCGGGACAAAGTCTGCTATGGCAGGGAACGCCGGAGCCGGAAGATCATCGACCGGGAACGGCGGCTCACCGCATTTCACGAAGCCGGACACGCACTGGTGGCCATGCTCTGCAAGTACGCAACTCCGGTGCACAAAGTGACCATCATTCCCCGGGGACAGGCCTTTCTGGGCGCCACTTTTATGATGCCGAAGGAAGACGTCTATACCCACAGCCGGCTGGAAATGCTTGATTCCATGGCGGTTTCCATGGGAGGCAGAGTCGCCGAGGAGCTTGTTTTCGGCGACATCACCACCGGAGCCGCAGCGGATATTGAACACCTGACCCACATGGCAAGGTCCATGGTCTGCATTTACGGCATGTCCGACCTGGGAGCCGTGCGTTATACCGATGCTCACGCTCAGGTCCATGTCCGGATCGACGCACCGCCGCCGGATGTCATGGGACCGGAAACTGCCCGGGAGATCGATCTGGCCATCCGCAGTCTGGCCAAAGGGGCCCACGACCGGGCGAAAAAAATCCTGTCGGAGAATCTCGACAAACTCAATGCTCTGGCTCTGGCGCTGCTGGAACACGAGACCATGGACATTGCGGAAATTGAAACCCTGCTGGGGCTAAAGTCCGCCGGCGGAACAGCGGAAGACAAGGCGGCAGATGGAACTCCCGCCTGAAGCAGTCACCATGGACGGCTCCGGCGGAGTGCTGGCGGATCTGCTGATTCAGCCGGGAGCTTCGCGGACTGCCGTTGCGGGGAATCTGGAAGGACGGATCAAGCTCCAGATCGCCGCTCCGCCCGTGGACGGCAAAGCCAATGCCGAGCTGCTGAAGTTTCTGAAGAAAAAACTGCATGTGCCGGCAGGGAATGTCGTGATCGTCTCCGGCGAAACAGGAAGACGCAAACGGGTTCGGATCACCGGTTTTACTGCGGATGAGCTGTTGAAAAAATTATCCGGAGACGCTTGACAAAGTATACCTCCGGGTGTATTTGTACACCCGCGGCAACCGCAGGGGGGAGCGGGAGGCGCGGGAAAATCCGGAAATTTCCGGAGCATTCCAATAGAAAAAGTCCTCAAACAAAAGAAAGGTTGAAAAATGAAAAAAAACATGCTGATGCTGGCGGTGCTTGGGTGTTCCCTGGCCTTTGCCGCAGAACCCGCCAAACCGGCGGCCAAACCCGCAGCAACCCCCACAACAACCCCCACAACAACCCCCACAACAAACCCCGCGGCAAAACCTGCGGTTGCTCCGGCGGCCAAACCGGCCATGAAGTCCATTACCCTGGAGGAGCTGACAGCCACTCTTCCCAAGGTTCTGGCCAAAATCAACGGCAAAGAAGTCACCAAGAAGCAGTTCATCAATGACTTCATGAGACCTCAGCTGCCCGACGGGAAACTTCCGGAAATGCCGGTGGATCAGGTTGATGCACAGCTGAAACAGTTCCGGACTGTAGGTGCGCCCATGCTGGTCAAGGGATATGTGGACCAGCTGCTGCTGGAGCAGGCGGCGGCCAAAGCCGGATACAAGCCCTCCAAGGATATGGCGGAAAAACTCTTCAAAGCGCAATTTGCAAAACTCCCCGCACAGCAGCGGGAAATGCTGAAGATGCAGCTGCAGATCCAGGGCAAGACGGAAGACGGCTATATCAAGGAGCAGGTTGCCAAGCCGGAGATCCAGAAGATGGCCGCGCTGCAGCAGTATATGGAAAAGGAAATCGCCTCCAAGGTGGTAGTGAAGCCGGAAGAAGTCCGAGCTTATTACCACCTGAACCTCAAGCGGTTCACCCGGCCTGCGGACCCCAAAGATGCGGTCCGGGCCTCCCACATTCTGATCCAGGTCAAGCAGGGTGCTGTCGAAGCGGATTGGAAGAAGGCCGAAGAAAAGGCCAAGTCGATCATTGCCGAGCTCCAAAAGAAGCCGCAAACGTTCGCGGATGTGGCCAAGCGTGAAAGCGCCTGCCCCTCCAAGGAACAGGGCGGTTCTCTCGGAACCTTCCGCAAGGGCGAAATGGTGCCGGAATTTGAAAAGGCCGCCATGGCGCTGAAGCCGGGAGCCATGACCAAAAAGCCGGTCCGGACCTCCTACGGATATCATGTGATCCGCCGGGATAAGCTGGCCGGGGAGCAGGTGGTGCCTTTTGACGAAGTCAAGCCCATGCTCGAAAATGCGGTCAAGGGTGAAAAAACGCAGGAAGCCATTGCCGCTCTCATTGGTTCTCTGGAAAAACAGGCCAAAGCGGAGTTTATGCTGAAACCGGCAGTTCCGGCGGCTCCGGCGGCTCCGGCGGCTCCAGCCAAGGCTCCGGCCAAGACCAAGACCAAGTAAAAATTCATGATCGGGACGGACGATTTATTCAGCTGGGCGGAAGAGCTGCAACAGGCAGCTGTTGCCCCTCGTGCGTCCCGGATCGCGGCGGTATCCGGCTTCCGGCTCCGGCAGGCGGCGCTGTCCTTTCTGGCAGCCCGCGAACCGGATGCCCTGGCTGTCGAGGTTCCGCCGCGTTTTCGCAATTACCGGGTGGCAGTTGCTGCCTTCTGGAGGAAAAATACCGGAAGGACTCGTCCGGTGACGGAGGTGCAGGCCGTTCAGGTCTTTGACCGGCACGATCGGTGTTTTGCCGAATGTGCCGACAGGGACCGGCTCCTCGCCGCCATTCACGATCTGCGGGGGGAGCGGGAAATTCTGGAGGCGGAGATCCGCCATACTGAACCCCATTTGGGGGATTCTGACTGCCTTTTTCCGGAATACCGGGTATGGCGTTACCGTGAAAGTTCAAATCCGGCCTACCGGAAACTGTGCCGGAAACTGGATGCCCTGCTGCGGACGCTGTATCGCGGAAGCCGTCTGGAGCGGGTCCGCCTGGCTGGCTGCGCCGACCGGCTGTATCTGGCAGTTCCCGCCCATGCGGTGGAACCGGACGAGCTGTCCAGGGAGTGGGGTCTCATCTTTGTGGACGAAACCGGACGAGGAGAACTGATCCGGGAAGCGGAACGGCTCGATTGTACGGAAGAAGCCAGAACCCATCTGGCACTCAACATCGCCCAGGCAGCCAGGGGAAATGTGCTGTTCAGCAACGGGATCACCGGCCGTCACGGGAAATACCGCTGTCTCCGGCCCCCGAAAAGACGGCGGAAATAACAGAAAAGCGCCATGTTCAGAAAAATCGCCAATTTTGCAGGATATCTGCTGGTCGTGATCCCTTATGCGGGAATCCGGTATCTTCCCCACTGCGTCATCAGGGGAATGGCCGTCATCGGCGGAAACGTCCTCTATTTTGTCCCGTCCGTCAGAAAACTCCTGCTGGCCAATATCCGGACCGCCATGCCGGAGCGGACGGAAAAAGAGGTGCGGGCCATCGCCCGGGGAAGCACCTTCCACCTCTGCATGAATATCCTGGAATATTTCTGGATCCACAGCGATCCGGAAAGGATCAGAAAGTGGTACATCATCGGGAACCGGGTCGATGCGGAACTTCAGGCTCATGTGAAAGCGGGAGACCGAATGGTCTTTGTGACGCCCCATCTGGGCTGCTGGGAGGCATGCGGCGTGGTGGCGCCTTTTTACAGCGGCGTGGATCTGGTGGCCATCGCCAAACCCATGCGGAACCCGTATCTGAACAACCTTCTGAATCAGGGGGGGCGTGAGCGGAACAAAGGGCTGCGGATCATTTTTGCCCGAGGGGCAATCCGGGCCGCCGTGGCCGCACTGCGGTCCGGGTCCTCCATCGGCACATTGATTGACCAGAATACCCGGGTCCGGGACGGCGGAGTTTTCGTCCGCTTCTTCGGTCTTCCTGTGGTTTCCAGCAAGGCCCCCGTCAGTCTGAAACGCCTATGCGATACGGAAAAAATGCCCTGTGTCATTTTGTATGCCACCTGCGTTCGGGAATCCGACGGAAAAATTCATGCCCGTCTGGAGGGGCTCCCGAAACCTTTTGAAGAATACGCCGATGACCGGGAAGTGATGCAGGCTCTCATGGATATTTCGGAGCGCTATATCCGGGAGTTTCCGGAACAGTATCTTTGGTTCTACCACCGTTTCCAGCACATCCCGCAGGATCTCCCGGAAGAGGAACGCAGGCGTTACCCCTATTACGCCAAGGTTCCCCCCGCATCCTTCTTCGATGTGCGGGCCAAAAAAGTCCGCAGTAAATGAGTCCGCGAAGCAGACAGTTCCTGTTTTTGGGGGGAATCATCCTTCTGGCAGGTGCCGGACTGCGCCTGTCCGGGCTGTGGAACGCTCTGGAATATGATGAAATCTGGTCCCTGGAGGGATACACGGGGAAACCATGCCTTGAGATCCTGACCGATCTGGCATTGCCGAACAACCATCCACTGAACAGTTTATGGCTCAAATACGCCGCCGAATGGAACAGCTTTCCGCTGCTTCGTCTTCACTCTTTTCTTTCCGGACTGGGCACCATCCTTGCAGGCGGCTGGTTCGCGCTGTACTGGGGCAAATGCAAACGGGGGGCATTATGGACCATGGCGTGTCTTGCCGTATCCAGCCCGCTGATCTTTGCCAGTGCACAGGCCCGGGGGTACAGTCTGCAGACCTTTTTCGTGACGCTTTTTGGCGCCAGTCTGGTGGCGATGCGGCCGGAACTGCGGCTCAAGAAATTCCGCTGTCTCCCGGAAGTCCTTCTGCTTGCGGCCGGAATCGGGGCCATCTGGAGCCTCAGCAGTTCAGCCCTCTTTCTCTTTCCCGTAACTCTGGCTGCGCTTTATTCCGGATGGAGAAAGCGGCGGTGCGGCGAACGGAATATCTCCGGACTGGCGGCACTGGGGTGTTTCGGACTCTTCACCCTTTGCTGGTACGGGAAATACTGGGAAGTGATGCGGGGGGCGCAGAACTGGGCAGTCCCGGTCACAGACGTCAGGATGTTTCTCTTCAGCATTGCAGGGATTCTCTGTGCCTTGGGCTTTCCCCTGTGGTGCTTTCTCGCCGTCCTTCTGTGGCGCAGGAACCGGATCATCGCGCTCATTGCGGCATTCCCCCTCGTTGCGGCAATCTGGACCCATTTGGGACCGTCAAGAGTCTATATGCCCCTCATTCCCGCCTTTGCCATGATGACCGGCTATGCTGCCGCACGGTGCCGCAAATGGGGATGGCTCATCTTCGGGCTGTGGCTCACGCTTTCCATATCCCAGTGGAAAATGTGGAAAGGCACGGACTGGTTCAGCGTATTTGAACACGCACGGCAGCGGCCGGTGGAGGAACTGGTGATCCACACCGCCACGGCAGGATTTCCCCTCGCCAGAAACAATCCGGACGCCAGAGAAGACTTTCTGAACCGGATGGCGGCCGTAGTCCCGGGCCCCCGGAAACTCCTGCTGGCCGGTTCCCGAGATCTGAACGGCATCAACGAAAAAGGCAGCGAAGAAATCATCGCCCGGGTATCCGGGACGCCGGAAAAACTGGGAGACACGCCGGCCTTGTCCGTCACGCTCCTGCCGCTGAAAACGGCCCCGCAAAAGGAAGGTCTTGTCATCGCTCTCATCCCTCCTGTCCGGCAGGAACTTTTCCGCACACTCCTTTTTCAGCTGAAAACATGCGGGACGATCTGGCAGTTGAACCGGTGGCTGATATATCCCCTGCAGCAGAACGGCGGGAATTATCAGTATGGTCTGATCGTGCTGCGGGTTCAGGATCCGGAAAAGTGGCCGCCGGAGTTCCCCGAAATGCCGCCGGAGATCATGCAGCTGTACCATGTGGAGGCGCAGCAGTGAAAGAACGGACCCCCATGGATATTGCCATGAACCTCCTCGCCCGGCGGGGTTTTTCCTGCCGGGAGCTGAAAACGCGCCTGACCAAAGCCGGGATGACACCCGATCTGGCCGGACAGGTACTCTCCGAGTGTCAGCGACTGGGGCTGGTGAACGATGAGATCTATGCCAGGGACTGTGCGGAAATGCTGGCCGCCCGGGGACTGGGGACACGGCGGATCCGGCAGGAACTCCGCCTCCGCGGCGTGGCGGAACAGGCGGGCAGTGCGGTGGAGGACCTTGCAGGCAATGAAGCGGAACGGGCCATGGAAGCTGCCCGTTACAAGCTCCGCCTCATCTCCCCGCAAGACCCTCCCCTGAAAAAACGGCAGAAACTGTACCGTTTTCTTCTGAACCGGGGTTTTTCGGGAGATGTGGTTTCAGACACAGTCCATGCCGTCCTTGCCGGAATCCCGGCGGAAGAGTGACTCAAAGTTCCTTGAGGGCATCGTCCAGCAGTCCGGCCTCGTAAAGCAAATCCAGGACCGTGTAGCGCTTGCGGATAAGCTGGGCCGTCCGGGCGCCGTGGATGTACTGCTCACGGTCAAGTCCGATCTCGCGGTAATCTGTTGGAGCGCCGGCATTCCGGAGAAGCTCCGTAAATTTTTCCGGCGGAAAGAGCTGCTCCCGGATGGCACGCTGAATCTTCTCCCAGCAGCGGAAAATCAGCTCCCGGCGTTCCGCACCGGCGGCCCCGGAAAGAAACTTGGCCATGGCGGTTTCCGCAACCGCACTTCCGTAACAGCCCCTTTTCAGAAGGTCCTCCACTTCGGTCTTCCGGGCTTCTTCCGACAGAAGCGACCGGGCGAGGCTCCGGGCTCTGTCCGCCGGAGTATCGGCAATAAAATACATCAGCTTCACCACTGCGATCGTGCCGATCCCCACTTTGAACCCGTGGGAAGGTTCTTCTCCATTGCAGGAAAGATGCTCCATTTCCCAGACATGGCTGAACAGATGTTCCGCACCGGATGCTGGCCGGGAGTCGTGATAGACCTGCATGGAGTACCCGGTGGCGGAAAGCCCTGCAAAAAGATGTTCCAGATTCCGGCAGTCGGCCACCCAGCACCGGATGTCACGCTGGACCATGTCCCACACCTTCCGGTCAATGGGCTCGATCCCGAGAATGTCCGCAATACGCCAGTCGGCTCCCGCCGGAACCTTGGTCAGGAGATCCGCATAACCGGAGGCCATCATCTCAGGCGGGGCATTTTCAAGGACTTCCACATCCGCCAGCAGGGCATAGGGAGCCGGACAGGGGACCGTTTTCTTGGTGCCGTCCACCGTCATGGCGCCGCCGCTGGAGGTGTAACCATCGACGGATGCGGCGGTGGCAACACAGCAGTAGCTCACGCCGGCAATGCCGGAAGCGCATTTGACCAGATCATTCAATACCCCGGACCCCACCGCCACCGGAACCATGTTTTCCCGGATCCTGCCGGCAAGCTGCCGGGAAACGGCATAATCCGGATGCAGCTTTGGAATTCCCGGAAAGATCTGCGGCTCCATTACGGAACACCCTGCTCTTCGCAGAAAGTCCGAAGCGGCTGCCCCGGCGGCACGCCAGGTGTTTTCATCGGCGATCAGCCATGGGGTCCTGCCGGGAAAAGCGGTCCGGAGAAGTTCCGGCAAATCACTCAGCGCCCCACGGCCCAAAACGAAAAAGCCGGTTTCCATGCCGGCGGGAATAGAAACAAGATTCATGGCTCCCTTTCCGATTTCATGTTCATTCATATTCCGTAATATACATCGGGAAAAACCTTTGTCAAACGACTCCCGGTCGCCGGAACCGGTTGATTTTCACGGGAATTGTGCTATATTTATACAATGTATTTTACCATGCAAAAAGATACAGAGGACATTTCTCTTATGAAAAAAAGTGATCGGATCAAAGTCGGAATCATCGGTCTGGGTCGGGCCGGGTGGGGGATGCATGCCGGGGAACTCACCCGATTCAAGGACATGTTTGAAATCACGGCGCTTTGCGATATTGAGCTCAAGCGGGCCGCAACGCTCAACAAGGAGCAGAAACTTTCCGCCCGGACCTGCAGGGATTACCGGGAAATTCTGACCGCACCGGAAGTGGAACTTGTCGCCATTGCCTGCCGGTCGCCGGAGCATACCGACTATGCGCTGGAAGCGCTGAAAGCGGGGAAATATGTGGTGCTGGACAAGCCCATCGCCCTCAATTACGCCGACGGGAAAAAACTTCTGGCGGCGGACCGCCGTTATCCCGGCAGGCTTTTCTGCCGTCAGAACCGCCGCTTCGAACCGGAATTCAACCATGTGCTGGAGATCATCGACTCCGGTGTCCTCGGCAAAATCTGCATGATCCGCCACAGTGTTTTTTCCTATCAGAGGAGAAACGACTGGCAGACCATCCGCCGTTGCGGCGGCGGCCAGCTGAACAACTGGGGCCCCCACCTGATCGACCATGCCGTCCAGCTGGCCGGAGCCCCCATCAAAAGCGTCAACGGCATTCTCCGGAAAGTCACTGCCGTGGGGGATGCGGAAGATTTCTTCAAGATCCTGCTGACGGCTCGCAACGGACGGATCATCGACGTGGAATTCAGCGGCGGGGCAGCCATCCCGAGCAATGTCTATGAAGTCCACGGCGACCGGGGAAGTCTGATCCTCCCTCCCGGCCCCGATGCAGAATTTCACCTGAAATATCTGGATCCGGAGTATCCGCTGAAAGCCATCCGCGCCGATGCAGGTACGCCTCCCCCGCCGGGACACTGCAGCTGGGCCCCCTACCGGAATCCGGAGGAACTTCACTGGATCGAAAAGCATTTCCCCGTCAAACCTCATAATGACGACAATATCGGGACCATTTACCGCCACGTCTATAACGCCATCCGCAAAGGCATCCCCTACCGGGTCAAAACAGCGGAAGCCGTGGAAGTCGTCCACATTACCGAACTGGTCCGTCAACAGAATCCCGCCTTTCTGCAGCCCCATGTCATCCATACGGGGCTCAAGTAAGAGATGGCGCCGGACCACTGCGACAAGGAAGCGTTCTGCCGCCGGGCTTTGCTGATTCTTGCGCTGATCTGGCTTCTCCCCTGCGTATGGACTCACGGACTTGCCTCCGGCGATGAAACCCGGGTGGCTGGAATTGCGGCGGAAACGGTCCTCTTTCACACCTGGACGGTCCCCCGGCTGAACGGCATGCCTTTTCTGGAATATCCGCCATGCTACTACTGGTGGACCGGGCTTTTTTTCCGGATCTTCGGGATTCACGTCTGGGCGGCCCAGCTGGCGGCGGTCACCGCTGCGGGAGGCACGGTTGTCCTGGCATGGAAATTGGTCCGCAAAGCCGGCGGGACGCCGAAACTCGCTCTGACGGCGGCTTTTCTCCTGATGAGTTCCGCCCAGTTCTGGGGAGACAGTCACAAGACAAGAGTGGACATCCTGCTGGTCTTCTTTGTCAACCTGACATGGTACGGGTTTCTGCATCTGGCGGATTTCCGGGTAAAAAAACGGGGAGACATGCTGCGGGGATTTGCATATATGGCCCTCGGAGCGGCGGGAGGTATCATGACCAAGGGACTCCTCGGAGCGGTGCTTCCGGCCTCAGGAATCGGCATTTGGCTGATTGCCGATGACCTTCTTTCACACCGTTGGAACTGGCGGCGTTATCTCCTGACGGCGGCGGCGTTCTTTACTGCCATGATCCCTTACGGGCTCTGGCTTCTGGTGTTGTACCGGGATGCGGGCTTTCATGCGGTTCACACCGTGGTGGTCGTCAACAATTTCGGCCGGTTCGGCGGCACTCAGGGAGACCACGCGAGCCCGTTTTACGATTATCTCCTGAAATTTCCCGAAATGTTTCAGCCGTACTGGGCCTTTCTGGTGGCCGGACTGGTGCTGGAGGCATACACTCTGCGGAAAAGCCGTGACTGCCGGAGTCTCTTTCTGCTGTGTCTTACCGTCGTACCGTTCTTTCTCCTCTCTCTGGCCAGTGCCAAACGCATGGTCTATATGCTTCCCCTGGCCCCCATCGCGGCGATCCAGGCTGCGGATTTTCTGTCTTTCGTACTGAAAAAAACACAGGCCGCACGGCTTGCAGGCAAGCTCTCTTTCCGGCAATGGATCGCCATTGCTGCTGCGACAGGCGTGATCGTCCAGATCGCGGCGGCAGGCTATTGGAAACATCGTGCTGAATCGGATCTGGTGGAAAAATTCTGGATGGAAACGATCCGGATTGCCAAGGTGGAAAACCGGACCGTTGTCCTCATCTCCCCCCCGGAACGAACCCGGGGAGCCGCCGTCTTTTATCTGCAGAAAAGAGCGGAAACCCGGCCGGTCCAGGGACGCCGGGAACTCTGGGTCAATCGCTGCCGCCAGGGGAATGTGGAAAACCGGCATGACTGGCACCGGGCCTTCCGGATGCCGGAGGAAAAGGGCGCCTGGAACGCGCTTCACCGGCAAAAATAGCGTTCCTTCAGAGATCCAGTGCGGTGCGGAAATCCTCCGGGAGTGGACTCTCAAAAAGCATTTTCTCCCCGGTTGCCGGATGCGTAAATTCCAATTCCGCAGCATGAAGCGCCTGCCGCCTCATGCCGAGAAGATGATAATCTTCCGGATCCAGGTGTCCGATTTCGGCCCGTTTGATGAACATCGTCTCATCAGGCCCGTAAAGCTTGTCACCCACCACCGGATACCCCAGGGAACACAAAGTCGCCCGGATCTGGTGCATTCGTCCGGTAAAGAGCCGGGCCCGGATCAGTGTTTTTCCCGGAAGGTGCCGTACCGGTTCCAACAGTGTCCGGCAGAACTCCCCCCCGCTTCCATGAAGCAGAAACTTCCGCTTCCGGCGGACCCGGCTTGACGGATCGGACACAAGAACCCCTTTTGCATCAAGTGTTTCCGGAAAATCCCCGAAGACCAGGACCCAGTAGGACTTGCGCATTTCCGTTCCGGACAGCCGGGCGGCGCAACGGGGATTTCTGGCCACAGCAAGGAGACCGCTGGTCTCCCGGTCCAGCCGGTTCACCGGATGAATTTTCCCGAAGTGTTCGGTCAGAAGATACCACAGGGTATGGGCATAAAACACCCCGGACGGATGGACCGGGATGTCTCCGGATTTATCAACGATCAATAAATCCGGATCCTCGTGGAGGACCCGGTAACTCAGGTCAACCTCCGGCTCAACAACGTCCCGGGGAACATACCGGAGAACCATTCCGGTACGCAGAAGCTCCTCTGCGGCAGCGGATTTTCCGTCCAACAGAAACTCCCCGGCAGCCAGACGCTCACGCCATGCGGCTTCATCACGGTAGGTAAAGCGTTTCGTCAAAAGATCAATGACGCGGAACCCGTCGAACTCAGGCACAATCCGGGTCTCAATGACCCGGACATTCAAGGGGGGCATGGTCTAAATCATGCCGCATCCGGCGGCATGATCCAGGCAGGAACCAAAGGACTCAGTACCGGTCGTCCTCGTCCTCGTCTTCAAAATCGCGGAATTCCTCGTCATCGAATTCCTCATCGTCAAAAAGAGCGTCTTCGCGGATGCGGTCCTCATCCAGATAGTCATCATCCTCATCGTAATCATCGTAATTGTCATCATACTCATCGTCTTCGTAATCGTCATCATCGACGAAAGAACGGGTGCTCAACATGGTCCCGCATTCCGGACAGCAACCGTCCTCCGCCTCAATGGCGCTCTCGCTGACCTCAATATCGCAATATGGACAACGTGTCATAAGGTCCTCCTCTCTTATTTGTGGGGTACTATATCGGAAATTGCCGATTTGTCAAATCAAATTCTTTTTTTTTTGCAAAAAAAGCTGCTCTCAAGGTGTTTCCCAGGAAAATGACATTGAAAAACACCGGTACGGTGCTATATTCTTCGAATCTCCCGGAAACCGCAGCGGTCCACGGGCTTCACAACAGGACAAACACAGTATGGAAGAATATTTTGCAGATTATTTTTCCCGGCACCGGGAAGAAATCGATGCCGTTTTTTTTGATGCCGACGGGACCTTATCCATCAGCGGGAAACCGCTTCCGGGAGCATTGGATTTTCTGACTGGACTCAACCGGGAAAATTTTCCGTATTTATTGATGACCAATGACAGCAGCCGCTCGGTGGAGGATAAATCCGGAATGCAGCAGAAGGCCGGGTTGCCCATCGGGCCGGAAAAAATCGTTTCAAGCGGCGATGCCCTCCGGCTCTGGAACCGGCCGGAAAACGGCTGCTGGTTCTGCTGCGGAAATCTGGGCACGCCGGACTACGCCAGTCTGGCCGGAATTTGCTGCACCTTCGATCTGGAAAAACTTTCCGGCTGCTGCGGGGTGATCCTGGGAGGCGGCAGATACCCGTGGGAAATTTATATCAACGCAGTCTTCGATTTCTTTTACCACCATCGGGAGGCTCCCCTTGTGGTGGCCAATCCGGACAGCTTCTGGCCGGGAGCCGGCGGCGGTACCGGCATGGGTGTGGGATCAGGCGGCATGGCAAGATTTCTGGAAGCATTATGCCGGGACGCAGGGTTCCGTCTGGATATCACCTACCTTGGAAAACCCTATGCCCCTGTCTATGATTACGCCATCAAAATTCTCCCGGAACGCTTTCCGCAGCTGCAGAATCCGGTCCGGGAAAAAATTGTCATGCTGGGGGATTCCCTCGCCTCGGACATCCGCGGGGGCAACCGGAACGGCATGATCACAGCGCTGGTACTTACCGGCATCACCACGCCTGAACAGGCGGCTCTGGCGGAAAATGAATTCCGCCCCAGGCTGATTTTTAAAGGCATCTGATCCCGACGGCATGACACCGCCGGGAAATACCCGGGAAAATCACTTTCCCTGCTGCTTACTCCAGGAATCCTTCAGCGTCACCGTGCGGTTGAAAACCGGACTGCCCGGCGTACTGTCCGGATCCAGACAGAAATACCCCTGCCGCTCGAACTGCACCGTGTCTCCGGCTTTCAGTTCCAACAGCGAAGGCTCGATAAGACACTCCGCCGTCTGCAGGGAATCCGGATTGAGCTGGGTCAGAAAATCCACATCATCCGCCCCCGGGGCCTCCACCGAAAAGAGCCGGTCATAAAGCCTGAGCGATGCCCTGGCCGCATGGGCCGCCGAAAGCCAGTGAATGGTGCCCTTGACCTTACGCCCGTCAGGAGCATTGCCGCCTCGGGTCTCCGGATCGTAAGTGCAGACAAGTTCCACCGGCTTCCCCGCATCGTCCAGCTTCACTTCCTCACAGCGGATGAAATATCCGTAGCGCAGCCGGACCTCCCGGCCCGGCGCCAGACGGTAGTACCCCTTCGGGGGCTCCATCATGAAATCCGTGGCCTCAATATAGAGTTCACGACCGAAAGGCAGCTGCCGGGTACCGGCAGCGGGGTCTTCCGGATTGTTCACCGCTTCAAGATATTCCGTTTTCCCCTCCGGATAATTTTTCAGCGTCACCTTCAGGGGGTTCAGAACCGCCATGCGCCGGGGCGCAGTACGGTTCAGCTCTTCCCGGACACAGCGTTCCAGGACGCCCACATCGGTCACGGAATTCACCTTGGTGATCCCTACACTGGTACAGAAATTCCGCAATGCGGCGGCAGGCATCCCCCGGCGGCGCATGCCGCAGATAGTGGGCATCCGGGGATCGTCCCAGCCCTTCACATAATTTTCCTTCACCAGCTGCAGAAGTTTCCGCTTGCTCATCACCGTATAGGAGAGAGCAAGACGGGAAAATTCGATCTGCCGTGGCGGCCCTGGCCAGTCCAGGGACTGCAGGACCCAGTCGTACAACGGCCGGTGGATCTCAAACTCCAGCGTGCAGAAGGAATGGGTCACGCCCTCAATGGCATCCTCCAGCGGGTGGGCGAAATCGTACATGGGATAAATGCACCACTTGTTTCCCTGCCGGAAATGTTCCGCCCGGCGGATCCGGTAAATCACGGGGTCCCGCATGTGAATATTGGGCGACTGCATGTCGATGGCGGCCCGGAGCACCATGGCTCCATCCTCAAATTCGCCCTTGCGCATCCGTTCGAAGAGCGCGAGATTTTCCTCCACACTGCGGGAGCGCCCAGGAGGATTGGCCCCGGGCCGGGTGGAATCTCCCCGGTATTTCTCCCAATCCTCGGCGGAAAGGTCACAAACGTATGCCTTTCCCCGGCGGATCAGCTCGCAGGCGCACTCGTACATCTTTTCAAAATAATCCGAAGCATAATGGACCTCGGATCCGAAATCGAATCCCAGCCAGCGGATATCGCCGGCGATGGAATCCACATATTCGGTATCCTCCTTGGTGGGATTGGTGTCATCCATCCGGAGATTGCAGCGGCCGTGATATTCCCGGGCCACGCCAAAATCCAGACAGATGGCCTTCAGATGCCCCACATGCAGGTAACCGTTTGGTTCCGGAGGGAAACGGGTCACGATGGAATCGTGCTTCCCCGCAACCAGGTCGTCCGACACGATCTGGCGGATAAAGTCCAGCCCGGCGACAGATTCAGCGCCGGGAAGCGTCTCATTCGACATGTTACATTCAGCCTTTCTAAAAATTTCAGTTCCCGCAGTTGCCGATGATCACGCTGGCATTGGAACCGCCAAAGGCGAAACTGTTGGACAGCGCGTAACGCACATCGGTGCCTTCGCGATATTCTGTCAGAAGGTCCGCCCAGGAGAAATCCGGCTCCGGATCTTCCAGATTGATGGAACGGGAAAGAAAGTGTTTTTCCAGCATGATACTGGAGAATACGATCTCCGCCGCGCCGGTGGCGCCCACCATGTGGCCAGTCTGACTCTTGGTGCTGTTGATGGCGGGTCGGGTACCGAAAACCTGACGGATGGCGCCCATTTCCACCGGGTCCCCCACAGGAGTGGCAGTGCCATGCGTGTTGATATAGCCGATGGCGGAGGGATCCAGCCCGGCGTCCGCGAGAGCCGCCTGCATCACATCGGCACAGCTGCCGACATCCGGGACGACCATGTCTCTGGCGTTGCTGTTGGAAGCCACGCCGATCACCTCGCTGATGGCCCGGGCCCCCCGGGCCTTGACGCTCCGCTCAGACTCCAGAATCATGTAGCCGGAACCGCCGGCCAGCACAAACCCGTCGCGGCCGCGGTCAAAAGGACGGCTGGCCCGTTCGGGATTGTCGTTATAACTGTGGGAAAGAGCCCGCATGGCGTTGAACCCAAGCGAGGTGGGCCAGTCCAGCTGTTCGGCACCGCCGGCAATCACAATATCATAGAGTCCGCTCCGGATGAACCGGGTCCCGAGGATAGCCGCAAGCGCGCTGCTGGCGCACGCGGCGGAAATGTCGTATGTTTCTCCGGTGATGCCGAAGATCAGCGAGAGGTTGGAAATGGCGGAGGACGGCATAATACGGGGCACGCTGAAGAGGTTCACCCCCCGTATGTTGCGGCTCTCCTGATAGAGATCGCATTCCCGGACGATCTCCCTGCAATTGCTGGCGGCAGTACCGCCGATCAGGGCCACATGTTTGCCGGCCACATCATCCCGGCTGATGCCCGCTTCCCGGAGGGCCTCCTGAACGGCATAAGCACTCATAAAAGCAGTGGGAGGACAGAAACGGGCTTTTTTTCGGTCGATCAGCCCATCCAGCGGGGGATTTTCGTCCGCCACGCCGCCGACACAGCTGGCCAGGGAAAGGTCTTCAAACTCTGGGACCCTTTTGATTCCGGAAATACCGGCCCGCAAAGCTGCTTCGTTCGCCGCGAGGCCGTTGCCAAGCGGGGTAACCAGCCCCCGGCCGGTAATGAAAACTCTTTCCATTCACTGCTCCATGAATTTGTTTTTATTTTTGAGAACACATGTTCATACTATAACACAATTCCCCTGTTTTTCAATCCGAAAAACCGTGTGGGAATCAGGATTTTCGGACAAATTTTTCAGATGTTGCAATTGCAGAGACAAGCGACATGCAAATGCGAAAATGAACTTCTCTGCAGCAGACAGAAAAACAAACAGAGTGCGGCCATACGGAATGCAGCCAGCTGTGCCTTTGCAATGAACTCCGCCGTGATAAAATTTGCTTTTTTGTGAAATGGCGCTATATTTACGAAGCACATCAACATCAAAGGTGCTCACATTATGATCGATTTCACCATTTGCCGCGAGGCTTTGGCCCGAAATATCAGAAAAGCCCGCGAAAACCATATCACGCTGCCCACCATCGCCCAGCTGAAGGATCCCCGGTTCATCCCCGGACACATCATCGATGCTCTCCGCAAGGTCGGCATGCAGGAATTCAACCCGCTGAACCTCTTCCGGATCACCTGGAAAAACGAACCCGTGGACTTCGGCGGGACCTTCGGGAAACCCAATATCCTTGAACTCCCGCCGGAACTTACCGGCGTAAAAGCCCGGATCTTCTGCCTTGTCGGCAAATGGTTCCCCACCGGCTGTCACAAGGTCGGCGCCGCTTACGGCTGCATGGTCCCCAAACTGGTCACCGGACAATTTGACGCGGTCAACCAGAAATCCGTCTGGCCCTCCACCGGCAACTTCTGCCGCGGCGGCGCATTCAATGCGAAAATCCTCGCCTGCGAATCCATCGCCGTCATGCCCGAAAATATGAGCCGCGAACGTTTCGAATGGCTTTCCGGCATCGTCAACGAAACCCTCAAAATCAGCAACGGAGACTCCAATGTCAAGGCCGTTTTCGACTGCGTCAATGAACTCAAACGCACCCGCAGGGATGCAGTGATCTTCAACCAGTTCGATGAAATGGGCAACCATCTGTGGCACTATCACGTCACCGGTACCGCCGCAGAAGAGGCATTTCAGCACATGGCCAGGCCCGGGGACCGTTTCGCCGGAGTCTGCTTTGCCACCGGTTCCGCCGGGACCATCGGCTGCGCGGATTTTCTCAAGGAACAGCATCCGCAGCTCAAAGTCGCCGCAGTGGAATCCGTCCAGTGCCCCACCATGTGGAACAACGGCTTCGGCGAACATCGCATCGAAGGCATCGGCGACCGCCACGTCCCCTGGATCCACAATATCCGCACCACCGATGATGTGATCTGCATTGACGATGCGGATTCCATGAAACTCCTCCGCCTCTTCAACGAGCCCGCCGGACGGCAGTACCTCAAGGAGATCGCCCATGTGGACCCAGAATTCGTGGACAAACTCGGCTGGTTCGGCATTTCCGGCATCGCCAATATCCTGGCCTGCGTCAAAATGGCCAAGTATTATGAACTGACGGAGCGCGACATTCTGGGAACTGTGCTGACCGATACGTCAGTCCTTTACGCCTCCCGGATCCGGGAACTGGCCGAACAGCAAGGAACCTACTCCCTTTACACCGCCGCTGCGGATCACGCTTCCGCCATGCTGTCCCAGAAAACCGACTATGTCCGGGAACTCACTTACCCCGAACGCAAGCAGATCCACAATTTGAAATACTACACCTGGGTGGAACAGCAGGGGCACCGTGCCGCCGATCTGAACGCCCTCTGGTACGATCCCGAACACACCTGGCACGCCGTTCACCAGTCCATCACCCGTCTGGACGAACTCATTCAGGAATTCAACGGGGGTTAGACGGCAAACGCGGGATGTCGAGCAGGGGAGAGCGCCGCCGTCTGTCTTCATCACCGGCAGCTGCCTGCAGGTGCCGGGTACTCCCGGTGTCCGAATATGGCACTGCCGATCCGGACGATGGTGGCACCCTGGCGCACCGCCGCCTGCCAGTCACCGCTCATCCCCATGGAAAGCTCCGGCAGGGGGCGGTTGAATCGCACGGACTGTTCATCCCGCATCCGGCGAAGAGTCCCGAAGATCCGCATGAGCGTTTCCTCTTCGGCCCCTTCCGGAGCCATGGTCATAAACCCCTGCCAGTCCATATTACAGCATGCCGCAGCCCGTTGAGCAAGCTCCGGCAGTTCTTCCGGCGTACAGCCGCTCTTGCCGGCCTCGCCGGAGATATTCACCTCCAGCAGAAACCCCGGGTGCCGCCCCTCTTCGCCGGCGATCCGCTCCAAACGCTCCAGAAGCGTCATGGAATCCACTGAATGGATCATGGATGCCGTCCGGACCGCCTTGCGGGCTTTGTTGGCCTGCAGCTGTCCAATAAGGTGCCACCGGATATCCCCTGGAAGTACCGCAGCCTTTGCCTGCAGTTCCGGGATCCGGCTCTCGCCGAAGGCCCGGCAGCCGGCAGCATACAGTTCGGCAATATCGTCCGCCGGAAAAGTCTTGCTGACTGCCAGGACCCGCACCGACTGCGGGTCGCGGCCGCAATTCACGGCCGCTTCCGCGACCTCGCGGAGGACGGTCCGGTAGTGTTCCAGAAGTTGAGACATGGTCATGAACCCTGTTTTTCCGGACTGCGGACCTGCTGTTCGGGAGGATAGATGGAGATCCTCGACCCCGGGGGCAGACTTTCCGTAAGCCAGACGTTTCCGCCGATCACCGAACCGGCGCCGATCTCCACATCCCCGAGGACGGTGGCATTGGCGTAAATCGTTACATGATCCCCAACCGAAGGATGACGGCGGCGGCCCTTGATGAGATTGCCGTGGGCGTCTTTCGGGAACGACAGCGCCCCCAAAGTCACCCCCTGATAGATCCGGACCTGATCTCCGATCCGTGCGGTCTCCCCGATCACCACACCTGTACCGTGGTCAATAAAAACGCCCTTCCCCAAGGTTGCGCCGGGATGGATGTCGATCCCCGTGGCGGCATGGGCAAACTCGGTCATCATCCGTGGGATCAGCGGGACATGTTCGCAGTAAAGGACATGAGCCAGCCGCTGGACAGTGATGGCCTTGATGCACGGATAGGAGAGGATCACTTCATCGTAACTGGTTGCCGCCGGGTCCCCGTTGTAGGCGGCGGTCACATCCTGTTTCATGATCTCACGGATGGCAGGCAATTCCGAAAGCAGCTTCCGCACCACGGCGGAACTGCGCTCTTCACTCCCCTTCTCCACCCCGCCGTACTGCAGTGCCCGGAGCACCTGGTCGAACAGGGAGTGACGCAGTTCGCTCAGCAGCACCGCCGTCTCCGCATTCAGGGAATCATGGTGCCGGGGGGCTTCGCTGAACCCTGGAAAAATCACTTCCAGAAGTTTGGCCACAATATCGAAGACCTCACGCTGTCCGGGAAGGTTGTGGGCCTCCTGCAGATTGACTCCGGTACGGTCCTGGTAAGTTTCGCCGATGGCCCCCACCAGACCGTCAAACTCCGATTCACTGAAAATCGCGGGGATCGTCCCGTAACTGTACCGCGGCATGCTGTTATGCTCTCCTTCTATTCGACATTCTGCACTTGTTCGCGCATCTTTTCCAATTCGGATTTGAAGGTAACGACCAGGCGGGAAACCGGACTGGTTCCGGCCTTGTTTCCCAATGTGGTGATCTCCCGGAACATCTCCTGGATCAGGAAATCCATGCTGCGTCCCGCCGGCTCCGACTCAGCCTCCAGAAACTGCTCAAACTGTCCGAAATGACTTTTGAGCCGGGTGATCTCTTCGGTAACATCGGCTTTGTCCGCATAAAACAGGAGTTCCCGCAAAAAGCGCTCGTCATTCAGATCCACCGGCAAATGCTCCGCCGTCAATTTTGCCAGCAGACGCTCCCGGGCGGCACCGGCCAATCCGGCGGCAAAGGGTTCGATTTCGCCAAGCAGTTTCCGAAGTCCGGCCAGCCGTCCGGCCAGTTCGTCATGGAGAGCTTGTCCTTCCGTCTCCCGCATGCGGCCATATGCCGCCAGCGCCTGCTCCAGCGCAGCATTCAATGCAGGAGCCAGCAGCTCCGGATCGCAGGAACCGGTGCTGCCGCCCAATACTCCGGGCAGGGTCAGCAGCGGTGCAGGATCCGCCTCGGGAGAAAGGTGGTATTTCTTCCGCAGTTCGAGACAGATTTCAAAAAGCGCCTCCAACCGTTCCCGGTCCAAATCCCCGACGCCCCCTCCCCCGCGAGTCAGATTGACCCGCAACTGAAGCGATCCCCTGCTCACTGCAGCGGAGATCCGCTTCCGGGCCTCCGGTTCCCAACCGGAAAGCTCCGCCGGCATGGAAAGCCGGATCTCCAGCTGTTTCCGGTTGACGGAATTGAGTTCCAGCGTACAAACCGACCCGTCCGCCGCTGCGGCGGAACCTTTCCCGAAACCAGTCATACTGCGAAGCATGATCCGTCATTCTCCAATACTTCCCGGAGCATCCACCTGCACCGGCAGGGGCGACTGTGTTTCCGCGCCCCCCCTGGAAAACACCTGTTTCACCTGCAGCGTATGGAGTTTGAGATACTCCGGACTCATCCGCCCTCCCCCCAAAATCGTCAGCCCGGAAAGATCCGGATTGCCCACTCCGCTGATCACAATCTTTTCCGTCTGATCCCGGGGAGACCACACCAGAGAGAACTGCAGCATCCGCCGCCTTTCTTCCACTTCATCCGGCTTCAGATTTCCTTCCGGATCCAGCGGCAGATCAAAACTCGTCCGGAAAAGCTCAGGAAGCTCAAACCGGACACAGTTGTACTCATGAGCCGTCAGTTCAAAATAAAGACTGTTCAATGCGTACGTCCGGGCCAGCGCGGAGGCAGTGAAGAGGGCCTTTTCAGGATTGCTGAATCTCTTCCGGATCAAACGGTTGGGGTACCAGGACATCATCCGGGTATCACTGGCGCCGAAGACCAGATAAGCATCCGCACATCCGGGGATCACCCATGTCACACAGATCTGACTCAGGTCACTGGCGCCGCTGCCCTTGGGCCCGAAAATCTGCTCCTCCAGCAGCACCGGAACATTATAGCGGACAAAGGCCCGCTGTTCCGCCGTCAATTCCGGCGAATTCTCCAAAAGATAGGTCCGGGCACGCTGTACCGCCCGGTTCTCAAACCACACCCGGCTGCATCCGCAGAAACAAACCGACAGCAACCCGGCAAGAAGCAGAGATTTTCCTTTTGAAAACATTCTCAACATCCTAACAGTCATCATCTTCAACCGATCAAAAAACGGCCTCTCCGGAATACCCGGCCGAACGGGCAGATTTCATCGAAATGGACTCAAACGCTCAACCCTGTCTTTTTAAAGATACTCCGCAAACCCCCTTTCGTCAAGTCTCCATGCCGGAAATCCGCGGAAAAACCGTGATTTCCCGCCCCTCGCATTTGCAATTTCCCGTTTTACACCTATATTCTGCCGTCAAAACATGATCCAAACGGAGAAATTCATCATGAAAAAAATTCTGGCAGCGGCACTTCTGGTACTTAGCGGACTTTCCATGACGGCAGCCCCTGTAATTCTGACAGACACCCTTTCCAGCGGCATGCCGAAGGGATGGAAGGCTTACGGCATGGGAGGTTCCTGCCGGGCAGAAAGCGGAACACTGCGCGTCACCGCAGCCGACCCCGCCAGAGAATGGGGGATCTGCAAGGTTTTTGAAATCAGCAAACCCGGGAAATACACCTTCAGCGCGGAAGTATCCCGTCCCGGCAATGGAACGCTGGGAGGCAATATGCAGCTTCTTATTATTGCCGGCGTCAAAAAAGGGACCTGCGGATTCTTTGGAAAAGCTCAGACCGGATCCTTTATGCAGGTCAGTTCCTCCATCGAAATTTTTGACAAAACCCGGAACCTCACGGTCTATATTCACTGCCCGGCCGGAGAAACCGGCGATTTCCTGATCCGGAACGCCCAGTTCAGCGGGATCACAAAATAAAACAACAACCAGGGGACTTGAAAAAGATCCTTTGCGAAGTCTCTCAACGCCGCCGCTTCCATGCAAGAGCAAGACTCCCTGCATAGCACAGAACCCCGCAGAAAAGCGCGGTCCGGAGCCCGTTGCGGGCGGCGATTTTCCCCATCAGAAGAAAGGCGATCCCGGCAGCACCCCATGTACCGCCAACCATCATTGCCAGACGGGTGGAAAGCGTAAAACGACTGGGAGCGGACCGTGTCAGTGCCACCAGCTGCGGAAAGCCGGATGCCAGAGCGAATCCCGCCGGAAACAGCAATCCGGCTGCCGGAGCATTTCCGCACAGAAGAAGATACAGCTTGACAATATGGAATCCAACAGCAAAAATAAAAGAAGACATAAATGGGAAAAAAAGACGTCTTTGTATTTACGTTAAAAATCTGGAACCTGGTCAAATTGCAAATGTTTGGGTAACTAAAGATCCCCGTGGAAAATTGAAACTTGAATTGATTGACAGCTGGGATGCTCCAATCAAATACATAGAGGACATTGAAAAAAAATAGAGCATCCAGTGGTGGAGTTGAACCACCCATAGTCACGAATGACCGCACCGACCGCTATACCAAAAGGATGCTCTCTTTGATTACACTATCACCAAAAAACGTGATTTCAAGAGCCATTTTGAAAAAAACAGTCTTTTTTTGTCCGACCGGGTAGCCCCCGGGGGCGTGTGGTCAGCTGGCATAACGCGCCGGCAAGCTACGGAGATACGGAGTGGAGCTTAAAGTGAAAAAAAACGGTTGTAACAGCACTCCAGCAGAATCGTCTGTGCCTGGCTGCTAACAACCGCTCCATCACTAAGATAGCACGGTTCCCGGAAATGTCAAGAAAATTTTTGTCCGGCAAGTCCGACCGGTCCGGCCGGTCCGGCAAGTCCGAATTTAATTTCACAGGAGTTTTGCACAATGAACTGGATTGCTTTATCGGCTGAAATGCCCGTAGTTGTCCGCGATCTATTTCCCGAAAAACCTCTGGAAATAGGGCATTTGTCATATCGGGCACAAGAGGCCGTCGGCGTTCCTGATGTTCCGGTTACATTGGGGCGAGGAAACGACTATAACGGAATATCGCATCTGTGGCGCGACCACAAAGATATTTTTACGGACCCGGAAAAGGCGCTGAGCTTGCTGAAAAATACTTTGGGAGATGCCAATTGCCGGGTTGTTGTCAGCTTAAAGCACGCTTCACAAAAAATTTCCGGATATAAGCAAGATATTTGCTTAAAGCGGATTGTGTTGCATAACGCCAATATCGGAGCGTACTGTGTTATGGTCTATGATGGTAAAACATTAAAATTGGTCAGCTGGCATAATGCACCGGCAAGATACGGAGATACGGAATGGGCGATGACATAAAAACAGCCGTTCCGGTATGCCTGGAATCGTCCAGTCCGCACCTCTCCGGGATGGCTGTACAATGATACAATAGCACGGTTCCCGGAAATGTCAAGAAAATTTTGGCTATGTTCGCCAGTTGTG
>DCGO01000012.1:16102-16233 GCA_002314605.1 Lentisphaeria bacterium UBA1776 | reverse complement strand
CCCTCCTTGATCAGGGGTTCGCCGTCCCGCTGGGCCGACCGGTAAAAAGTCCCGACCAAGGGGGAGGGGATCTCAATCTCTGTCCTGGGGGCGGAACCGGAGTCCGGTTCCGGAGCCGCCGGAGCCGCCGG
>DCGO01000012.1:9210-16075 GCA_002314605.1 Lentisphaeria bacterium UBA1776 | reverse complement strand
AGCTGCCGGAACTGCTGCGGCTTGAGGTGCCGCCGCAACCGGAGCGATTACAGGAAACTGCCCGGAGGCCCGGCGGATGCACAGATTGCACTCTTCGGCTTCTACCTTGAATTCCGTAAGGTCATACTCCGCCATCAGTCTGACAATGACCTTGATTTCATCAATTTTCATTTTCTGCCTCATGATTATGTTCAGTTTTCATCCGCTGCCGTCAGAACCAGCAGTGCCGTCAGCGCCAGATGATACCCCTGGACTCCGAATCCGGCGATCACACCTCTGCAGACCGGTGCCGTCAGCGAGCGGCTGCGAAAATCTTCCCGCGACGTGATATTGCTCAAATGAACCTCCACCGCAGGAAGCTTGACTGCCGCCAGCGCGTCCCGGATTGCAACACTGGTGTGGGTGTATGCCGCCGGATTGATCATAATTCCATCGGTTCCGTCCGTCAGTGCTGCTGCGATGCGGTCAACAATGGCGCCTTCATGATTGGACTGGAAATCCTCCAGTACCGCTCCTGCGTTTTCCGCAGCACAACGCAGTCCGGCAACGATCTCCTTCAGCGTTGTATGTCCGTAAATCTCCGGCTCGCGGACCCCGAGAAGCTGGAGATTCGGCCCGTTGATCAACAGAATTTTTTTCATGATATACTATATCACCACATTTTTGTTTTGACAAATCACTGGTTCCGCGGAACAGGCAGCACATGCGTCCGCAGGACCGGTGCCGGCTGCAGTTCCAGAATACGCGTTTCATCCGCCCGGACCGGCGCAGCTCCGCCCTGAACATCCGCAGGGACGTTTTCCTGAGGTCCGCTGTTTCTGGCGGTCAGCAGAAATACTGCCAGTGAGATTACTGCCGCCAGAAAAAATGCGCCGCCGCCGCCGATGAGCAGGATCCGGCGCAGCAGAATCCGGTTTTCATCTGACGGTTCAAAACCGACGACGGTTTTATTTTCTTCCGGAGCCTCATACTCAAGATTTTTACGGACATCTCCGGTAAGAACAGCCACATCTTCCTGCGGCATCTGGTACAATGCCGCCAGAACTTTGATGTAGGCAAGGGTATATGCTGCGGCCGGGAGTTCGGCGAAACTTTCGCGTTCCAGCGCATCCAGATAGCCGTGTTTGATCCGGGTGATCCGGGCCAGGTCGTCCAGCGTGAGACCGTTTGCTTCGCGCACACGCTTCAGAAATATTCCGAATTCGGGGGTCGGTACCAAACCGGCAGGAACTCTCCACACTTTCCCGGCGGTCTTTCCTGCCGCCGCCGCGGGGGCCGCTTCAGATGATCCGGCTGCAGGCGGTGTGCCCGGGTCCTTTTTTCCGGAAACTCCGGCAGCAGGGACATCCTCCTGAGGGATTTCCCGGGGAGGCTCCTCTGCCGGAAGCGGTTCCTCCATGACAGGTTCCGCCTGAGCGCCGATGGAGGATACTCCGGAAACCGGTGTCGGATTATTCCACGGCTGCTGGGCATCCGGGACATCTTCGACTTCGGTAAACAAAGGCAGCTCATTGTCTGCCGGAAACTTCTCTTCCATAGGCGTGCTCCTGCCGTTAAAATCGTATCATGACATGTACGATACACCTTTTTTCCGGGATTGCAAATTTTTTGTTTCCGGCAGATGGCCCGGCGGCAGACAAAATTTTTTTTTACAGGAGCTGATTTCAAAAAATCCCGCCGGTTCCGGGGGACGTTTTCCGGTATTCTGCGGAAGTGCGGTTGACAAATTTTCCTGATGCAGACACCAGAAAAAGGAGCATCATGAACAAAATCGCGTATGAGGTCCCGCAGGACTATTTTCTGAGCGGGAACAAAGATTCTCTGAAACTTGTCTGGCACATTGAGTGCGACAGTGACCAGACCCTGACATCCGTTCGCACGCTGACCGGCGTACCGTATCTCGGTGCGCAGTCTCCGCTGGCGGCCAATCTGTTTGCGGCCAGGATCCGATTCTGCATGAGGAGTTCCCGTTATTTCCGTGCGGAAGTCGAATATTCTTCCGTTGTTCCCCAGTTTGCCGCAGGAGAAAACCTTTCGCTGAGAGCGCCGGAGATCCGTTATTTTGATGAATGCGAGTTCGTTCCGCTTGAGCGGTGTTTTTCCGGTGATGAATCCGAACCGCTGATCCCTGTACTCAATTCGGCCGGAGATCTTTTTCCTGAGGTCCCGATGATTCCAAAATTGCGTCAGCGTATTGAGATCAGCTGGTATGCCGCATCGGTCAATACCACCCGGATGTATCAGTGCTTCAATACTCTGAACAAAGAGGCCGTCACCATGGACGGCATTGCTTACGGGGTTGAAAGTCTCTGGTGCGTCCGGCTTCAGACGACCCCCCAGTGTAATTCAGCGGGGACAGAATACACCAAAGTTGAACTCACGCTTCGCTATCATCCGGACAACTGGAATATCAAATTGCTGCAGTCCGGATTTCAGGCGCTGGATGCCAACGGGCAGAAGCATCCGATCAGGCTGTGGAACGGGGCAATGACTGCTGGCGGTGATCAGGGGGTCCGGATCACGGATCCCGCACTTTTGGATGCCGGCGGTCATTTGCTTGGAGACGGTTCCAGTGCCGTTTACGGGGAGTTCCGCTTTTTGCGCAGGGCCAGCTGGAGCGCCTTGAATATCCCGTCCGCCCGGGCGACTCACAGAAGCATTGGAGGATGACGATTATGGCACAGAGTCGTTTGTGGAGAGAAGATGCTTTGATGGATCTTCAGCGTTCCATCAACAGCATTCTGCATCATACTTCCTCCGGTACAGTGAGACCCCGCCGCATATTTGTGGAAAGTACTTCCTCCGGGGGCTTCGACCATGCTTTCCGGTTGACGACAAGAGACGATTCCGATTCCGGTTCCGGGACCTCTTCCGGGAAATTCCACATCAAGGGTGGACTGGTCTATGGGTACAACGTCAAACAGACCATACCGGATCAGGATATTTCCAGCTCAACCAGTCCGGGGTTCTGCTATCTCAAGGTCGTCCCCAACAAGGCGGGTCATACCTTTTCCGCATCCATCATCATGGGGGCAAGCCACCAGTATTACGAGGCCGGAAACTATTTCTTTCCGCTGGCTCAGGCCACCGGGAGCAACATTACCCAGCTCACTTTCGACAATATCATGACACCCCTCCATCCCATTCCGGAACTGGTCATATCCAGCACCCTTACACCCCTCCTCCGTATCCGGGACGGGGAAGGCTTTGAGAAAATTCTCGAGCTTCAGACCGGCGCAACCGGGCCGGATCAGAATATGATGCTCTCCGTCAACAACGGCGTTCTGGAGTGGCGGCTGCTTAACGTGGACCCATCCCTCGCCGCATTGATGCGCATGGAATACGGCTCCCGTTCCTCCTCTCTGGCACTCCCCTCCAGCGCTCCGGAGGACGGTGTCCTCCATTCCGGCGGGGATCATGTCTATTGGGTGGCGGATGAGAGTTCCAGTTCCGGCACATCCAGCAGCTCCGGCGCTTCCAGCAGCTCCGGCGCTTCCAGCAGTTCCGGCGGGTCCAGTTCTTCCGGGTCCTCTTCAAGCAGTTCCGGCGGGTCCAGCAGTTCCAGTCAGGGAGAACACGAGTTCGAGGTCAATCAGGTATATGAGTTCTGGACATGCGAATATTACAACGAGGACAAAAGCGACCTTGACCCATCTCAGATGGGGCTTGCAAATTCTTTGGTGTACAACGGCTACCGTGTCACATGGGAGTCCTGGCCTCCTGTCCGGTGGCGCACACAGGAGTTCCGGGATGATGAGGGCCATTTCATGTACGGACAAGTCGGCTGGATCGCCGTGTACAGCAATGATCACCACAATCCAAGATATTATGAAGAAACGTGGTTCCCGAGGTGGCAGTGATGAACGTCCTTTTCTATCAGTCCTACTCCCGGAACAACATGGGCCTGTATCTGGCAACCATCCTGAATCACCGGAAATACATGCTCCGGCACGATTACAGCTTTCTCGCCGACAACACCGGCTATTCCCCATATCTGGACACCCGGAAGATGAAAGCGCTGCTGGGGGGCTTCGACATGGTTGTGACCATCGGCAGCGACTGCGTGATCACAGACCCGGCCCGGAAGATGGAAGACTTTCTCCCGGATGGGAAATCCTTCGGCGTCTGCATCGAGGGCCGTGGCTTCAGTGCCATCAACGGGGAGATTCTTCTTATCCGGAACACACCGGAAGGCATTGCCGTGCTGGATGAACTGGAAGCCCTCCGGGAGGCTTACCCCGCAGAAAAGTGGGGGACTCAGTCTCTCCTGAACCGGGTTTTCCTGGAGAACATGCCCCTTGCAGAGAAGATTCACCGGATCGAGGAGGGGACCCTTCAGAGTTACGTTGAAAGAAACGACAAGTTTTCCAAATGCCTCTGGAAAAAAGGGGATTTTCTTGCCCATGCCGTAGGAGGGGACAACGAGTCCAAGCTGGAACGCTGCCGGAAAGTTCTGGCGGAACTGAAAAAGCCGTCGGAGCCTTCCGTGGTGGTGATCACTCCCACCGGGGACCGGCTTATGCAGCTGGCGACCGTTGCCGACGGGATTGCAGCCCAGACCCGAAAACCGGCCTTGTGGATCGTTGCCGATGACGGCAAGGACCCCGTGCCCCAGTCGATTCTGGACCGGGCCTGTTGTCCCGTGGAAGTCCTCCGTCTGGAGCCCGTGTCCGGCAACTCCCTCAAGCGGAATTTTCTGGCCCTTCTGAAAGCCGTACAGGCGCACACCTTCCCCGGGAACACGGTGGTTGCCGTCATGGAGGACGATGATTATTATCCGGCCTCCTATCTCGAATACGTTGCCGGGGTCCTTCAGGTGAAACCGGCATGCGGAAGCCTTTTCAGGCGGTATTATCAGCTTTCTGCATCCCGATACAGAGTTTTCAAGTCCTCCCGGTTCGCCTGTCTCCATTCCACCAGTTTCCGGGCATCGGAAGCGGCGCGGATTCTCCCGCTGGCCGAAGACGATGAACCCTCCGGTGTGGATGTGCGTATCTGGCAGGCATGGGATACCGATTGCATTGTTGACATGCAGAACATCGGCCCAGTGGGACTTAAGGACTGGCCGGAAGGCCGCCCGGGGACCATGAATGCCCACCGCCCCCATGAAGGGGACCGCTTCACGGATGACCCATCCGGCGCTCAGCTCTTCCGGATGATGGATGCCGCAAGCGCTGTAAAGTACCGCACCGTCACCGTGCCGCCTCCCGTGTATGACGTGGTGATTCCGCTGGGCGGCGGTTCCAAAAACAACAACGAGGAGCTTCGTCTGGCCCTCCGGAGCATTGATCGCTATACCACCGCCCGGCATGTATGGATTGTCACCGACTGCGCTCCGGACTGGGTGCAGAATGTAAAGCTCCTGAATGTCCCGGACCGGAACAGCCGCAACAAGGACGCCAATTTGATCGACAAGATTCTGGCCGCATGCCGGGAGCCGGAACTGGCCGAAACGTTCATCTTCCTCTCCGATGATCAATTGTTCCTTGCCCCGTACAACCCGTCGGCGGTTCCGGTGATCTACAATGCCCGGGGATACGACAGTTTCGACAGCGGAAGCCGGTGGAATGAGCGCATGCGGAATACATTCCGCTATCTGGAGCAGCAGGGGATTCAGTTGCATGCGAATTTTGACGCACATACCCCGGTGGTGTACCGGAAAGCGGATTTTCTGCGGGTCATGGAAAAGACCGACTATGTTCCGGAGCCGGGGTTCTGCATCAACACCCTTGCTTGCGGCCTTATCGGCATGCAGCCGGAACTGAACCAGAATTTTGTGAAAGTTCACAGCGAAGGCGGCAATCCCGGCCCCGTGACCGGGAAACTTTTCGCCGGGTACAATGACGCCGGTTTCAAGGTGATGCGGGAAACGCTTTTTGAGAGGTTCCCGGAAAAGTCGAAGTTTGAAAAATAATCCGTCCGACCTGTCCGGCCTGTCCGACAGGTCCGACAACAAACAAGGAGAAGAATATGCAGACTGCAACATGGAGCCCCGACAGCGGGGCAAGTGTCCCCCTCTGGCGGGGGATCGCCGCCCGGATCACCGTCACGGGATTGCCTTCCGTGTCCGGAACATGGACCTTCATGGTGGACAATGATCTGGACGACGGGGCCATTCTTTCCGGACTGGTAACCGCCTCCGGCAGCAATCTGGTGATCGACATGTCCATCATGAACACCGATGAGCTTGCCGCCGTCATTCAGGGAAAGGACAGGATCACAGCCCGGGGGACGCTTACGGACGGCCTGAACGCCGTCTATATTATTCCCATGGTGATTCTGAACCGCTCCGTGGCATTCGAGCCCACCCCGGTTTCCGCTTATTACCACATTGACACCACCACCGGCCACTGGTACATGGGGTATCAGGATACTGGGATCACCGCCCGGGGGGACAAGGGGGACAAGGGAGACACAGGCCCACAGGGCCCCAAGGGGGACCGTGGATATTCCTACAATGTGGACGCCACCGGGCCCTTGTCCGAAAAATCCCTCTATGATGCAGAGCCGAAAGGATTCAGCTTTCTTGCCACGGACACGGGGAACATCTACATCAAGGAATCCGCCGCCTCCGGCGACTGGTCCGATGCCCTTCCTTTCAAGGGTCCGAAAGGTGACACCGGGGAAACAGGGGCCACCGGGCCACAGGGACCCCAGGGAGAGACTGGTGCCACCGGGCCACAAGGGCCGCAGGGCGAGACAGGTGCCACGGGCCCGCAAGGCCCGCAGGGAGCCACCGGTGCAACAGGACCGCAGGGCCCCAAAGGGGACACCGGGGACACCGGCGCAACCGGCGCAACCGGTCCGCAGGGGCCCAAGGGGGACACCGGGGAACAGGGCCCCAAGGGCGACACCGGCGACACAG
>DCGO01000012.1:0-9078 GCA_002314605.1 Lentisphaeria bacterium UBA1776 | reverse complement strand
ACACAGGCGCAACCGGGCCGCAGGGCCCGAAAGGGGACACCGGTGAACAGGGACCACAGGGACCGGCAGACCCGGATGCCGGGCTTATCAAGCAGCAGATTGTATTCCTTCACGCCTCCGGCCGTCAGAACATCGGTGATCTGGACTGCGGCAGCTGGACCGACAATACCAGCGGTTTTCCGGTGGACTGGGCTTTTGATAATTACAGCGATTCAGGTTTGATTCTTCACTTCAACTAACCAAAAAAAGGAGAAAAAAAATGAGTAAACTGATTCTTCCCAAAGCTTCAACGACTGTACGCGGGGCCGGGACCCCGGGAGCCGGTGAAATCCTCTTCGACAGCGACACGAAGCGCGCTTTCATCGGAGACGGCGCAACACAGGGAGGGCTGGAGCTTTCCATCCGGGATGCCTCCGGGGCTTTCGTCTATGGCGTGGACAGGGACATGACCCTCTCCAGTCCCTCCTGTCAGCGCGTTATATTGAATGCTGACGGCGCGACATACACCAATGTGGCAAGCTTCACCCGGATGCCGGTGCACAACCTCAAGCGCTGCGTCATGGACAATCTTGCCACCAGACACATCAATTATTACCTCAATTCAGCCAACTCCGCCCTGAAGGCCGATGGAACCGCCGCCGTTCTTGACGGCACCGACGGCGATGTAATGGTGGAGTTTCCGGTGGCCCATTACCGGATCGACCATTACACCGATGACAACAGTCATGCCCATACGGTGAAGCTTATTTCCGATAGGCCTTTTCCGGGCTCCGCTCCCTTCCCGGCCTTTTACGTCTCCAACGGCGGGGCGACATTGCAGAAACAGTACATGGGGGCCTTCAAGGGCTCCGTTTATTCCAACAAGCTCCGCAGCATTGTTGCAAGCGGGGTCAAGCCCACCGTCAGCAAGACCCGTGCACAGTTCCGCACGGCGGCAGTGGCCAACGGCGGCACCGGCGTCAACTTCCTCCTGAAAGTCTGGCTTGGCTGGCTGGTTGAAATCGAGTTCGCCAGCACGGACACACAGACCTCCATCTCCACCGGATTATCGTATCTGACAAGCTATGACCCGGCTTATCTCCGCACATGCGGACGAACCGTCTCCATGGGCAACGGAACCGGGGAGATCATTTCGGATGCCGAAGGCGCGGACGCCGATCTGGAAGGGCACTGGGCATCCGGCGCATCCAAGGTTGTAGCCTGTTCCTACAGGGGCGTGGAAGACCCGTGGGGGGCTTGCTATGAATTCGACGACGGCATCCAGAAATACCAGGACGACGTTGCAGGAGACTACACCAAATCCGGTTACACCTTCACAACCGATACATCCAAATACACTCTGCTGGACACCGATCAGGGATACGGCCCGGCCAATACCCCGTTCCCGGCGGCAGGCAATACCGGAGCCGCTACCGCATGGGTCAGTCAGGCGTGGCCGAAGGCGGGCGGATTCATCAAGCTGTATGATCCGCTGACATATTTCCCGACGGATGTTACAGGAAGTTCCTCAACGTACCTCTGCGATCAAATATTCAACAACGCAAACGCCGGTGCGCGTGTCGTTACACGTTGCCTTAATGCGGCTTGCCGCGAGTACGTTGGGGCGTTCGCATTGGGATTGACTGAGAATCTGAATTCTTCGACTTCCGGTACCGCAGGTCGCCTTGCATGCTGAACCAGAAAAATTGAAAGGAAATTGAAATGAGCAAGATTGTGAATGAGATCCCCGAGAATTTCGATGTGAGTTTTTTGACGGAGACGGAATCCGGCACGGAGCCTGTGATCCGGCGGGAGGACGGCCTGATTTTCTTCCCGGCGCTTATCCGGAACAACGGCGGATTGTATCGCTATTTCGACGTCCCGGTGAAATACAAAGGGCAGGAACTTGCCGACTACGACAAGTGCAAGCTCCAGTGTTACGCTGCGCTTCGGGCTTTCTTCTACGGGCCCGTCACCGTCCAGCTGGAGCAGCAGCTCAAAGGGACCTTTGCGGCACACCAGTACGCAGTTAAGCTTGCCTTTCCGAAAGCGGAAGGGGACATCCCGGCAGGGGTGACGAGGTTCAACGCCATCAAGGCCGAGTTCTGGGCCGCCATTGACGAGGTTCTGACCGCCACCGGCAAGACACGGGCAGACCTTCCGGAACAGCCCTTCAACGCCGAGGCCATGCTGGCGTGGGCCGTTGCACAGGGCATGACCGAAGATGCCATTGCCGGTTACGCCCAGACCTTCAGCGCCATCAGTCTGAACCTCCTCCACAACGGCCGGAACTGGAACGAGCTTTTTCTGTAACGGGGGAGCCGGATGAAGATTGACGTTCATGCTGAAGACGAACGCGGGAACGTGTACACCCTGCTGGAACCGCTTCACTCTCTGGGACTGACGGTTCCGGCGGGCTTCGAATCGGACGGTGCCAGCGTCCCCCGATTCTTCTGGAGGGTGGTCTTCCCCCCGGGGGACAACCGTGCCCTCCGGGCAGCTTTCGTGCACGATTTCATCTATAGGACCCATCCGGATGGATGGACCCGGGCCGATGCCGATGATGCCTTTATGGGGCTCCTGCTGGACGGCGGTGTCCCGTATATGTCAAGCCTCCTTGCTTATTGCGGGGTGCGGCTTTTCGGGCGCTCAAGCTGGGAAGGAGTCAACAAATGAGCGAGGAAGAAAAAGAACGGCTTGCAAGGCTCAGCGATGAGGATATCCGGGCCATGAAGGACCTTGCAAGGATGTATCAGGCTGGACGTGCCGCCATTTTCAAAGCGGTTCTTTACGCCATAACCGGCGCAGTGGTTACCGGCATCGGGTACGGCCTGAAACACTGCGTACAGAGCATTGTCAACAACTGAAAGGAAAAGATATGAAGAAGGAATTTTGCGCAATGGCGATTCTGATTGCCGCGCTGGCCGCCATGCTGCTGGCGGGGTGCGGACACAATACCGTCGTCTATGGGGACGGCATCGGCTTCGAGACAACATTGAACCCGGAGACCTTCACGTTCGGCGTTAACATCCGATACGGGAAGATTCTCACCGCAGCCGTCAAGGAGAAGGCGAAAGTCTCTTACAAGGGCGACATGACCAACGAGACAGCAGCAGCAGCAGGGGAGTCCAAACAGGGCTCCAGCAGAGTCGGCACAGGAGCCGAGCTGACGCTTGAGACCGGGGACCAGATCACAGGCTATGCCGTGGAACTGGAGAAGGTCAAGAGAGAGAATCCAGAAGCCCAGAATAAGTGAAGGAGGAGGGCTTTTTTTTGCAGGATGGGTGAAAGATACTTGCTTTTCATTGAAACAGTGCTATTGTTTTGGACCGTAATGAGAGACACCGGATGACCGGGAAAATTCTGGAAAAATCTGAAGATACAGGGGAGCTGAGCCATGGGACAGGTTGCGGAGTTGAACGAAGCGGATTTTCAGGGTGCGGTGGCATCCGGAGTTGTACTGCTGGATTTTTGGGCGACATGGTGCGGCCCGTGCCGGTCGCTGGTGGCCGTGCTGGACCAGATTGCTTCAGAATTTCCTGATGTGAAGATTTTCAAGATCAACGTGGAAGTCTGCACCCAGCTGGCCAGTCAGTACGCCGTCCGCACGGTTCCGACGCTTTTTGTGCTTCGTGACGGCGCTATTGTCAATGAATTCGTCGGCGTGCAGTCCAAAGCGGCATTGGTGGAAGCCTTGCAGAATGCGTGACCGGTCCGATGTACGAGCTTGAAACCAGCCGGGTTATCTCCTGCGCCCACCGCCTGGCGGGGTATAATGGGGAGTGCTGCAATCTTCACGGTCACAATTACCGGATCACGGTGGTGCTGCGTGCGGAGAAACTTGACCGGATCGGCATTGCTTTCGACTTCCGGAAACTCAAGCAGGTGACGGATGATGCCATGGCCGGTTACGACCATGCGTGTCTGAATGATCTGCCGGATTTCAAGGATCTGAATCCCACCAGTGAAAACATCGCCCGGGTGCTGTATCAGAAAATGGCTCCGGGGATCAATGACGGTAATGTCCGTCTCTATATCGTCAAGGTGGCGGAGTCCGATTCCAGTTCCGCCTGCTATATGGAGCCGTAAAAGGTGATTTTCCCCTTGATGGATGCCGGTTTCCCTGGAAAACGGCTGTCGGAAGAACAGTGTTCAACGAAATTTTTGGTTTGAAATGACGAGTGTGTCCCTTTTTCTGGCCGGAAAATATCTCAGGCCGCGGCGGAGTGCGGTGTCGGTCATTACCGTGATCTCCGTCATCGGGGTCACCCTGGGGGTGGCGGTGCTGATTATCGTCCTTGCCGTCATGACCGGTTTTACGGACCTCATGAAATCCAAACTTCTGGAGACACAGGCGCATTTTCATATCCGCGGCTATCAGGGGACCGTGGGGGATCCGGCGGAACTGGTCCAGGCTGCCGAAAAAGTCGGGGCCAAGGCCGCCGGCGTGGTTCAGACTCCCCTGCTGGCTCAGGTTGGCGAAAAGCTGGACACCCGGATCATCGCCATCGGTACCCGCCCGGAGGCGCTGCGGGATTTCATGAAGCTGCAGACTTACCTCGTGCTTGGAGAGATCTCGCTGAAACCCGGCGAGGTCATCATCAGTAGCGACATGGCCCGGCGCTGGAACGTGTCCGCCGGAAGCCGGATCCTCCTGCACTCCCCCTCCAAACTTACCGGCATGGTGAAGATCGGCAAGGACGGCAAGGTGGAGCTGAACAGGGATCGGGCAGTGTATCTTCCCGGGGAATTCACCGTCAGCGGCATTTACAGTTTCGGCAAATACGATTTTGACCGGGCGGTACTCTTTTTGAATGCGGAAGATGCGGCGGATCTGGCCGGTCTTCCCTGGGGATTTGTGACCATGATCTACGGATGGGTGCCGGATCCCTTTCACATGGAGCGCCAGCTGGATGCTTTGCAGAAAGCGATCCCCCAGTATTTCACTATCAGCAGCTGGCAGCAGGAGAACCGGCAGCTGCTTGAGGTTCTGCAAGTGGAGAAGCGCATGATGTTTTTCCTGCTGGTTTTCATCGTCCTGGTGGCGGCCTTCAGCATTGCCAATACCCTTATCACTTCCGTATATCAGAAGACCCGTGAGATCGGCATCCTGAAAGCGCTGGGGGCTTCCGACGGCGTGGTCCTGCGGGTCTTTGTGCTGCAGGGGCTCCTGGTGGGCGTGACAGGCGCATGCTCCGGAACGCTGCTGGGGGTGCTGGTCATCCGTTTCCGGAATGATATTTTGCGTCTGGCGGCCCGCTGGACCGGACAGGACCTTTTTCCCAAGGAGTTTTATTACTTCAATGAACTGCCGGCCCATATCATTGCCGGAGACGTGATCCTGATCGCCGCCATGGCGATCATTCTCTGCACCATCGGTGCGGTGATCCCGGCTCTGCGGGCGGCCAGACTGGATCCTGCGGGGGCGCTGCGTTATGAATAGCGATATCCTGCTTGAAATGTCCGGCGTCTGCAAGCATTATACGATGGGCGGCAAAGTGATCGATGTGCTGACTGGGGTGGACTGTTCCGTCCATGCCGGTGAATGGTTTGCCCTGACCGGCGCCTCCGGGAGCGGCAAGACGACTCTGCTTCATCTGCTGGGTCTGCTGGAACGCCCGGATGCCGGAAAGATCTGTGCATGCGGTCAGGATTACAGTCTTCTGAAGGGCCGCCGTGCCGCAGATTTCCGCAACCGGAAGATCGGTTTTATTTTTCAGAATTACTGCCTTTTTCCGGAACTTACGGTGCTGGAAAACATCATGCTTCCCGGGATGCTCTGCGGGACTTCCCGCCGGGAACTTGTGACGGCCGCCCGCGATCTGGCGGAAAAAGTGGGGCTGTCCCACCGGCTCGGGCACCGCCCCAATGAACTTTCCGGCGGCGAACAGCAGCGTGCGGCCATTGCCCGTGCCCTGATCAACGCCCCCCGGCTGCTCCTTGCCGATGAACCCACCGGGAATCTGGACAGCCGCACCGGCGAAGAAATTCTGCAGCTCTTCCGCGACATCCGTTCCGAACGTCCCGACTGCGCCCTCTTCATGATCACCCACAACCGCGACATTGCCGCCATGGCCGACCGTTCCTGCGTCCTCTCCTCCGGGCGGGTGGCACCCGCTGGCATGTAGTCGGCTGTCGGCCTCCTGCCTCTCGAGCCTCCTGCGGCAAACGTGCCGCTTCGATGTACTCTGCGGCTGTATCTCTCGCTGACACGGCAACGGTTCATAAAAAATTCAGTATTCACTTCATTCTTTTGACAAAAACGACCTTTTGACACGTAAAATTACCAAGATGCCGTATTTTTTTGCTTGACTTTCAATCATTTCCTCTTTATAGTATGCAACGAGGGCTGTATTGTGCTCCAATAAATTATCGTGCAAAGAAAGGAACGCATCATGAGAAAATCCCTGCAGCAGTTTACCGCCATGTATCCGATTCAGCGTACGTTGAGTTTTCAGTTGATCCCTGTGGGAAAGACGGCCTTTTATGTACAGGAACGGGGGCTGATTCGTGAAGACGAAGAACGTGCGGAGAAGTACAGGAAAGTCAAGAAAATCATTGATGAATATCATAAGAATTTCATTGATAAAACATTGACTGTTTTGCTCTGCCGATGGATGATTTGGAACAGTATGCCTTGCTTTATAACGATCCCAAGCGGGATTTCAAGGAATTTCAGAAGATCCGCAATAAACTCCGTAAGAGCATTTCCGATCGTTTCAAAGGGCAGGCGGAATATAAGACCATTGACAAAAAGGAATTGATCAAGAAAAATATTGATCCTATTCTTGTCTCAGATGAAGAACGGCAGCTGGTTCATTCGTTTGACCAGTGGACCAGCTATTTTACCGGATTCAATGAGAATCGCCTTAATATGTATGTCGCGGATTGCAAGTCCACCGCAATCGGATTCCGCATTATTGAGCAGAACCTTCCAAAATTTCTGGACAATATCAGAAGCTGGAATCGGATCCGGGAGACGGTCCCTGATTTATTTGATGGAGTGAATCCTGAACTGCTTGATGCTTGCGGATTCACCTCATTGGCGGAAGCGTTTTCCCTTGAATGTTTCAACCGGGTTCTGTCGCAGCGCGGGATTGAGGCATACAACAGTCTGATCGGTGGATATTTTCCGGAAGGAAAACGGAAAATCCAGGGGCTGAACGAGCTGATCAATCTGCGGTGTCAGGCATCCCGGATCAAACTGCCGCGCTTCATACCGCTTTTCAAACAGATTTTAAGCGATCGGCTTCAGGAGATCAGTCTGCTTCCAAAGCAGTTTGAGAGTGACGGGGAACTGTTGGGAACGGTGGCTTCAATCTGGCATACGCTGGAAAGCCCCGTCTCCGATATTTTCTCCAAACTTGTTCCGCTGCTGCAGCAGGGGGATACGGCGCATATTTATATTGCCAATGATGTTACATTGACGGCGGTCATGCAGCAGGCGTACGGAAACTGGAATCTCTTCAAGGAGATTTGGACCGAGAGTTTTCAAAACGAACACCCCCGGAAAGCAAAGCAGTCCGAAGAAAAATATATGGAGAATATGGAGAAGGCGTATAAACGCAATACGAGTTTTTCGCTTGCGGAGATCCAATCTCTTCTGGACACTCTTCCTGCTGAATCGGAAAGACCATCCCTGCTTCGTCATTTCTGTGCGTTGAGCGTCAAGGGCGCAGACGGCAAACCGGAAAGTCTGCTGAAAAGGATTTCCGACCGGGCTGCTGCTGTGCAAAACCTCCTGAATACAGATTATCCTGCGTCCCGGAAATTGGTGCAGGACAAAGAATCTATTGCACTCTTGAAGTCTTTTCTTGACAGTCTGAAGGATATTCAGCGTTTTCTGAAGCAGTTGTCCGGAACGGGAGACGAGGCGGAAAAGGATACTGCATTTTATGAGGAACTCAATGAGATTCTGGCGGCTTTGGATGCCGTAACTCCGTTGTACAACAAGGTCAGAAATTATCTGACGAAAAAGCCCTATTCTCTCGAAAAATTCAAATTGAATTTTGAATGTGTCTCTCTTTTGAACGGCTGGGATGAAAATAAGGAAAAGGACAATCGTTGCATTCTCCTTCGCAAAAACGGGCTGTTTTATATCGGCATTATGCCGAAAGATTGCAAGGTTGATTTTAGCAATGTTTTCGGAGAATCTTCTGATTCGTGTTATGAAAAAATGATCTACAAATTATTGCCCGGACCGAACAAAATGCTCCCAAAGGTCTTTTTTTCCGATAGCAGAATAGAGGAATTCAATCCTTCTCAGATTGTCCGGGATGCTTATCTAAGACACAGGGGAGGCAATGATGTATATACTCAGGCCGAGATGGATGCCTTGATTGACTTTTACCGGAAGTCTATACAAGAACATGAGGATTGGAAAAGATTTGGTTTTCAGATTTCAACAACGGCACTGCATGATCTTAATCTTTTTTATCGAGAGATTGCACAACAAGGTTATAAGATTGACTTTCAGCCGATCCCGGAATCGTTTATTGATGAGCTTGTTGACCAGGGGAAACTGTATCTTTTCACGATCTGGAACAAGGATTTCTCCGCATACAGCAAAGGTACGGCCAATATGCATACTTTGTACTGGCGGGCCTTGTTCGATGATCGGAATCTGGCTGATGTAGTGTTCAAACTCAATGGAGAGGCGGAGATCTTTTACCGGAAGAAAAGCATTGAGGATTGTACCGTTACCCATCCGGCCAATCAGCCGATCCCATGTCGTCGCAATGAAAAAGAGACACGGACTTTCGCTTATCCTTTGGTCAAAGACCGCCGGTTTCAATATGACCAGTACTCTCTGCATGCATCGCTTGTGATCAATTTCAAGGCGGATAAGAATTCAGACATCAATCCTGCCGTCCGGGACTTTCTGCGGACGGCGGAAAATGTCCATGTGATCGGTATTGACCGGGGCGAACGGAATCTTATCTACATTTCCGTGATTGATGAAAAAGGCCGTATCGTGGAGCAGTGCAGTCTGAACGAGATTCTTTCTGTCAGCAGCAAGACTGATCTTCAGATGAAGACGGATTATCATGAACTGCTGGATTCCCGGGAGAAAGAAAATGGGGCATCAGGAACTTTTGT
>DCGO01000135.1:1767-44673 GCA_002314605.1 Lentisphaeria bacterium UBA1776 | reverse complement strand
TTTCGGCTGTTACCACTTCGGGTAGCAGCCTCAAAATCCTGGAGCGACTGCAATGTCCCTCTCTGCGGACCCGCCGGCATATCCCGGATGGGGGGCTCCATCAATCAGGAGAAGACGGCGGGGCGGATATAGACAAGTTTGTCCAGATCGTTGTCGAAAGGAAGGTCCGACTGGAGAAGCGGGACCGCAGAATATTTTTTGACCACCTGCAGTTCCCCGGAAATATCTTCCGGCAGAAGTTTTCTGACCGCCGCCTCGTCGGACGCAAAGACGGCGTAAGTTTTGAATCCGGCCTCCGGCAAACCCGCCTCCGCCTGTTCCCGGTTCCATACAGCCGTAAACCCGTCCGGAGCGTAGCCCCTTCCGGACTTTTTCAGGCCGAAAACCAGCATCTCCTGATTGCGGCCATCCTGCAGAACCCCCATGGAGTCCGCCGTGCCCCCCTGGGAAGCAATGAGTGCCGTGGGAACACACCTCGTCCGCACCTCCGGCCGGTCGAAACACCAGCCCTTGACCAGCGACGACGCAAGACGCATCCCGGTGAAACTCCCGGGCCCAGATCCCACCGTCCAGTGGTCCGCATCCCGGATGGAGAGGCCTTTTTCAGCCAGAAGATTCACCAGATAATCCGCCAGTACAGCGGCTTCCCGACCGCGCATGGGTTTGACGGCGTCGATCAGGATCTTTCCAGAAGCATCCGCCACTGCAAATGCGGCCTGGTTTCCGGCCAGATCAATGGCCCCGAAGCAGCTCATTTTGCCTCCATTCCGCACTGACAAAGCAGCTCCTCCGCAAGTGCCGCATTGGACACCCTGGGACGGACCAGCTTCGCTCTCCCCCCGATCACCACCACTTCCGGCGGCATGGCCCGGAGGTTGTAGATCCCCCCCATGGAAAAACAGTAGGCTCCGCCGTTGCGGACAGCCAGCAGGTCCCCCTCCCGGATCTCCGGGATGGAGCGCTGTTCCGCAAAACGGTCCCCCGTTTCGCAGATATTGCCGCAGACATCATAAAGATGCTCCGGCGCATCCGGATTGCTGAGGTTGTCGATCTGGTGATAGGCCCCGTAAAGCATGGGCCGGATCAGCTGGGGAAACCCGGAATCGCACCCGGCAATGACCCTCGTGTGATTGTGTTTCACGGTATTAACCCGGGTCAGCAGGTGCCCGCACTCGGCCACCATGTATTTCCCCGGCTCGAAACGGATCTCCAGTTCCCGTCCGTAACGCTTTTCAAAATCAGTGAAGAGGCTGCAGATCTCCTGTCCCATGGCGGAATAATCCACCCGGTGTTCGTCCGGTTTATAGGGAACTTTGAAGCCGCCGCCGAAGTCCAGAAACTGCAGGTCCGGAAAATTCTCCGGGGCGGCAAGACGCATCAGGTTCCGCATGCTCCGGAACACCGATTCGGTGTGCTGGAGTCCCGACCCGGTATGTTCATGGAGTCCGACGACCCGCAGATTTCCGACCTTCATGATCTCCAGGACCCGGGGCAGATCCTCCATCAGGATCCCGAATTTGGTCAGGTCGCCCCCGGTCATGGTCATGGCACTGTCGCCATCCACCACATCGGGGTTGAACCGGATGCAGATGCAGCTTCCCGGACAACGCCGGGCCGTTTTTTCCAGCCGGGAGAGAGAACCGACGTTCATCAGCACCCCCAGACGGTGGACCTCGTCAAACTCTGCATCCGTAAGATTGTTGGCGGTAAAAATGATCCGTTCCGCCGGAAACCCCAGCTTCAGAGCCAGGATCACTTCGGCAGGACTTACCGCATCAAGTCCGACGCCGGCGTCCCGCAGGAGTCTCAAGAGTTCCGGATTGTAATTTGCCTTCAGTGCATAATGGATCCGGAGCCTGGGATGCGGGATGTATTCAAACAGCGCCCGGTAGTGTTCCAGCACCATGTCCCCGTCGTAAACATAGAGGGGAGTGCCGTACGTCTCCGCCAGACCCAGCAGACACTTATCGGCGATCATCGTTACGCCTTCTGCTTGGTGATGACCGCCAGGAGGACCAGCGGTTCGGTACCGGTACAGCGGACACTGTGACTGGTGCCGAAGCCGGTCAGGATGGAATCCCCCGCAGAAACATTGGAGAGAAATCCATTGTCATTGACCTCGCCGGAACCGGAAATCACAAAAAAGACTTCGGCCTCCTCCTCGTGCTCGTGAAACCCGATGGAAGTCCCCGGCTCCAGAGTGAGCCGCCCGAACATGCGGTTCAGGTCCTGCAGTTCCCGCTTTTCATCCCAAAGATGCTCGATCTTCACGGTGCCGTCGCCACCCCGCATGGCGGTACGCAGTTCAGTATGGTATTCTCCGTTCCGGCGGATCATGATGGATCACTCCTCCGAGTCAAGCTGCTCGGCGACTTCGTCGGTCAGCGTGTAGTTGGCGGTGACCATCTGGACGTCGTCCAGATCTTCCAGACTCTCCACCATGCGGATCACCTGCTTGGCCACGGCCGCATCGGTAATCTCCACGGTCATTTCAGGACGGCGGACGACTTCCGCCTCGTCGCACTTCACGCCGGCTTTCTCCAGCGCCCCGGCAATATCTTCAAAGGTCCCGGGAGCGCTCCAGATCTCGGCCACGCCGTCCTCCACGGACAGGTCCTCGGCACCGGCATCCAGCACAATCTCCATCAATTTTTCCTCATCGGCCCACTCGCCGGTGATCACAAAATGCGCCTGCCGCGTGAACATGCGGGACACTGCACCGGAGTTGGCCATATTGCCGTTGCCGCGGTCAAAGCAGAAACGGACCTCGCTGGCGGAACGGTTGCTGTTATCCGTGAGGCAGTCCACCAGCACGGCAACGCCGCCCGGGGCATAACCTTCGTACACGATTTCCTTGAACACCACATCGCCAAGTTCGCCGCAGCCCTTTTTGATGGCCCGTTCGATATTGGCGTTGGGCATATTGGCGGCACGGGCTGCCGTCAGCGCGGCGCGGAGCCGGGGGTTGGCATTGGCATCGCCGCCGCCCTGCTTGGCAGCGACCATGATTTCCTTACCGATACGGGAAAAGATTTTCCCCTTCTTCTTGTCGGCGGCATCCTTCTGATGTTTGATATTCGCCCATTTGCTGTGACCGGACATACCCGCATTCCTTTCGTTTTGGGTTGACTTATGTATTTGATAATATACAACAACTAACGGCTTCTTTCAAGTCCGTATTGCAATTTATCTTGAAAGGGTGTATATTATTAAGATTTAAAAGAACCAGAATACCGGAGATTTTTTTATGCGTGAACTCAGAAACATCGCCATCATCGCTCATGTGGACCACGGCAAGACGACCCTGGTCGATCAGATCATGAAGCAGAGCAAGCTTTTCCGCGACAATCAGGAAGTCGCCGTGCGCTTCCTGGACAACAACGATCTGGAGCGGGAGCGCGGCATCACCATCCTCTCCAAAAACATCAGCATCGTTTACAGGAATGTCAAGATCAACATCATCGACACCCCCGGACACAGCGACTTCGGCGGCCAGGTGGAGCGGGTCCTCAAACTTGCCGACGGTGTGATCCTGCTGGTGGACGCCGCCGAGGGCCCCATGCCTCAGACCAGGTTCGTGCTTGAGAAGGCCCTGGCGCTGAACCTGAAACCTCTGGTGGTCATCAACAAGGTCGATAAGCCCGATGCCCGGGTGGATATTGTGCTCAACAAAGTCTTCGATCTCTTCTGCGAACTCAACGCCACCGATGAACAGCTGGATTTCCCGACCCTCTACGCCAGCGGCCGGGACGGCTGGGCTGTCAAGGATCTGAAGACCGATCCCAGGGACTCGATTCTGCCCCTCCTTGACGCCATTCTGGAATACATCCCGGCACCGAAGATCGTCGAGGGACCGGTGCTGCTGCAGGTGGCGACGCTGGATTACTCCAATTTTGTGGGCCGTATCGGCATCGGACGGGTGTACCGGGGGACGCTGGACCTGACCAAACCTCTTACCCTGATCAAGCGGGACGGCAAACAACAGACGGCAGAAGTCAAGGAAATCTTCACCTTTGAGGGCCTCGGCAGAAACAACACCACCCAGGTCCAGTGCGGCGATCTCTGCGGCATCGTGGGCATCCCGGGGATCGATATATCGGACACCATCGCCGACAGTTCCGCACCGGAACAGATGCCCCCCATCAAGATCGATGAACCGACGTTGTCCATGGTTTTCCGGATCAACGATTCCCCCTTCTTCGGCAAGGACGGCAAATTCATCAGCAGCCGTCATCTCCGGGAACGGCTCTTCAAGGAAACCGAGCGGGACGTGGCGCTGAAAGTCGAAGAGATCAGCGGCGACGCCTTCCGGGTGAGCGGCCGGGGCGTCCTGCACCTTTCCATCCTCATCGAAACCATGCGCAGGGAGGGTTACGAACTGGCCGTCGGCAAACCTCAGGTCATCTACAAGGAGATCGACGGCGTCAAGTGCGAACCCATTGAGCGCCTGTCGGTGGATGTTCCCAGTGAATCGGCAGGACGGATCATCGAACTTGCCGGACAGCGGCAGGGCGCCCTGATCCAGATGGAATCCCGGGGCACCCGCCAGCTGGTGGAATTCCACATTCCCACCCGGGGACTCATCGGATTCCGGGGCAAGGCCCTCACGATGACTGCCGGCGAGGCCGTGGTGTCCCACCAGTTCGAACATTACGAACCCTGCAAGGGGGAGATCCCCCGCCGGTCCTTCGGAGTCATGGTCAGCATGGCTTCCGGCAAAGCCGCCGGCTATGCCATTGACGGACTCCAGCAGCGGGGAACCTTCTTCATCGATCCCGGCGTGGACTGCTACGAGGGCATGATCCTCGGGGAACACTGCAAGGACAACGACCTCGTGGTCAACATCCAGCGTGGCAAGCAGCTCACCAACATCCGTGCGGCCTACAGCGACCACAACCTGAAGATCGCTCCGCCCCGCAAAATGTCCCTCGAGCAGGCGCTCGAATATATCGCCGACGACGAACTCGTCGAAGTCACCCCGCTCAACATCCGCCTCCGCAAGATCCTCCTCACCGAACTCGAACGCCGCCGCCAGCACGTCCGCGAAATGGAAGAAGCCGAGGCGTGAGCTTGTGGGGGAAGGAAAAACTTTTTGAAAAAAGTTTCTTCCTTCCCCCNNCACTTCATCCGGCTCCGCAAGATCCTCCTGACCGAACTGGAGCGCCGCCGGGCCCATTACGGCAAGGCTGCGGAACAGGCGGAGTAGTCTTTTCCGGAAGAGAGAAATGACGCAGGTTCCAGATATGACCGCCGGCCGAACCGGATCTGTAAGATGAATCCGGACACATCGGCATGGCCGTCCGGGGAGAAGATCCGGCAGCTTTCCATGCTGCTCATAGGCTTTCTGCTCCCCGGTGCAGCTGCCGGGTGGTTCTTCGCCGGAAGCGCCGTCCGTCTCGCCGGGGATCCGGTGATCTCCGGCGCCATTTTCAGCGCCGGAGCCCTTATGGGGGCGCTGGCCGGGCGCTGGCTCCTGCGCCGTAATGCCTGGCTTGGAACCGGACTTCTCTTCTTCCAGCTGCAGTCCATGATACCGCCTGCCCTGCTGCTGCTGACAGCGGCGGCGGGATTCGGGATCTTTGCCGTACGCCCCATGAAACGGCTCAGCCGGAAATTTTTTCAGTTCGGAGTATTCGCAGGCGCTGCAGCAGGATTTTTTTCCGGTGGAAATATTCTTCTGCATCCGACTGCCATGCAGGCGGCAGCCGCGGCATTCATTCCCGCCGCCGCCATGCTGACCGGTTCCATTCTCCCGGAAAAACCGTGGAGAGTAAAATTGCTGATGTTTTTTGCCGGACTGGTACTGGCATTTGTCATGCCCTGGAAACCGGCCAATTTGCCGCAGGTCAATGCCCAGGGGGACCGTTTTGAATATTTCCGGACCCGGAACGGGGAAACCCGGGTGAGGACCGCCGGACATCTCTATACCCTCCCCCGGGATCTGACCAGGCAGGAGGCGGACCTGCTGACCTCCGCCCTGCAGCCGGTCAAAAACCGGATCCGGGTACTGGTCATTGAGGAAATTCCCAGTTCGGCGGCAGGGCAGTTCAAATCATTCCACTGGGTCCAGAGTGCCGACCGGATATGTTTTGCGTCCCGCCAGCCGGATTTCAGGAAACTGAAACGGAACCTCCGAAAAGATCCGGCAAAGCGATATGATTTGATCTTCGTCCAGGAGCTGCCGGGAAAATCCTCTGCAGGAAAAACACGTTTTCTCCAAAGTGCCGTCAGAGACCTTCTTGCTCCGGACGGGGTGCTGGTGCATCCGGCCGGACTCCGGTGTGAACCTGAGAATTTTCAGACCGCAGAACTTCCCGGAAGCGGCGGAGCGATGCAGCTTTGCGCCGCCTTGAATACGGAACTTGCCGTCACTTTTGCGGAACTGGAGATCCGGCTCAAAAACCGCTCCGATACCCATCACGAACTGCTTCCGGAAGGACTTATGACGAGCCTCTATGACCTGCGGCAGGCGGAACCGGAACGTTCCTGGGACCGGTCCCAGCCGGGAAAAAACTTTTTTAACATGGTGCGGCAAACGGCCGCAGGAGGAGGCAAAGCCTTCGCCCTGCTGTTCGCCGCCGGAATCCTGCTGACACTTTTCTGGTTCAGCCGCTACCCGGGATATGCGGAAAATTTTGCCATTGCCGCCCGGGGCGCCGGCATGATGCTCGGCCTGACGGCCATACTGATCGCAGCGGAGGAGTTTCAACTGCTTCTTCAGCTGCCGACAGCCGCATTCTTCGGCACGATCGCCCTGGCGGTCCCCCACCGGAATGAACGGATCAGAAAAGAGCTCCTTCTGGCGGTCCTCTCCGCCGCTGCGGCAGGAATTCTGCTGACATGCGGACCGTGCAAAAATATTTCAACGGTAATCCCGGCTCTGCTTCTGCTTGCTCCGGCATTCTGGACCGGCTCCGGAAACAACGGGGCGGATTCGGCCCGTTATCTGCACTTTCTGGGACTGCTTGCCGGGATTGTCCTTTTCGCGCTGCTTCCGCCGGAAACGGCACTGCCGGCGGCGCTTCTCCTGCTGTGGCTCTGAAAATCAGCGGTTCTTGCGCTGGATCAGAACGGCGGCGATGATGACCGCGCCCTTAACCGCGCCCTGGAGATTCACCGATACGCCCCACATATCCAGCACATTGCCCACGATCCCGAGGATCAGCACGCCGGTCAGCGTCCCCCAGAGGGAGCCCCTGCCGCCGGACATGGCTGTTCCACCGATGATCACCGCCGCAATGGCGTCCAGTTCGTAAGCGAGGCCCGCATTGGTGGAACTTACGGAATTGAGCCGCCCCCCCAGGAGCACTGCACTGATCCCGGAGGTGAACCCGGCAATAAGGTAACTGACAAACCGGACTTTGCCGGTGGAAATGGCCGCATACCGGGCCACCTTTTCATTAGCCCCTGCCGCACAAATGTGCCGTCCGTATGCAGTACGGTTCAAAAGAATGCTGAAAAGCGCTGTCAGCACAATCAGTACCGCCGCCGGAAGCGGCACGCCGCAGACCGAAGCCCGTCCGAGAGCCTGAAACGGGGCGTTGGCCGTGGTCACCAGCCCGGCATCCGCCGCATAAAGTGCAAGGGACCGGTAAATGGAATAGGTTCCCAGGGTGGCGATGAAGGGAGGAATTTTTCCCAAAGTCACCAGAAGCCCGTTGAGCGCTCCTCCCGCGCCGCCGATCAGCAGTGCGGAAACAATGCAGACCGCAAGCCCCAGGACCGGATCCGGACACAGGTTCATGGCCATAAGTCCGAGACATCCAGCCAAAGCAAGAAGAGAACCAACCGCCAGATCAATGCCGCCCCCGATAATCACAAAGGTCATCCCCAAGGCAATGATCCCGCTGTAGGAAACCTGCCGGGTAATATTCAGGAGATTCTGAACACTTCTGAAGCTGGGACTGGATATACAGCAGAGCGCCAGCAGTACGACAAGTGCCAGCAGCGGTCCAAGGGTCCCCGCAGAACCCGGCTGTTTGCGGAAATATGCCATTTTCATTTCAATTTTTCTCCTTGATTCCGGTTGCCAGCACCATGATATTTTCTTCCGTGATATCCGGCCCTGCGAGAATACCTGCGAGATGTCCCCCCCGCATGACCAGCGTCCGGCGGCACATACCGATGATCTCCTCCAGATCCGAGGAGATCAGCAGGACCCCGATCCCCTGCGAGGCCAGATCCCGGAGGAAAACATAGACATCGCTCCTTGCACCCACATCCACCCCCCGGGTAGGCTCGTCAAAAAGATAGACCTTCGGGTGCAGTTCCAGTCCTTTGGCAATGGAAACCTTCTGCTGATTGCCGCCGGACAGGGACTTTACCGGGGTTTCCGCATCCGGAGTCCGGATGGAAAATTTCCCGATATAAAATCCGGCCCGCTCCAATTCTTTTTTCCGGCGAATGGGTGTCCCCGGCCAAGTGAGGCTGATATTCTCCCGGATGGAAAAATCAAGCAGGACCCCGGCCCCCTGCCGGTCCTCCGGCAGCAGCACAATGCCGTCCTTCGCCGCTTCCGGAGCGGTCTTTCCGGTTGCCCTTCCGGCAAGTTTCACGGTTCCGGAAGAGCGTTTCCGGAGGCCGTACAAAGCCTCGGCAAGTTCACTTCTGCCGCTTCCCCCCAGACCGGCCACGCCCAAAATCTCCCCCTGATGCAGATCGAAGGAGATGTTTTCCAGCGCGCCGGCAACCGAGAGATCCCGGACCTCAAGGAGCACCGGAGTTTCGGAGGGCAATGGTGCACTCTCCGGAAATTTCCGGGAAAGCGCCCGTCCCACCATCCAGTTGGCCATAAGTTCCGGCGTCACGTTCTCCATGGGGGAAACGCCGGTCAGAACGCCGTCTCGAAGTACCGCCACATGGTCGCAGAGCGCCTTCACCTCCCGGAGTTTGTGGGAAACGAAGACAATGGAGACCCCTTTATCCCGGAGTTCCCGCAGAATGCCGAAAAGAAGTTCCGTCTCCAGCTGATTCAGCACCGTGGTGGGTTCGTCCAGAATCAGCATCCGGCAGCGGAACCGGAGGGCCCGGGCGATTTCCACGAACTGCTTCTCAGCCACCCCGAGATCCCCCACGACGGTGTCCGGATCAAGTCTGCAGTGCAGTTTGGCCAGTTCCGCCGCAGCAGCGGACCTCATGGTCTGCCGGTCAAGGGTTCCGTGACGGCAAATCTCACAGCCGAGAAAAATATTCTCATAGACATTCAGGGTGTTGATGAGGTTGAATTCCTGGGGGACGGAAACGATCCCGCAGGACAATGCATCCCTCCGGTCACGGAACGACACCGCTTTCCCGTCCCGCACCACAGTCCCTGCATCCGGACGGTGTTCGCCGTTGATGCAGCGGATCAATGTGGACTTGCCCGCACCGTTCTCCCCGATCAGTCCGAGAATGCTTCCTGCATGGAAATCCAGCGTGATCCCCTTCAGAACCGCCACCCCGCCGTAACCTTTGCAGAGACCGCTGAGTTTGAGAATATCCGGCATTTTTTTGTCCTGAAAGTTGCGCCGTTCCCAGTGGATTATCTTACCGGGAAACGGCGCGCTTTTCAGAGAGGAACGAACTTACTTGGCCTGACAGGCCGTAATGGCCATTTCCGCCACGATATCATCGGCGGAACAGCCGCGGGAAAGATCGTTCAAGGGCTTTGCAAGTCCCTGCAGCACCGGGCCGTAAGCACCGGCGCCGGCCAGACGCTGGACCAGTTTGTAGGCGATGTTGCCCGCATTCAGATCCGGGAAGACCAGCACGTTGGCCTGTCCGGCAATGGGGCTCCCAGGAGCCTTCTGGGCATTCACTCCGGGAACAAGAGCCGCATCGGCCTGCAATTCACCGTCGGTCAGGATATCCAGCTTTTCAGCCTCGACTTTGGCCTTGAAGGCCGCAGCGGCGGCGATCACCTTGTCCAGGAGCTCATTCTCGGCACTGCCTTTGGAGGAGAAGGAAAGGAACGCCACTTTCGGCTGCTTGCCGAAGAGGGAGTTGTAAGTGGTGGCCGTGGCCGTGGCGATATCCACCAGCCCCTGAGCATCCGGGTTCGGGTTCACGCCGCAGTCGGCGAAAAGGAGATACTCATCCCCCGCCGGCGCCGGCGTCTTGAGGTCCATCACAAAAGTGCTGCTGGCACTCTTGATCCCCGGCGCCGTGCCGATGCAGTGGAATGCCGCCCGGAGCATGTCCGCCGTGGAGGCGATGCTGCCGGCAACCAGACCGTCGGCCATATCGTGACGGACCATCATGGCGCCGAAATAAATACGGCTCTTCATGGTTGCCACAGCCTTCTCCGGGGTCATCCCCTTCTTGGCGCGCATAACGCAGAACTCATCGGCAAACTGCTGGAAAAGCGGGCTCTGCAGATAGTCCAGAGCTTCAAAAGTACGATTGGTGACACCGGCTTTGGCGGAGGCGGCGGAAATCTCCGCTTCGCTCCCCAGCACGATGACTTTTTTGGCCACGCCCAGCTCCAGCGCCTTGCAGGCGGCGGAAATGACTCTGGGGTCCTGCCCTTCAGGAAGGACGATGGTCTTGGCGGCTGCTTTGGCCCGGGCAAACAACAGGGGAAGTACAGACATTTTTGACTCCTTTTCTTTATTTTATTACTTGAGGTTCAGTGTCGCCACGGTGCTGCGGGCGATCATCAATTCTTCATCCGTCGGCATGACAATGGCGGTCCAGCGGCTCTCCGGGGTGGAAATGATCCCCTGCTTGCCGAAGCAGTCGTTGTTGGCCTTGGCGTCCAGATAGATCCCCAGAGCCCCCAGCTGTTCCAGGATCTTGCCGCGCATCTCAAAGGAATACTCGCCGATGCCGCCGGTAAAGACCAGCGCTTCGGGAGAGGTCAGGACATAGTAGGCACCGATGTACTTCACGATCCGGTGAACAAACATCTTGAGGGCCAGATCCGCCCGGGCACTGCCCTTGGCCGCGGCTTCGATCATATCCCGCATGTCGCCGGACTGGATGTCGCCGATGCCGTAAAGACCGGATTTCTTGTTGAGAATGGTGTCGATCTCTTTGGGGGAATTGCCCATCTCGGCCAGACGGACCACGGCGGCTGCGTCAATATCGCCGCAGCGGGTGCCCATCATCAGCCCTTCCAGCGGGGTGAGCCCCATGGTGGTGTCGATGACCTTGCCGTTTTTGATGGCCGCCATGCTGCAGCCGTTGCCCAGATGGCAGGTGATGATATTAAGGTCCTTCTGGGGCTTCTTGAGAAAGTTGGCCGCAGCCATGGTCACATAACGGTGACTGGTGCCGTGGAATCCGTACTTGCGGATGTGATGCTTCTCGTAATACTCATAGGGAAGCGCATACATGTAGGCTTCCGGCGGCATGGTCTGGTGAAATTCCGTGTCGAAGACGCCCACATTGGGAACGCCGGGCATCTCTTTCTCGCAGGCTTCGATGCCGGAGAGGTTCGCAGGGTTGTGGAGGGGCCCCAGCGGGAAGCACTCCCTGATAACGGCCTTCACCGCCGTATCGACCTTCACCGGAGCAGTGATCTTTTCGCCGCCGTGGAGGACCCGGTGACCGACTGCAGCGATCTCCGAAAGACTCTTGATCACACCGATCTCGGGATCCACCAGCTTGGCGCAGATCTCCCGCAGCGCGCCGGCATGGTCGGCAACTTTGATCTCCTGCGCGAATTTGAACCCGTCCGGACGCTTGTAGATGAGGTTCGGGCGATCTGTCCCGAGACGCTCAAAAACGCCTTTGGCCAGTACAGCTTCGTTCTCCATGGCGAACAAGGTGAACTTCATGGAGGAGCTTCCGGCATTGACTACCAGTACTTTCATAACTTTTTCTCCTGAATTGGACCGGCAGGATCGTCCCGCCGGAGTTTCGTTTACTGAACTTATTTTTTTCGGAACACGATCCGGCCCTTGGTCAGATCATACGGGGACATCTCCATTGTCACCGAGTCACCGGGCAGAATACGGATGAAATTCAACCGCATTTTGCCGCTGATGTGGGCATTGATGATATGCCCGTTTTCCAGCGCCACTCTGAACATGGTATTGGGCAGAAGCTCCTTTACCACGCCTTCCACTCTGATCACATCGTCTTTGGCCACGTTAAAATCTCCGGTTCCTTTTCTGTGATTAACACCATATGCTCGAAATGCGCCGACGGCAGTCCGTCGCCGGTACGCACGGTCCACTGATCGCTCCTGTCCGTCGTCACCTTGTAAGTACCCTGATTGAACATGGGTTCAATGGCCAGCACCATCCCCGGCTCCAGCTTGGGGCCCCGCATGGAACTGGTGAAATTCGGGACCTCCGGCGGCTCGTGAAGCTTGATGCCGCAGCCGTGCCCCACATAATCCCGCACGATCCCCACATGGGCCCTGCGTCCCACTTCCTCCACTGCGGCACTGATGTCCCGGATGAAATTTCCCGGCAGCGCTGCCGCGATCCCGGCGGCAAGGGCCCGGCTGGTGGCTTCCAGCAGATTCTGCGTCGCCGGCGGCAGGGGAGCTCCCAGACCGAAGGTCACGGCCGTGTCGCCGCAGGCTCCGTCGATCCGGACCCCCAGGTCAATACTGACGATATCCGTCGGCAGCAGCACCCGGTCCGGGCGCCCGATGCCGTGGACCACCTCGTCATTGACGGAAATACAGATATTCCCCGGATATCCGGCATACCCCAGAAAGGCGCTCTCCCCGCCGGTGGCGGCGATCAGGCTCCCGGCCAGGTCATCCAGTTCCTTGGTCGTCATCCCTGCTGTCGCCAGACGCGCCACTTCATCGCGCACTCCGGCGGTCAGCTGTGCCGCACGCCGGATACGGACGATCTCTTCCAGCGTGTGGATCACGGCATTGCGGCGGACAAGCATCATTCCTTCTCCAGCTCATCCAGCATGAGCTTCGTGGCCCTGGCCAGTTCCAGCTCGGTGATCTCAAAGACCATCCCTCGCTCACGGTAGAGTGCCAGCAACGGACTGGTTTGATCGTAGAAGACCTTCAGCCGGCTTTTGGCCGTCTCAAGGGAATCGTCCGCCCGCTGGATGAGTTCCCCGCCGCAGACATCGCAGACGCCGTCCTTTTTGGACGGCTTGAAAATTTTGTTGTAGATGGCCTTGCAGTTTTTGCAGCTCACCCGGGCGGTCAGCCGCTGAAGGATGACTTCATCCGGGACCTTCAGATAGACCACCCGGTCAAGGGTCATCCCCAGATCCTTCAGAACATGATCCAGGAGTCCGGCCTGAGCCACCGTCCGGGGATACCCGTCCAGGATGAACCCCTTCCTGCAGTCCGGCTGCGAAAGCCGGACACGGACCATGCCGGCAACAATTTCATCGGGAACCAGTTTGCCGGCCTTCATGATGCCGGAAGCCGCACGCCCCAGTTCCGTGTCGCGTTTGATCTCGTCCCGAAGCAGATCCCCGGTGGAGATGTGAGCTACCGGATGCACCTCTTTCAGGGCCCCGGCAAAGGTTCCTTTACCGGCACCGGGAGCGCCGAAAAAGATCAGATTTTTCTTTTTGAGTTCAGCCATGATTATTTCTCCTTTGTCAGAAATTTTTCGAGACTGTCAATCGCAATTTCCTGCTGGTCGCCTCCGGCCATGTCCTTCACCAGCGCAACGCCGCGGTTCAATTCCTCCTCGCCCCGAATCACGACGGTCACGGCCCCCAGCCGGTTGGCCGAGCGCATCTGGGCCTTCATGGATTTATCTTCCACCTCCAGCGCCACATGCTGACACTGCCGCCGCAACGCCGCCGCAAGCTTGAGATTTTCCAGCCGGGCCGCCGCCCCCAGACTCACCAGAAAAACCGGAGGAGCCTCCGGTTCCGGCTTGCCGGTATTCAAAGAATCCTGTACCAGCATCAACCGCTCCATCCCGGCAGCAAAGCCTACGCCCCGCACCGGTTTGGACTGTTCCGGCAGGAAAAGCTCGTACCGACCTCCCCCGGCAATGGCATTCTGCCCCCCCAGCCCGGCGTGGGTGATCTCAAACACCGTGTGAACGTAATAATCCAATCCGCGGACCAGCTGGCGGTCCACTTCATATTTGACGTCGAGAGCATCCAGCGATGCAAGGACCCGGGCGAAATATTCCTGAGATTCCGCGCTGTAGGCGGCAAAATAGTCCGGTGCCCCCGCCACGATCTCGCGGCAGGCGGCTTCCTTGCAGTCGAGGATCCGCCACAGATTGCGTTCGAAACGCGTCTTGCAGTCCGGGCACATCTCCGCCACATGGCCGGCAAAATAGTCCCGCAGAAGCTGTCCGGCCGGACCGCGGTCCGCCATGACGCCCCGGGAATTGATCTTCAGGACCGCCCCGGTAATACCGATCTCCTCAAGAAAATGCATCAGCATGGCGATGCACTCTGCATCCAGTTCCGGTGCCACCCGGCCCACATTCTCCACCCCGATCTGGTGAAACTGGCGCTTGCGTCCGGCGGAGGGCCGTTCCCCCCGGAACATGGGGCCGCAGTAATAGACCCGCTGCTCCACCCCGTTCAAGACGTCCGTGTTCAGAAGTGCCCGCATGACCCCTGCGGTCCCCTCGGGACGCAGGGTAAGACTGCGGCCGCCCCGGTCCTCAAAGGTGTACATCTCCTTCTGCACGACTTCCGTCTCGTCTCCCAGCCCCCGCTGAAAGACTTCCGTGAACTCAAAAACCGGCGTCCGCAGCTCTCCGTATCCATAACGGGCAAAAACATCGGCCGCAGCCGCTTCCAGCCTCCGCCAGCGGCGGGATTCCTCCGGAAATATATCTGCCGTTCCGGGCGGCGGTGCCGCATTGGCCATCTTGCATATCTCCTGAAAAAGCAAAGACGCCGGACCGGGTTCAACAGCCGGTCGGCGGCCTCGGGAAAATCATAACATCAATGGAACACACCGAAATTCATCGCGTGCTTCAGAACTTTGCGGGATCGAGCTTCTCGACCGCTTCCTTCAGCTCTTTGCCGGCGCGGAATTTGACCACAGCCCGTTCGGGGATCACCACTTCGTGAGCCGGACGGTTCGGGTTGCGGCCCTTGCGACTCTTCCGGACCTTGATCTCAAACACACCGAAATTCCGCAGCTCAATGGTGTTCCCGGCGATCAGATCCTCGGAAATACTGTCCAGCGTTTTCTGCACGATTTCGGCGACATCGCTCTGAATCATGCCGGTTTCCCTGGAGATTTTGACCACCAAATCCCGTTTCGTCATAATATAAACTTCCTCTCTTGATGACGTTATCTGAAATTATCGTGAAACGAACAAGTTCCATTAATATAACCCAAGAATCAATTTATGCAAAGCACTTTATGAAAAAAAGTTTCCGCTTGTTTTTCCGGCGTTCCCATGATACGGCAATGCCGCAGATGCCGCCGGACGGCGGCGGTCCGGAAAAAAGTGTTGTTTCCGGCGGCGGAGGCCCGGCTGTCCTCCCCATGATGAACCGTATTATCGTAACCGGAGTCGCGGGCTTTACCGGATCCGTCGGCATATCATCGGCGTCCCCATTCAACTCAAGACAGGAGAAAAAAAGCGGAAAAGCTGCGGACCAGATCCCATGCCGGACCGGCATGACGCTCCGGAGGAATTCATGCATACGGAATTTCCGGCTTGAAAATCCTTGCAGGACAAGCTATATTATTCCTTGTTGCAACACAGACACATAGTTTGACACAGGAGTTTTCAGAGGGATGAAAAAACACTATCTCATTACCGGTGGAGCCGGCTTTATCGGCAGTTTTCTCGCCGAATCGCTGCTTGCGGATGGTGAGCGTGTAACGGTGGCGGACAATTTCTCCACCGGCGAACAGCGGAATCTGGATGCAGTCAGGAATCATCCGGACCTGAACATTGTGGAACTGGATGTAACCCGGGATGCGGAACAACTGGAAGAACTTATCCGTCAGGCGGATGTGGTGGTCCATCTGGCCGCCGTGCTGGGGGTGGAACTGGTGGTCAGGGAACCGATGAAGACGATTTCCACCAATGTGAAAGGTACCGAAAATGTCCTGTTCCCGGCGACAAAATACGGCAAACGGATTATTCTGGCATCTACCAGCGAAGTGTACGGCAAATCCGACAATGATCTCTTTTCCGAAACCGATGATCTGCACCTGGGGGCACCGAATTTTTCACGCTGGAGCTACGCATGCAGCAAGCTGCTGGATGAATTTCTGCTGATGGCCTGTGTTCAGAACCAGGGACTGCCCGGAACCATCGTGCGCTTCTTCAACACGGTCGGGCCGCGGCAGACGGGGAGTTACGGCATGGTCCTTCCCCGTTTCGTTGCCGCCGCTCTGAACAATACGCCGCTTCGGGTTTACGGCGACGGACAGCAGTCCCGCTGTTTCTGTCACGTTCAGGATGTAATCCGGGCGCTGCGGTTTCTGCTGGCCGACGACCGGAGCATCGGCAATATCTACAACATCGGCAGTCAGGAACTTATCACCATTGAGGAACTGGCCAGAACGGTCATTGAGGAGACGGGAAGCCAGTCCCCCATTGAATACATCCCCTATGATCAGGCATACGCCAAAGGTTTTGAAGATATGCGCCGGCGCCGCCCGAATACGTCCGCCATACGGCAACTCACCGGCTGGCAGCCGGAAAAGTCATTGAAAGACATCCTCCGGGATGTAGCGCAGTACCTCAAACAATAGTCCGGCATCATGTCGGAAGCAGCAAAGTTCCCGGAAAGTATGATTTCAACAGAAAAACTCCATGCAGCCGTTATGACCGGCGGCAAAGAAAAGTGTTTCCGGCCCGCAGTCTGCCGGAGCCGCCGGAAGAACAAAAAGACAAGGATCTGGTCCATCAACTGAAACCGGAGTGGAAATAATCATGTTAAAAGGTATCTCTCCCCTGCTGTCGCCGGAACTTCTGAAAACCCTGTGTGAAATGGGGCACGGCGATAAAATCATTCTCTCGGACGCGCATTTTCCGTCTCACACCCTGGGGCCCAGGGTCATCCGCATGGACGGTCTGCAGATTCCGGATCTCCTGAGAGGCATCATGCCCCTGTGGGAAATGGATTCCTACTGCGACAAACCTTTTGCCATGATGGAAGCGGTGCCCGGCGACACGCTGGATATGGAGTATGTGAAACTCTGCGCCTCCATTGTGGGGAGGGAACCGGGTTATATTGAGCGTTACGCTTTTTATGAAGCGGCCAAGACGGCTTATGCCATCGTTCATACCGGGGAGACCCGCAAATACGGCAACATCCTGCTTCAGAAGGGCGTGGTCCCGGTCATCTGAACGGGAAAGAAACTTATCGGCAAAAACGCTTCACCAGTCTCCTGCGAAGCGTTTTCAGCCGTATTGGCCCTGTCCTACTTCGTCCTGCAGGCATCCACGATGGCTCTGGCCTCTTCCTGAATGGCGGCCAAATGCGCCTCGCCCTTGAAGCTCTCCGCATAAATCTTGTACACGTCTTCCGTACCGGAAGGACGGGCGGCAAACCAGCCGTTTTCCGTCACCACCTTGATCCCGCCGATAGCTTCTCCGTTACCGGGAGCGCGGGTGAGTTTCGCCGTAATGGGGTCTCCAGCCAGTTCCGTTGCCCGGATGGATTCCGGTTTGAGGGCGCTTAACCCCGCCTTCAATTCCGCATCCGCCGGGGCATCGATCCGCCGGTACACCGGGGAACCGAAGCGGTTGGTGAGATTGCGGTAATGTTCCGATGGGGTCCTGCCGGTTTTGGCCGTCATTTCCGCCGCCAGCAAAGCCAGAATAATCCCGTCTTTGTCCGTACTCCACACACGGCCGTCAAAACGCAGGAAGGATGCGCCTGCACTCTCTTCGCCGCCAAAGCCGAAACTCCCGTCCGTCAGACCGGGAACAAACCACTTGAATCCCACAGGAACCTCGCAGAGTTTCCGCCCCAGCGCGGCGGCCACCCGGTCGATCATGGAACTGGACACCGCCGTTTTTCCGACAGAGGCATCGGCACGCCAGTTTTTCCGGGTGGAAAAGAGGTAATCAATGGCGGTTGAAAGATAATGATTCGGGTTCATCAGTCCCCCGTCCGGGGTCACAATACCGTGACGGTCGAAATCCGGATCGTTGCCCCAGGCCAGATCAAACTGATCCTTGAGGGCGATCAGACTGGCCATGGCGTCCGGTGAAGAACAGTCCATGCGGATCTTGCCGTCCCAGTCCATGCACATAAAGCCGAAAGTGGGGTCCGCACAGCCGTTGCGTTCGGTGATCTTGAGGTTATAACGTTCTGCAATGGCGGGCCAGTAAGCAAGACCGGAACCACCCAAAGCGTCCGCGCCAAGCTTGAGACCGCTGGCGGAAACAGCGTCCATATCCACCACATTCTGCAGGTCCTCCACATAGGGGGTCACAAAGTCGTACTCCCGGGTGGTGGCTGCCTTGCGGGCAGATTCATAGCCCAGACGCTTCACGCCGTTCAGACGGTTCTGCAGATACTCATTGGCCCGGGAAGCGATCACGCCGGTGATATCCGTTCCCGCCGGGCCGCCATGGGGAGGATTGTACTTGATCCCCCCGTTGTCCGGGGGATTGTGGGAAGGCGTAATGATGATCCCGTCGCAGCGGGGCCCCTCCTCCCGGTTGGCGCAGAGGATGGCATGGGAGACCACCGGAGTGGGAGTGAAACCATCGGTCATACGGACGCTGACGCCGTTGCCCGCCAGCACTTCCAATGCCGTGGCCGCCGCCGGTTCGCTCAGCGCGTGAGTGTCCCGTCCAAGATAAAGAAATCCCTCAATACCGGCAGACTTCCTGTAGTCACAGATGGCCTGCACAATGGCGGCAATATGATCCTCCTGAAAGGTCCCCTTGAGGGAACATCCCCGGTGACCACTGGTACCGAAGGAGACCTTCTGCGCGGGATTGCCCGGTTCAACTCCGGTGGTGAAGTAACTGCGGATCAGTTTCGGAATATCGGTGCGGAGTTCCGGCGGACAGGGTTTACCTGCCAAGACATGTTTACTCATTGCAACAACCTTTCTTTTGAGGTTCGACAGAGTCCATTGGACCCGACGGTATAAAATACACCTGCCGGAAAATTTTTCAAACCACGGCACGGAAATCCTGATGCCGTTTTTGGCAGGGATACCCTGCCGTTACGGCATATCGTTCCGCCTCGGCGAAATTACGATTCAAATGAGCCGGATGGTGGGCATCGGCACTGACAAGGAGGGGAATATGCCGCAAAGCCGCTTCATGAAGCATCTCAGAACAGGGATACGGTGCCTTGCAGGGCTTGAACCAGCCGGAAGTATTGAGTTCAATGGCCGTACTGCTTTCTGCTGCCGCATCCAGGACCCGGCAGGCTTGCCGGATATACTGCCCCGATTCCATATAACAGAATTTTTTCGGCAGGTCCAGGTGCCCCAGAAAAGAAAATGCACCGCAGCGGGCGGCCCCTTCCAGCTTCCGCCAGTACTCCCCGCAGATCCGGACAATCTCTTCCGGAGCAAGCCCCGTCCAGTCCTCCGCCGCATGATCGATGGGAAAAAGACCCGCATAATGCACGGAACCGATGAGATAGTCCAGCGGATATTTCTCCAGGCCGGCAAGGACTTCCCGGAAATTCTCAAAAAAGAAATCCACTTCCAGACCGATTTTCAGCGAAAAACGCTCATCTTCCAGCTCTTTCCGGAGCCGGAGCAAAGTTTCCACATATTCCGGCAATCTTTCCGGCGCCATTCGCCATGATGCCGCATCACTGCCGGCTTCCGGATGGATCACCCAGTGGTCCGAAACACCGAACACCCGCAGTCCCATTGATTTTCCCGCCCGGCAGACGTCCTCCAATGTTCCGGCTCCGTCACTCATGGAGCTGTGATTGTGAAGAGAAAACGCAATACCCGGTCCCGGCCACGCAAAACTCATCCGATCCATAAAAAATCTCCCTGATTATAACAGCGACTGTGCATCCACATCCACAAAGACGTCCACCCCATCCGGGGCTTTTTCATGCAGCGTCATCTGCCGGAGCGCCCGGCGGATGATCCCCAGTTTTTCCCCGAAAATCATGGTCATATAACGGTATTTCCCTTTGATCCGGTCAATGGGTGCCGGAGCGGGGCCCCGCAGCCGCACCCCCTCCCCCGCAAAGGCTTCGAGGCGCCGGCTGAAATCAGAGGCGAACACCCGCACGAGATCCTCATCCTCCCCCCGGAAATGGACCAGGATCAGATGGGAGTACGGGGGATATTTCATGACTTCCCTCGCCTCCATATCGAAATTCATGAACCCCTCGAAATCCAGTTCAGACGCGCAGCGGATGGTCTCGTTCTCCGGCTTGCAGGTCTGGATCAGCACTTCCCCGGGAAGGTCTCCCCGCCCCGCACGGCCCGCAACCTGGGTGATCAGCTGAAAGGTCCGCTCCTCCGCCCGGAAATCCGGCATGGCCAATCCCGCATCCGCATTGATGATCCCCACCAGCGTCACCTCCGGAAAGTGCAGGCCCTTGGCGATCATCTGGGTACCGATCAAAATATCAATATCTCCACGCTGGAATTTCCCGAGGGTCTCTTCGTAATCCGCCGCCGAACGCATGGTGTCCGAATCCATCCGGGCGATCCGGGCCGGACCGAAGACCGCATGGGCCGCCGCCTCAATCTTCTCCGTCCCCACCCCGCTGTAACGGATCTTCGGGTCTCCGCACTGGGGACAGACTTCCGGCGCGGCAATGACCCCGCCGCAGAAGTGGCACTCCAACGTCTGCCGCTGACGGGAATAGGTGTAGGATACGGAACAGTCCGGACACCGGGCCTCGTAGCCGCAGGCATCGCAGAGCATCACCCGGGCATAGCCCCGGCGGTTCAGAAAAAGGATCACCTGTTCATGGCGCTCCATGCGGCTCTTTACCGCATCGATCAATGGCGGCGAAAAAAAGGTGGATTTCCCAGGTTCCGGCGGTCCATAAGCGCGCTGATCTATGACCCGGATCGCGGGCGGAGCCTGATTGCGGGCCTGATTTTTAAGCTCGATCAAATGGTATTTCCCGTTTTTTGCATTCAGCATGCTTTCACAGGAGGGCGTGGCGGAACCCAGAATTACCAGGGCATTTTCCAGCTTTCCCCGCATCACCGCCACATCCCTTGCGGAATAGCGCGGAGCCTCCGACTGCTTGTAGCTGGATTCGTGTTCCTCATCCACCACGATCAGTCCCAGATCGGCACAGGGGGCGAAGAGGGCCGAACGGGCGCCCACCGCAATGGACGCCTCCCCCCGCTGCAGCCGGAACCACTCGTCAAAACGCTCCCCGTCGGAAAGACCGCTGTGAAGAATACTTAACCGGTCCCCGAAACGGGCCCGGAAACGGCTCACCGTCTGGGGTGTCAGGGAAATTTCCGGCACCAGTACAATGGCGCTTTTGCCAAGAGCAAGGACCTTGGCAATGGCCTGCAGATAGACCTCCGTCTTGCCGCTGTTGGTCACCCCGTGAAGCAGAATGGATTTCCGGGGAATACGGTCCGCAAGCATATCGTCCACAACCGCAAGGGCCCGGGCCTGATCCGGAGTGGGATCCTGAGGTTTTCCGGGAAGAGTCACCCGTCCGGAATGGGCGTTCCGGCGCAGAACCTCCCGCTCCTCTACCCTGACCAGACCGTTCCGGACCAGCGTCCCGATGCTGGAGGTCGAAAAATTGTAGAAGTGGACCAGCTCGTCCATGGCGGTGCCGCCGGATTCCAGCAGCATCCGCAGAATTTCACAACGTCCGGCAAAAGCTTTCTGTCCACTGTGCAGAGACAAAAAACTCTGCACCGCAGCCGCATCGGCCGCCGTGCAGAATTTCCGCATTTTTGGTTTCACTTTCCCGGAACGCACCGCTCCGGGAAGCAGGGTGCGGATGGCCTGTTCCTGAGTACAGCAGTAATAATCCGCCATCCAGCACCCCAGTTCCAGGAGCTTTTCCGGGAGATTGGCTCCCCCGGGAGCCGGTCCTGTCAGAGATTTCAGCTTTTCGCAGGTGCTGAAACGTGTCACTTCCAGCACAAATCCCTCCCGGGTGGAATTGCCGAAGGGCACCGTCACCCGGCTCCCGGTCCGGATCACCGGAAGAAGATCCTCCGGGATGATGTAGTCAAATATCCGGTCAAGCGCCAGATCTGTGACCACCCTGGCAATCACGGAAGAACCTCACCGGGAAGTTTTCAGGCGTTCTTGAGCGCAGCCTGCGCCGCCGCCAGCCGGGCCACCGGCACACGGTACGGACTGCAGGAAACGTAGTTCAACCCGATACGGTGGCAGAACTCAATGGTTTTGGGCTCGCCGCCGTGCTCACCGCAGATGCCGAGTTTGATATCCTTGCGGGTGCTGCGGCCGCGCTCCACCGCCAGCCGGACCAGTTCGCCCACCCCGTCCTGATCAAGGACCTGGAAGGGATCGTAGTCATAGATCCCCATTTTCACATAGTCCTTCAGGAACTTGCCGGCATCGTCACGGGAAAACCCGCAGCCCATCTGGGTGAGATCGTTGGTCCCGAAGCTGAAGAATTCGGCCTCTTTGGCGATCTCGTGGGCTGTCACGGCGGCCCGGGGCACTTCGATCATAGTGCCGATCTTGATATCCAGCGTCTTGCCACGCTCCTTGGAAACCGCCTCAATCTCCTTGAGGACAATGGCTTTCTGGAGCGCCAGCTCCTTCACATTGCCCACCAGAGGGATCATGATCTCGGGCTTGGAGCCGGGGACGTTGCAGGCGGCTTCCGCCACCGCACGGGCCTGCATGGCCGTAACTTCGGGATAGGTGATCCCCAGACGGCAGCCGCGATGGCCCAGCATGGGGTTGAATTCGTGGAGGGACTCCACAACCTGCTTGATCTCGCTGGTGGTGCAGCCGATGGTCTGCGCCATCTCGGTCTGTTCCTTGGAAGTCTGGGGCAGGAACTCGTGCAGGGGCGGATCCAGGAAACGCACCGTGCAGGAGCGTCCGGCCAGCGTCCGGAACATGGCTTCAAAATCGCCCCGCTGCAGCGGCAGCAGTCCGGCCAGTGCCCGCTCGTACTGATCCACCGCCGCGATGGCAGCCGCATCGGTCAGTTTGTGACGAAGTTCCTTGAGATCGCTGCAGGCCGTCAGCGCTTTCAGCTGCTTGACCTTTTCAGCAACGAGGATCAGTCGGCGGAAGGCAATGATGCGGTCCGCGGCAAAGAACATGTGCTCGGTGCGGCAGAGACCGATGCCTTCGGCACCGAATTTCACCGCCACTTCCGTATCCCGGGGGGTATCCGCATTGGTCCGGACCCCCAGTTTGCGGTACTTGTCCGCCAGCTTCATGATCTCGGCGAAGGGGCCGGTCAACTCCGGATCCATGGTGGCGACCTTGCCCAGATAAACAGCGCCGGTGGAACCGTTGAGAGAGATGTAATCCCCTTCGCGGATGGTCTGACCGGAAACGCAGAACTTCCGGGCAGCATAGTCTATCTGCAGCTCACCGCAGCCGGAAACACAGCACTTGCCCATGCCCCGGGCGACCACCGCCGCATGACTGGTCATACCGCCCCGGGCCGTCAGAATACCCTGCGCGGCATTCATGCCGCCGATGTCTTCCGGGCTGGTCTCGATACGACAGAGAATGACTTCCTTTCCCTGAGCGCGCCAGGCTTCGGCATCTTCGGCGGAGAACACCACCTGACCGGCGGCGGCTCCCGGAGAAGCGGCCAGACCGATGGCAATCTTGTGTCCTTCTTTTTCTGCGGCGGCTTCGGCGCCCTTGACGAACACCGGGTGCAGCAGCTGATCCAGCTGAGCGGGCTCCACGCGCATGACGGCGGTCTTCTCGTCGATCATCTTTTCGGCGGTAAGGTCCATGGCGATCCGGACGGCGGCGGCGGCGGTGCGCTTGCCGTTGCGGGTCTGGAGCATGAAGAGCCGGCCGTTTTCAATGGTGAACTCCATGTCCTGCATATCGCGGTAACGGTCCTCCAGCTTGATGCGGATGTCGTCCAGGGCCTTGAAGCACTCGGGCATGGCCTCCTCAAGGGAAGGATACTTGCTCCGGCGGTCGTTTTCGCTGATGCCCTGACGCTGCGCCCAGCGGCGGGAACCGGCCACGGAGATCTGCTGGGGAGTACGGATACCGGCGACCACATCTTCGCCCTGGGCATTGATGAGAAATTCCCCGTAGAAAAATTCGTTCTCGCCGGTGGAGGGGTCCCGGGTAAAGGCCACACCGGTGGCGCTGCGCTCACCGGAGTTTCCGAACACCATGGCCTGAACGTTCACTGCGGTCCCGAGGAGATTGCGGATGTCGTTGAGTTCGCGGTAACGGATGGCCCGGGGGTTGTTCCAGGAATCGAACACCGCCCCGATGGCCTGCCAGAGCTGAGTCTTGGGATCCGTCGGGAAGGGCTTGCCGGTAGCCTTGAGAATGATCTCACCGTAAGCTTCGATGAGTTTTGCCAGATCATCGGCGTCCAGCTCGGTATCCAGTTTGACGCCCTTGGCTTTTTTGGCGGCGGAGAGGGCATCCTCAAAGAGGTCGAAATTCACATGAAGCACCACATCGCCGAACATCTGCATGAAACGGCGGAAGGAGTCCAGCACAAACCGGCGGTTGCCGGTATTCTTGATGAGAGCCTCGGCAGTCTCCTGATTCAGACCGAGATTCAGAATGGTGTCCATCATGCCCGGCATGGAGCTGGCGGCACCGGAACGGACCGAGACCAGCAGAGGATTGGGGCCGTGACCGAAGACCTTGCCGGTCTTCTTTTCCAATTCTGCCAGAGCGGCATTCACTTCCGCTTCGATCAGACCGAAAAGCGCCTTGGCCCCGGTTTTGCCGTAGCGGTCGCAGGCTTCGGTGGTAATGGTGAATCCCGGCGGCACCGGCAGCCCCAGACCGGCCATATCGGCCAGATTTGCGCCTTTTCCGCCCAGCAGCGACCGCATGGAAGCATTGCCTTCTGCAGTGCCGCCGCCAAATGCATACACAAATTTCTCTTTGTTCGCCATCGTGGATAACTCCTTTTCTTCAACTTGATGGTTTACAGAATATCTCCGGTTCAAACAACCTTCAGCAAACCGGAGCAGTTACTTGAATTCCTCAAATGCCTTCAGGATCTGTTTCTTCTGTTTGCAGCGCTCGTATCCGATCAGAATGAAGGACCCGTTGACTTTGGTGGGAAGCTTGATCCCCACCAGAAATACGCCGCCGGACTTGCGGATCTCGCTCATGCGGTCCTGCATCAATTTCATATCCAGATTGAATTTGTAGATGGCGATATCCATCTTTGCGTCTTTTTCGCCGTCGAAGCCATCCACCTCAAAAGCCATGCCGTCGGATGCCCGGAACGGGTCTGGACGAAGCGGCTGGATTTTGCTGACAGCCACCTGATTGCGCACCAGATAATCAAAAAAATCCCGGCATTCCCGGTAATTATTCTGCGAGGCGCACCCGCAGAACAGCAAAGATGCCAGGCACGCAGCAGACACAATCAGCAGCATTCCGGTCCGATTCATCAAGTTCCCTCCCCGTATTGCGGAACCACTCTTCCCCTTTCCGGGGTGTCGGATAATATAACACCGGAGAGATTATTTGTCAAGCCGGACTTGACGAATCATCGTCAAAGCTGTACATTATGTGACATTTTATTCTGAAAAACGCAAAAAAAACGGAAGGTTCCGGTTCACGCATGGGTTGTTTTGAAATATCCGCCCGTTCCGGACGGGCGCGCCGGGGCAGGCTTCGCACCGCCCACGGCATGGTGGAAACCCCCGTCTTCATGCCGGTTGGGACCCGGGGTACCGTCAAGGCCATGACTCCCCGGGAAATGGCGGAAGATCTGGATTCTGAGATCATTCTTGGCAACACTTACCACCTCTTCCTCAAGCCGGGACTGGAAATCATGGAAGCGGCCGGAGGTCTGCATAAGTTCAGCGGCTGGAACCGGGCGATTCTGACCGACAGCGGCGGGTTTCAGGTCTTCAGTCTGGCACCCCTGCGCAAAATCACGCCGGACGGAGTGAAATTCGCCTCCCACATCGACGGGACCCGCTTCTTCCTCGGTCCGGTGGAGTCCATGAAGATCCAGCGAATCCTGGGCTCCGACATCGCCATGGCCTTTGATGAGTGCACCCCCTTCCCCGCCACCCGGAAGCAGGCGGAAAAATCTCTGGAGATGACGCTCCGCTGGGAACGGATGTCTTTCGAGCAGGAAGCCGCACCAGGACAGCTGAAATTCGGTATTGTCCAGGGATCCGTCTATCCGGATCTCCGGCTCTATTCCGCTGCGGAACTGGCCAAACTGGATTTTGACGGCTACAGCATCGGCGGACTTTCCGTCGGAGAACCGGAAGAGGTCATGTTTGATATGATCGACGCAGCCACCCCCGGCATGCCGGAGGAAAAACCCCGTTATCTCATGGGGGTGGGGACGCCGTATCAGATCGTGGAAGCGGTTGCCCGGGGTATCGACATGTTCGACTGTGTCATGCCCACAAGGCTGGGCCGCCACGGCAGCGCCTTTACGGGCGCGGACACCATCCCGGTGAAGGCCGGGCGCTATGCCGCAGACTTCGGGCCCATGGATCCGGAATGTGACTGCTATGCCTGCAGAAACTTTTCCAGAGCGTATATCCGCCATCTCTTCAATGTGGGAGAAATTCTCGGGGTGCGTCTGGTGACATGGCACAACATCCACTATTTTCTCACCCTCATGCGGAAGATCCGGAAGGCCATCGAAACGGACCGCTTTGAAGAATTCCGCCGGGACTTTTCCGCGCTGGCCGGAAAAAACACCCTTCTTCAGTAATTTTTGGGAAAAGGACTTTATGGAAGAGATCACCGATTTTGCAGCTCTCGGATTGACCGGGATGACTCTTGACGCTTTACAGAAAAAAGGTTTTTCGATTCCCACGCCCATCCAGGCGCTGACCATCCCGAAGCTTCTTGCCGGCAGCAGGAATCTGATCGGGCAGGCCCGCACGGGGACGGGCAAAACCGCTGCCTTTGCACTCCCCATTCTTGAAAAAATCACGGCGGACGGTTCCCCCCGGGCGCTGATCCTGGCCCCCACCCGGGAACTGGGGATCCAGATTGCCGAAGAAATTCATTCCCTTCTGGGCGAGCGGAAACTCCATGCCGCCGCTTTTTACGGGGGACAGCCCATCGAACTCCAGATCCGGGAACTCCGGAACGGCATGGAACTCGTTATCGGCACTCCGGGACGGATTCTGGACCTTCTGAAACGCGGCGTCCTCCAGCTGGATCAACTCCGGTTCGCAGTACTGGATGAAGCGGACGAAATGCTGGATATGGGCTTCATCGACGACATCAGGGAAATTCTCTCCCATACCAATACAGACAAGCAGACGCTGATGTTTTCCGCCACCATGCCGGATCCCATCCTCGCTATCGCCGAAGAATTCATGCCTGACTACGAGATCGTCCGGGCGGAATCCAGGACGGAACCCACGAAACTGGCGGAACAATGCTGTTACGAGGTGAGGAGAGAGGACAAATTTGCGGCGCTCACCCGGATCATCGCCATGGAGCCGGATATTTACGCGCTGATCTTCTGCCGGACACGGACAGATGTGGATGACCTTGCGGAAAAGCTGAAGATTCGCGGTCTTCATGCCGAAGCGCTCCATGGAGAGATCCCCCAGACCATCCGGCTCCGCCTCATCAATCAGTTCAAGGAAAAGAAATTCAACCTCCTTGTGGCCACTGACGTGGCGGCAAGGGGAATCGACGTGAATGACCTTACCTGCGTCATCAACTACAGTCTCCCCCAGACCCCGGAGACCTACATTCACCGGATCGGACGCACCGGACGGGCGGGCAAAAAAGGCATGGCAATCACCTTTGCCACGCCCGGAGAATCCCGCCGTCTGGAACTGATCCGCAAAGGTGCCCATGCGGAGATCCCCAAGCGCCCCCTCCCCTCGGGAGAGGACATTGTGGAAGCAAAAAAACAGCGATTCACAACCATCCTTGCCGAAGTGGCAGAAAGCGGTAAATATGAGGAATATCTCAATTTCGCCGAAGAACTTCTGACCATGACGGACAGTCCGGCGGACCTGCTGGCGGCGGTGTTGCGTTTTCAGTTCAAGGAGGAGCTGCTTCCTGCCAGCTATCCAGAGATCGGCGCGAAAAAACGTGACCGGAACAAGTCATGGGCGGAATCCGAAGACATTCCCGGTATGGCGCGGGTTTTTATCGGCGTGGGCAAGAATGACGGCTTCGGGGCAGTGAAAATTCTGGACCTGCTGTGGGAAAAAAGTCACATCAAAAAATCCCGTGTGGGGCGCATCGACTGCTTCGATAAATTTTCCTTCCTCAACCTTGAACCGGAAGATGCGGATCATCTCATCGCCGCCTGCCGTCAGCACGGCCCCCGAGTCCAGTATGCCGCCGATGCGCCGGAAAAAGACGCGCGTGCCGAGCGGAAGCAAGACCGAAAGTCCGCCGATGCACCGATGCTTCGGGAATCCCTCAAAGCGAAAAAGGTCAAACGCACCCCTCCCGAGCGCAAAAAAAAATTGCTGAAAGACTGGGTGGACAGGCTCTGCGCCGATGTGGAAGCTTCCGACAAAAGAAAGCACAGGGAAAAACGGCCCAAGGATCACTCCGTCGAATTCTGACCGGTCTTCCGCCCCCCTTGATCTGGAACGATCCGGGATCCGGGATCTGAAAAAGCCGGACACCCGCTTTTACGCAGGCGCCCCGTTGCCGTCGATCCAGACCGGCTGACCCGTTTCCTCTTCAGGGGGCCATTCTCCGGATTTCTGAACAATCAGCAGTTCTCCGCTGCCCCGGTCCATGTCGATTTTCAGCTGGGTCCCCCAGGCACCGCCGTGACCGAGGGAGCCTGCCAGACAGCACAGCCCGTAGTCCTTTTCTCCCTCCGGAGTCTGCTTCCGGCACATTTCCCGGAGCGTGGATTCGGCAAGGAGCCGCCGTCCGTTGTAAATCCCTTTATTTGCCAGCATCAGCGCAAAGTGCGAAAAATCCTCCGCCGTGGAAAAAAGACCTCCCCCGCATTCGGGATAACGGTCCGGGGAATCAAAGGGCAGCACCGACATCTGATCGCAGACCACGCTCTGCCATGCGCCGTCGGCATATTTGTAGCCTTTGGACAGACGCGCTATCTGCTCCCGGTTCAGCCGGTAGCCGGTATCAGTCATCTCAAGCGGCTCAAAAACATAATTCTTCATGTAACGCTCATAATCCATCCCGGAAATCACCTCAATGATCCTCCCGATGGTATCCGGACCGGCATTGGAGTACGAATAGCGTGTTCCAGGTTCAGAAAGCAGCAGCGATCCGGAAAAGATCCGGGTCTGGGTCTCCAGGGGCAGATATGTCAGCTCCTGTCGCTGAAACCCGCTGGAAGGAATAAATGCCAGACCGGAAGTGTGGCTCAATAAATGCCGCAGTGTCACCGGAGTCCGGACCGGCACAATGCGATCACGCTCCTGCCGGTAAAAGTGATTCATATAGGGGAGAAATCTCGTCACCGGATCATCCAGTCCGGCGGCCCCCTCTTCCACCAGAAGCATGAAGGCCGCACAGGTGACCGTCTTACCGTTGGACGCCATCCAGCAGACCGTCCGCTCATCCATGGGGCGCAACGACTCCAGATCGGCACAGCCCCGATACGATACGCGGGCGATCTTCCCCTTTTCGAAAAAAACACGGATACGCCCGGGCAGAGCATCAGGAACCCCTGCCGGCCGGACCGGCAGAACACCTCTGTTCATACAACTTGCCTCTCTCTTGAAAACGGAAACCGAATCAGGTGGATGCTTTTTTGAACCGCAGCACGGCAAAGATGAAAAATAAGACACCAAGGCTGACCAGCCACACAAACGGTTCCCAGACGACATTCCACCCGGCGCCGCGGAAAAGGATCTGCTGGCTGAACCTCACAAAATGCACGGTTGGAGAGATCACCATGATCTTCTGAACCCAAATCGGCATGCACTCCAGCGGCGTCAGGCCGCCGGAAAGCATCTGCATCGGCATCAGCACCAGAAGCACAAGGATCCCAAGCTGCGGCATATTCTGTGCTACACAGGCAATGCAGATCCCGAAGGATGTAATGGCAAAAAGATGCAGCGCCACCCCCAGCAAAAATAACGGAATGGATCCCTCAATGGGCATTTGCAGCCACCCTTTCAGAACGAAGCCCACAGCGAGCCCGGTCGCAGCCAGCACCACCACCAGCATACTCCAGATCTTGGCACACATGATCTCGAACGGAACTACCGGCATCACCAGAAGGTGCTCCAGCGTGCCGCTTTCCCGCTCCCCGATCAGCGCCGCACCGATCAGCAGCAGCCCCAGCATGGTGATCACATTGATCATCTGATTGACGCCGCCGAACCACGAGGCCGTCAGGTTCTGATTGTAGCGGTCCCGGACCACGATCCGGGCAGGGATCCCGGAATCCATATTGGCAGCCGCCTCCTGGGAAGATCCGCCGGAGGACATTGTAAGAACACTCTCTCTGGCAACGAACTCTCTTATTTCCTTCACGACAATCTGCTGGATGTACCCTGCTCCGACAAATGCCTGACTCATGCACGTGGCATCCACGTTCACCTGAATTTCCGGGTGGTTTCCGGCCAGGACATCCCGCTGGAAGTGAGGGGGAAAAACAATGGCGAAAGTGAATTTCCCCATATCCATGGCCTGATCCATTTCATGGGCGGAAATCAGTACGGGTTTCTGAAATGTCGGCATCATGAAGGAGTCGGTGAGCCGCTGCGACAGCTGAGACCGGTCATTGTCCACCACGGCCACCGAACCATTCTGCACTGAGTCCGGGGTCGCCCGGGCCACCACCACCACACCGGCAGTAAATGCATAGATCATCAATGCCAGCATCAGCCGGTCCTGACCGAGCTGGATCAGTTCCTTGATGCCCATGTGATAGATATTTTTGACGTGCTGCCACATGATCACGACTCCTGTTTTTTCTGGGTCAGAACGCAGAGACAAATGATGACCGGCGCAATCAGAAGCAGTGTCAAAAACGGGGCGTACAATTCTCCGAAACTGAGCGCCTTGTTGAAAATACCGCGGCTGATGGTCATCATGTACGTAGTGGGATAATAGGTCCCGATAAGTCTGGCACTGCCTTCCATCGAAGAGACCGGATTCAGCAGCCCGCAGAACTGCTGGGATGGGATCATGGTCCCCAGAAGCACCATGAAAAGCACCGCCAGCTGGCTTCGCGTCACCGAAGATGCCAGAAGTCCCACCCCTGTGGCAACAAAACAGTAAACCAGAAGAGAAACGGACAGGAGAAGCACGCTGCCTTTTACCGGCACAGCAAAAAGGGTGACCGCCACCGTCACCATCAACAGAGCGCTCAGACAGGAAAACAGAATATAAGGCAGCTGTTTTCCCAGAACAAACTCCAGCTTGGTAATGGGCGTCACATACAAATTGATGATGGAGCCCTTTTCCTTTTCGCTTACCACCGCCAGCGCCGACAGAATTGCCGGGACCATCAGAAGCAGCATCGGGATCACCCCCGGCACAATTGCAGGCTGGCTCAAAACATCCTGGTTGTAGCGGTAACGGAGCTGGAACCGTGGGTCCAGTTCCTTCGGAGGCAGAGTGGACTGCGGATTTGTCCGGTTGAACTGCTCAATCCACTGCTGATGAACGCTTGTGGCATAACCGTTGACCGTATTGGCCCGCATCGTCATGGCGCCGTCCACATAAAATGTCACCTCCGGAGACTGTCCATCGTACACACTCTTGGCGAATCCGGGGGGAATGGCCACCACCATGGAGAGTTCCCCGCTGCTCATTCTTTTGTCGATCTCGGAATAGTCATTGAGGTCGGGCATGTGGTCAAAATACCGGGGTGCGCCTTCAAAACTCAAAGCGTAGTTGGTGCTGAGAATACTTTTGTCCTGATCCAGCACTGCATATTTCATGTGTTCGACATCCATGCTGATGCCGTATCCCATGGCGACCATCATGATCAATCCGCCCAAAATCGCCAGCAATGCCCGGATCGGGTCTCGCACCAGCTCCAGCATCTCCCGCCAGAAACAGCTGTACCAGCGCTGAAAACTGAAGACCTCGTTGATCCGGTTCCACCATGTCGAATGACGGACTTTCGGAGGCTCCGTCTTCGCGTCAGATTCCATGCGGTTGACCTCTTTGGCCAGAGGATCGGCATCCTCCAAATACCCGATGAATGCCGCCTCCAGACTGTCGGCCTTGCGCTCTTCCACAAGTTTCCGGGGGGCGTCGCACGCCAAAGACTTTCCCGCATGCATGAGAGAGATCCGGTCGCAGCGGGCTGCCTCGTTCATAAAGTGGGTCGTCACGAAGATCGTCACCTTGTCCCGGCGGGAAAGTTCAATGATCTGACTCCAGAAAAGATCCCGGGCCACCGGATCCACGCCGGAAGTCGGTTCGTCCAGAATCAGGATTTGAGGATGGTGTATCACCGCCGCCGCCAGCGAAAGCCTCTGGCGGATCCCCATGGGAAGCGACCGGGGCGTCACAAACTCCACCTCCCGCAGGAGATATCTGTCAATCACCTCATCCACACTGGATGCAACCTTCGATTCCGGGATCCGGCAAAGCCGTGCATACAACGTGAGGTTCTGCCGCACTGTCAGATCCACATACAGCGAAAACAGCTGCGTCATGTAACCGATGTTCTGGCGGACCTTCATGCTGTCCTCCCCCACCGGTTTACCGAAAAGTTTTGCGGTCCCTTCGGTGGCGGGCAAGAGTCCGGTCAGCATCCGCATGGTGGTCGTCTTGCCGCAGCCGTTGGATCCGAGAAAACCGAAGATCTCCCCCCGGCGGATCTTGAAACTCACATGATCCACGGCAGTGAAATCCCCGAAACGCTGGGTGAGGCCCTCCGCCTCGATGGCGTAATCTTCACCCTCATTCGTCACCAGCGGCGGCACCACCAGATCGGTGTGGCCGGAACGGCGCGATTCCGGCAACAGCTCAATAAACGCCGCATCCAGATTATCCTTGCCGGTCTTCCGGAAGAAATCCTGCGCCGATCCGGTATCCAGAATTTTTCCGCTGTCCATGGCAATGAGCCAGTCAAAACGCTGGGCCTCGTCCATATAAGCGGTGGCAGCAAGGACGGTCATCCCCGGCTGTTCTTCACGGATATTGTCAATAAGATCCCAGAACTGCCGTCTGGCCAGAGGGTCCACCCCGGTGGTAGGCTCGTCCAGCACCAGAAGATCGGGGTCATGGATCAGCGAACAGCACAGTCCCAGCTTCTGCTTCATCCCGCCGGAAAGCTTGCCGGCCGGACGGTTGAGAAAGGGATACAGACCGGTACACCTGGTGAGTTTGTCGATCCGCCGGCGGCGCTCTGCCACATCATGCCCGAAAAGCATGGCGAAGAACTGCAGATTTTCTTCCACCGTCAGCGTAAAATAAAGGTTTTTTCCCAATCCCTGAGGCATGTAGGCGATTTTCGGACAAATCCGGTCGCGGTGTTTCCGGTCGCGCATATCGCCGCCCAGAACAAACAGCGAACCGCCCTGCTGCATGGCATGGGCTCCGGTAATCAGCGACAGCATGGTGGATTTGCCCACGCCGTCCGGTCCGATCAGACCGACGAGGATCCCCTTCGGAATATTGATGGAAATGTCGTCAATCCCAATGGTTTTCCCATAACGGAGCGAAACATGCTGCAGAGAAACAACGGGCTCCCCGTCCTTCTGCGGCATTTCACTCATTTCTTCGCTCCCGCATCAGCCGGCATATCATCCACCAGATACCTGCCGGTTCTCTCCTTGTAACTCAAAAGCTCCTTGGGCCACGGCGCCTTGGGATCAAGCTTGACCCAGGCTACGCCGGGAATACCGGTCTTGACCAGACTCTGGACGCGGAGCAGAAGTTCCGGAGCAATGTATGCCTTGACCCGGAACATCAGTTTCTGGCGTTCCACCTTGGTCTCTACGGTTTTCGGCGTGAACTGCGCGACGCTGGCAACGTAGGCGACCTTGGCCGGAATGGGCAGTGTCGGAGCGGCATCCAGCACGATCCGGACATCGGCCCCGATCCGGACCTTGCCGGCAAGCTCTTCAGAGAGATAGAAAGTCATGTAAACGTCGGTAAGATCAACCATATTGATGGCGCGCCCCCCGGATGCAAGACCCTCTCCTGGCTCCGCCACACGATACTGGATGCGCCCCATAAGAGGAGCCTTGAGATAGCTGTCATTGATCTCCTCCTGGATCACCTGAATCTGCGCTTTGGCGGCAAGGATATTGGCCTTGGCGCTGGCTGCATTCGCTTTGGCGGCCAGCACATCAGCCTCCGCCTGCTTGACGCTCGCAAGCGCGGATGCCAGCGATGCCTTGTTGCTGAGCCAAAGAGCCTCGGCATTATCATACTCCTGCTTGGAAGTCGCATCCCGGGCCACCATCACCTTGGCCCGGCGGAAACGGGTTTCCGCATTCTCCGTTATGACCCTCGCCTGGTCGGCCTGGGATTTCTTTGCCGAAAGCTGGGCTTCCTGAACTCCGATGGTGGCGCGGGCGCGTTCCTCTTCGGCAACCGCCTGCTGAAGTTTGGCCTTTGCCTGAGCCAGCGATGCCTCCTGCACGTTGGTCTCCATCTTCACCAGAACCTGACCGGCCTTGACGGAGTCACCTTCCTGAACCAGAACCTTTTCCACTTTGCCCTGGTGCTTGGCCGCCACATTGATTTCAGTGGCTTCAATGCGTCCGTTGCCGCCGGCCAATGCGGGATTGCGGTAGAGCCGGTTGGAGCGCCATGTGAAGAAAAAGTAACAGACCAGTGTGCAAAGCGACAGAACAATCAGGGTGATGATGAGTTTCTTCATGTTTTCCTCTTTCCTTGGTACAAAGCAGTTGACTGCAATCAACAAACATGTGTTTGATAAAATACACCCAAAGTCTTTTTTTTCAAACACAAGATTGAAAAACCATTTTTTTCAGGTATATTTTTAGAAGATTGACTTTGCAGGCTCTGCCGACAGCATTGAAAAGGTCTCCGGCATTCGGCCCAGGCTGCCTGGTCCGCAGTGCGGCCAAGCCGGGAGTTCTTTATGGATGCCCGCCGCGGACTTGGGGAGCGGCAGTCATTGAAAGTGAAACGGAAAAAATCATGCGAAAAATCTGTCTGTTCATCCTTGCAACGATCCTTCTGCAGGTGACGGGAACACTCCGGGGTTCGGACCACCCTCCCCGGACGACTGAAAAAAATATTCTGATCCACAATGTCACGCTCCGCAACAAAATTACCGACATTCTGATCACCGGCAACAGAATCAGCCGGATCGAACCGGGGATACGCGGCAGTTTCGACACGGTCATCGATGGTACAGGACTTGCGGCACTGCCGCCCTTTTACAACACTCACTGTCATGCGGCAATGACCCTGTTGCGGGGATACGCGGATGACCTCGCCCTCTTTGACTGGCTGCAGAATCATATCTGGCCGGCGGAAGCCAAGCTGACGGAAGACGACATCTACTGGGGAACGAAACTTGCCTGTATGGAAATGATCCGGAGCGGAACGGTATTTTTCAGCGACATGTATTTCATGCCCGGCGCCTCCATCCGGGCAGTGGAAGAGACCGGAATGCGGGCGGCCATCGGTCTCTCCGTAATGGAGGTGACACCGGAACTGGACGCATCCTGCCGCAGAAACAACCGGACCATTCTCCAGAACCGGCATAAATATTCGTCCCGCATCCAGCTGGTATGGGCGCCCCACTCAATCTATTCGGTCTCCGAAAAAAGACTGCGGGAAGTCGTCCGGGATGCAGCCGGGGACGGGCGCCGGATCCATATTCATCTGGCGGAAACCCGCAAGGAATTTGAAGACTGCCGGAAGAAATACGGCTGTACTCCCGTTGCGCTCCTGGATAAGATCGGCATGCTTTCAGAGCGGACCATTCTGGCCCATGCCATATACCTTACGGATGAAGATGCAGCTCTTGTTGCGAAGCGGAAGGTGGTTCTGTCCCATCTGCCCTGCAGCAATGTCAAACTCTGTTCCGGATTGTTCCGCTACAAAAAAAACCGTCAGTGCGGCACCCGGATAACCATCGGAACCGATGGGGCGTCTTCCAGCAACAGTCTCTCCGTGTTCGATGCGATGAGAAGTGCGACATTCATCGCCAAAACAGAATCGGGAGATTCTGCTGTCGGCAAGGCGGAGGAGATTTTCCGGGCGGCCACATTGGATGGAGCGGAGGCATTCGGTATTGATGCCGGCAGGATTGAAGTCGGCAGACTGGCGGATATCATGCTGGTCGATTTGAATGCCCCCGCACTGGTCCCCTGCCACAGTCTGGTTTCCAACCTGGTTTATGCCGCCGATTCCAGCTGTGTTTCCACTGTGATCTGCGACGGCCGCATTCTGATGCGCAACCGGGAAATTCCCGGATACCGGGAGACGCTGGAAAATATCCGCCGCTGCACCCGGAAACTGAAGAGAAACAAATGATTTCATAGGTGGAAAAATGGTCATTACCATGAAAAAAAGATACATTCTCGCCGCCGGACTTCTGCTGTGCTTGATTCTTCTGGCCGCAGTTTTGTTTTTCTGCTGCGGCTTTGATTCCAAAATGATCAAAGTCCGCCCCGCTGAACGTGGAAAAATGCAGGCGTATTTCTACATGTTCACCCCGAACGGGCTGGCATTTGACACCGACAATTTTCTAAAAAGCCACCTGACCGACAAGGAAGTCAGGGAAAATCCGGAACTCGTTCTGAGCAAGCTGGATGATTACTACCGCATTTCAGGAAACATCAAGTATCCGCAACTTGCCGCAGACTTCTGCCGCTGGATGGCGGAAAAAAGCGAACCGGCCCGGGCGGTCCGGTTTTACCTGACTGCGCTGAAATACTGCAGGGTCTTTGCGGACAATTCAACGGATGAAGACAAACAATCATCCGGCAGGGAAATCTACAATATAACCCTTCTCCGGATGATCCTGACATACAATGAAGCTTGCGGCGGCGTCTTTCAGTTTCAGAAAAACAACGGTCTTCTGAATCACGATTCCTTCAGCCTCCGGGGGATCGCAGGAGAACGTTTTGTTTTCACCAGGCCGGTCCACAATCTGGAGGTACCGGTGGAAACCGTCTCCGATCTTTCGCTCTGTGCCGCCTTTTCCACCGAAAATATCCAGCAGGTCAACCGTCAGTTGGGAATCGGGGCTCCGCTGGTGGCCACGATCGCCCCGCAAAAACAGTTGAAAACCCTGCAGACACCTTTGGGGATGACCATCCCGGTAACGTACAATATCCTCATGAAGCCCCTGGACCAGCAGACCATTGAGGTGAAACAGGCCTACGCGGACCTGAATCTCACCGAAGAGATCGTTTCATCGGAATGGGGGGCGTCCTCTCTGGTAAAACTTCCGCTGGCGGCGGATTTCACCACACCTCTTGCCTGTTTCGCCCATGCACAGCCGAGCAGAAACCTCCTTTCCATTATGCTGAACCGCAATCAGGAAGACTCTCTGAACGGTCTTTACATCCTCGAACCATACAATCCGGAAAAAATCCCGGTGGTCCTCATTCACGGACTCATGTCCAGCCCCGCCACATGGTTCGAAATGATCAATGCCCTGAAAATCGATCCGGTCATCCGAAAACGCTATCAATTCTGGTTCTTCTATTATTCCAGCGGCTCCCCCATAATCGTATCCGCCCACCGGCTGAAGAACGCACTGCTGAACGCCCAAAAGGAACTCTGCACCTCACCGAAAGCGACTGAAAATTTCAATAAAATGGTCCTGGTGGGGCACAGCATGGGAGGTCTGATTACCCGTCTGCTGTTACAGAAGGATCCGCATTACTTTGCGGAAAAAATTACCGACTGCTCCTGGGAATCCATGTACAGAGAACTCGGCATGCCGGAGCGCCAGAGATTCAATCAGCTTTTCTGCCTCACTCCGCTTCCTTTTGTACGCCGGGCCGTTTTTGTTTCGGTACCGCACCGGGGGGCGAGTGCAGCAAGATCCAAAATCGCCCGCTTTTTCTCCCAGATCACCAACCTCCCGTCTGCCGTCACCAAACATTCCCGTATTCTACAGTTCATATACAGAAAACATATCAGCAAAAACAAAAATCTTCCGGAAAAATTGAACAACCAGCTTTTCACCGGCATTGACAATCTTGATCCGAACAGTCTTTTCATCAAGGGCATCAGGGACTCCCGGATGAAAGACGATCTGGTCTTCCACTCCATTATCGGCAATGACAAAAAGGCGGATCAGCCCGGCGGGTCGGATGGGGTGGTCCCGTATTTCAGCAGCCATCTGGACGGAGCGGACAGTGAACTCATTGTGGAATCCGCACACAGTTCCCACCGCAGTCCGGCGGCGATCCGGGAAATCCTGCGCATTCTGCTGCTTCATGTTGAGGAAAAGAATATGCCGTCTTCGGGCAGCGCACTCCCTGCAAGCATGCGCCCCCCGGTCACCAAAACAGTCAAGGCGCCCGATGACAAGCAAAAAATCAGGTAAAACCATGAACCGGACATTTGAAAACAGAATACCGGAAAAATGCTCTCTGAAACCGGCACAGGAAGTCTTCAGAAAGGTGCCGGAAGAATTTTGAAAAATGCCAACGAAACAAAAGGAGCGTTCCCTGTCATGAGAAAAAAAACGGTTTCAGCTTTTGGCCCTCTGCTGTGCGGAAGTCTGCTGGCATTGGTGTTGAGTTCCTGCAGTGTCTTCAGTTCCCGGGAAGTCAGGGTGAATCCCGCTTCACAGAGCGTGATGCAGGAGTATTTCTACAACAGCATGTTCAACCGGGATGGACTGTCCTTTGATGCAGGAAACTTTCTGAAAAGTAATCTGATCGGCGATGAACTCTTCGAAAATCCGGAAAATGTCCTCCAGAAACTGGATGAATATTACCGCATTTCCGGCAATCTCAGGTATCCCCAGATCGCGGCGGATCTGTGCCGCTGGATGGCCAGAAGATGCGAGCCGGAAAGAGCGCTCAAGTTTCACCTGACAGCCCTGAAATACTGCCGGGTCTTTATAGAAGGGATGACCAAAAACAGAAAACTGAAAACTGAAAACATACCGTTTGATATCACCGTACTCCGCATGATCCTGGTTTACAACGAGGTCTGTGCCGGAGTTTTCCAGTATCAGAAGACCCACGGACTTCTAGGGCATGATTCCTTCAGTCTTCAGGGCATTGACGGCATCCGTTTTGTCTTCACCAAACCGGTGCATAATCTGGCGGTCCCGCCGGAAACGATCACCTCGGTCTCGCTCTGCGCCACCTATTCCGTGGAAAAAATGCGTCAGATCAACCGGAAAGCGGGCTTCGGCGCCCCGCTGACAGTCAGTGTTGCATCGCAAAACAAATACAAATTTCTGAAAACACCCGAGGGGATGACCATTCCGGTAACCTATCTCATCTTTATGAACCGGCTGGATTTCCAGACCATTGAGGTAAAACAGGTCTATCTGGACACCAATCTCTCGGAAGAAATATCCACGCCGGATACGGCCATTATTCCGTTTGCAAAATTGCCGCTGGCTGCGGATTTCACCACGCCCCTGGCGTGTTTTTCCAATGCAGTGCCGGACCGTAATGTCATCTCCGTCATGCTGAACCGAAATGCCGAAGACAAGGCAAGCGGCCTCTACATGCTGGAAACGTATAATCCGGCCAAGATCCCGGTAGTCTTCATCCACGGCCTCATGTCCACGCCAAGCACCTGGCTCCAGATGGTCAATTCCCTCAAGACGGATCCGAACATCCGGAAACGCTACCAGTTCTGGTTCTTCTCCTATTCGACGGGCGCGCCCGTGCTGCTGTCGGCGAAGAAGCTGCGCGATGCGCTGCGGGCGGCGGAAAAGGAATTCTGCACGACGCCGGAGGCGACGGCGAACTTCAACAAGATGGTCCTTGTTGGCCACAGTATGGGCGGCTTGCTGACGCGGCAGATGGTCCAGGAGAACCCCCGCTACCTCTTCGAGACCATCTACGGGCTCAGCTACGACGAGATCAAGGCGCGGCTTCAGCCGGAGGATTTCGAGCTTTTCGATTCCCTCACGCCGTATCCGCTGCCGTTCGTGCACCGCGCGGTGTTCATGGCGGTTCCGCACAAGGGCGCGGAGATGGCCCAGTCGTTTTTGGGCAAGCTCGGGACCTATCTGATCACGGCCCCGAAGTACCTGCTGACGCGCTCGGAGGCCATCGTGCGCATCAACACGGCGCTGATGGCGGATTATGGCGAGCGGATGGCGAAGCGGGGCAACCGCTTCTTCACCGGCATCGACAATCTCGACCCGGACAACTCGTTCGTGCGCGCCAACGGCGTTTCGCCGATGAAGAAGGACCTGACCTACCACTGCATCATCGGCAACCACAATCGCGCCGGTGCGCCGGATGAGAGCGACGGGATCGTTCCGTATTGGAGCAGTCACCTGGACGGCGCCGCGAGCGAACTGATCGTGAAGTCCGACCACAGCGTTCACCGCAGGCCTGCGGCGATTCAGGAGCTGCTGCGCATTCTGCTGCTGCACCTGAAGGAAGTTGACAAGAATTCGTAAGGATTGAAAAGGGGGGACTGACATGAACAACTGGTGTACGACAGATTATGTGTTCGAGGGCGATCTGCAAAGCGTGCAGAAGCTTTCCAGGGCGCTGGTGAAATTGCTGAAGCAAGACCGCGGCGAGATGACGGATGACCTGACCACGCATTCGGACTGGGTCGGGTACATCGCCCGGGAGATGCTCAAGATGGACGTGGCGGCGGACGATTGCGACGGGACGTTCTTCTGCATCGAGGATGAGATGATCACCGAGAACGGCGACAAGTCGGCGGTGACGTTCTTCACGTCCACGGCCTGGGATGACGAGAACGCCGCCTTTGCGGCGCTGGCGAAGAAGTACAACCTGAAGATGTACTATCTGGCCTTCGAGCCCACGGCGCACATCTTCGAGTCGAATGACGGCAGCCGCAGGCACTTCCAGCAGAAGTTCTTCCTCGAGACGCCCAAGGGGGGCGAGTTGTTCAAGACGGAAAAGGAGGTTTTCGCGAAGCTCACCGAGCTGACCGGCGAGACGCCGCGCAAGAACGAGCCGGCGGCGGATTTCTGCAAGCGCCTCTCGACGGAAGCCAAGGTCTTTACGCTGCTCGCCTGCAAGACGGTGAAGGATGAGGTTGAAGGTTGAGGTTGCGGGCCGAGATATTGGCGTTGGCGGTAGGGCTGGTGGCGGCGAAGGGACTCGCCGCCCTACCAATGGGTGGCGGGGCGCTGGTTTGGCGGAATACGGGCGAGAACGTCGAGTTGGCGTCGTCGGTTGAGAAGCCGCTGAACGAGAGCAACTTTTCGTTTTGCATTCCGCCCACGCCGGAATTGCCGGCGGGATCGCTCGTTCAGATTACCGAGATTCGCCTGGCATCGGTGAATCGGCAGTTCACCACCGGCCGCATCCTGGCCGGACATTACGACGCGAGCTACATCTGGCTGAACGGCGTGCGTTCCGACGGCGTCAACGGCGAGTCGATTTCGGGCCGGAACTACGGCAAGCTGAAGGAGGACTGCCGCATCGCCTCGTCCGCGAAGCAGACGGACTACGCGCTCGTCTATCGCTTCTCGCATCGCTGCGTGGTGGTGGTGGGTCAGGACTATCCCGCCGCCGAGGGAAACAACTGGGACACGGGGCTTGCGCTTGCGTGGTGGAACGAAAAGCTGCTTTGGGGCCAGGCCTACGACTGCGCCTCGTGCCGCTACCGGACGAGTCGGCCGGACGATCTGATCCGATCGACCGCGCGCGAGGGCTTCTCGCCGGTCTGCGAGGTTTACGGCATTCGGTGCGCGGAGAACGGTCGCCCCGCCGTGACCTGGGCGAACGGGACGTGGTCGGCGACGCCGGTTGACGGTGACGCGATTCGCATCGAGCTGAAGGGCGACGCGGCGGTTGCGCTGCCCGAGGACATCACGTGCACGACGCTGGAACTCACGGGCGACGGATCGCTCGCCGTGAAGGGCGGGTGCTTCATCGTCAGCCACCGGCTTCTGGTCAACGGCCACGCGCGGATATCGTCCGACAGCATCGACGCGACGCCGGCGGGCATTGTGATCGCCGCCGGCTCCGTACTCCGCGTCGACGTGCCGAAAGGCGTGCAGGACGCATCCTCGCTTTCCGGGCCCGGCACGCTGGTGAAGACGGGCGAGGGCGAACTGCGGCTTGTCGACGGCAGCGGCCGCGCACCGTATGTGCTGGGTGGCGATGCCGTGCTGCGCATCGAGCAGGGCTGGGTGAACGTCGATGGACACAAGAGCACGACGACTTATGGCGACGCGACGGTTGAACTGTTGCCCGATGGCGACCTTGGCTGTACGGGTCCGCAGGTACTCGGCGGCACGCTGACCATCATCAACGACGGCGACGACGACAAGCTGGTCTTCGCGGGCATGAAGGGCGAGGAACCGGTCCTTTCCGGCGACGGCACGCTGATGCAGAAGGGCAAGGGCGGGCTCGTCATCGGCGCGGCGTGCGGCATCACGGGGTCGATCGGGGTTGAGTCGTACCTTACGTTCGCCCGCAAGTTCCGCTGTCGTCCATCGGGTCTGTTCGGGGACGGCAAGGTCGTGCTGCGCGGCGATTCCACGGTCTGGCATGCGGCCGATGGGCTGCTGCTGAATCGCATGTCGTTCAACGGCTCGCTCACGGACCGGGGGGCGCTTCCCCTCGAGCTGAAGCCCCGCAATCTCGATCCGCGCAACTTCGTCCGTTCGGATCGCGGTCGCGCCTACCGACTGACCCACGAGGGCAAGGGCGGCGAAACGTGCTTCTACGGACAGAACGCGCCGCTTCCCGGTGGCGACTTCACCATCGCGATCCGCGCGCGGACGGAAGGTCGCCCAAACGCGGTTCTCCTCTCCTTCGGCAGGTGCGACACGGGTGCGTTCGGCCTTCGGACGACGGAAGGGGGGCAGCTCGTCTATACGGAGTGGATGTCGAACCGGATCGCCCGGATCTCGCGGCCGACCGCGGTG
>DCGO01000135.1:0-1676 GCA_002314605.1 Lentisphaeria bacterium UBA1776 | reverse complement strand
GGTCGTCGACACGATTCCCTACGCCTTCGGTCCGTCGGGGGGACTCTTCCAGTTCGGCTCGATCTTCTACAGCATCCGCGATGGCGTGTCGAAGTTCGCCGAGGACATGTTCGTCGACGACTTCTGGATCTGCCAGAAGGCGTTGGAGCCCGCGCGCATGGTGGCGCTCTTCGGCGATCCGCCGCCGGCGAAGTTCTCGTTCTCGAAATACGTGCGCGAGCATCCGTATGAGTTCTGCGCGGTGGCGCTGCTGCTCGCGCTGCTCGTGCTGGTTCCCACCGAACTCTATCTGCGCGAGCGGCAGGTTTCGCGGCTGCAGACGCTCTTCTTCTCGACGGTCAGCCACGACATCCGCACGCCCCTCAACGCCATCGTCGGCTTTTCCGAGCTGCTGGACGACGGCGGCGTGACCGACGAGCAGGCGCGCCGGGAGTACCTGAAGACGATTCGCGCGAGCGGGCGGATGCTGGCGCGGCTTGTGAACGACGTGCTGGACCTCGCGAAGCTGCAGAGCGGCAAGCTGGAGATCGTCCGGGAGCCCACGGATGTGCCGCAGGTCATCCGCGAGGTCGTCGCGTCCTTCGGGGTCGTCCGGGCGCGGAAGTCGATCGTGCTCAAATCCGCGGTGGACGAGATGCCGCGCCTGATGACCGATCCCTACCGCCTGCGGCAGATTCTCTTCAACCTGCTGGGCAACGCCTTCAAGTACACGTCCGAGGGCACGGTGGACGTGCGCGGCACGTGGCGCGCGGGCACGCTGACGATTGCGGTGAGGGATACGGGCTGCGGCATTTCTCCGGCGGACCGCACGCGCATCCTGAAGCCGTTCGTGCAGGTGGCGGACCGCAACCATCGCGACGGCACGGGTCTGGGGCTGCCGATCTGCACGCGGTTGGCGAAGCTGTTGGGCGGCGAACTGACGCTTGAGTCGACACCCGGCCAGGGCTCGACGTTTACGGTGACGGTGAGGGGGTTGGAGAAGGTTGAAGGTCAAAGGTCTGAGGTTAAAGGTCAAACAGAGGAAGATAACCTCCATTGTCTAACCTCTAACCTTGGACCTCTGACCTCCTCTTCCCGCCGTCACGTCCTGATCGTCGACGATTCATCCGTCAACCTGGCCGTGCTGAAGGCGCTGCTCGCACGGTGCGGCGTCGGCGACATCCAGACGGCGGCGAACGGCAAGGAGGCGCTCGCCAAGCTCGCCGCGCATCCCGACATCGACCTCGTCTTCACGGACTACTGGATGCCCGAGCTGGATGGCGCGGGGCTTCTGCGCGCGATTCGCGCGGGCGAGACGGAGGGCGGGCGGCATGTGTCGGTCTGCCTGGTCACGGCCGATGTCGACGCGAACAAGAGCTATGGGGCGCGGGGGTTCGACAAGATCCTCATCAAGCCGATTTCCCCCGAGGTCCTCGCGAAGATTGTGGGGGAGGTGAACGCATGACGACCGAGAGCCAAGCCAAACGGAGCGCCGCCCTGACGGTGGCGGACAGTCTGCAGACGATCAAGGACCTGACCCGGGACATGATGGCGGATCCCAACCTGGGGATCTGGTCGTTCGAGATGGACGACGGCAAGCCGCCGCGGATGTACGGCAACAAGGCGATGGATGCGCTGCTGGGGTGCGACGGCGCGGCGCTCACGCCCGAGGAATACTATCACGCCTGGTACGACCA
>DCGO01000091.1:9967-16376 GCA_002314605.1 Lentisphaeria bacterium UBA1776 | reverse complement strand
CCGCAAGCCGCCGGAATGAATTTTTTGAGGTACCCTTATGTCACAGGCAATGCGGGAAATTTCCCCGCATTGTTTTCTGTTTTGCAAATTTCAGGAGGAAAAAATGCGTCGTCTTGAGTGGGATGATCCGGCAATACCGAACCGTCAGCTGTACAAAGATCAGGAAACCATTCCCTATTCCGGGACCGGAAATCCCCGGCAGATCCTTGTCGTACACTGTCCGAAGCAGGGGAAAGACCATGCTGTGATCCTGTGGATCCACGGCGGCGGTCTGACCGAAGACATCAGAGAGTGTCCGGATGCGCTTTTTGACGGAAAACGCATCCTTGTGGAGGTGCGCCACCGGCTGGCGGATGAAGCTTCTCCCGCAGAGATCCTGGAGGATGCGGTCCGGGCGGCGCTCTGGACACTGCACCATATTGCCGGATACGGCGGCGATCCCGGGAAATGTTTCTTCGGCGGCATGTCCGCCGGCTGTTACCTGGCCGCCATGATCGCCTTTGACCGGAAGAGGCTCCTGAAATACGATGGGAACCTGCCGGATTTTGCGGGCCTTCTGCTGGTCAGCGGGCAATACAGCACCCATTTCTGCGTCAAAAGCATTCTCCATCCGGAACACCCCCGGTATCTGCCCATGCTGGACGAGTATGCGCCCATGAGCTACCTGTCCACGAAACTGCCCCCGATGATCATTGTCAGCGGGGAACCGGGGCGCGACATGCCGGCCCGTTCGGAAGAAAGCGCCTACACCGCCGCATCGCTGAAGGCGATGGGACACCCGGATGTCGAGTACATCCGTCTTCCGGAATGCAGTCACGGGGAATGCATGGATCACAGCGGCTCCTATCTGGTGCGTTTCATCGAGCGCATCCAGCCGTCCGGATAAAGAAGTCGTGAATTGTGCGTGAAGGGGGGACGCAGACTGCAGCACCGCCAGAGCGGTGCACGCTCATCACCCGTCACTCCCTACATCCGGAACTCCGTGACGGGCTGCCATCTTCCCTTCCGGGCACTTCCCAGCCGGATCAGCAGTCCTCTTTTCCTCAATTGCTTCAAATTCCAGTCGATCCCGCTCATTGTCAGTCCGGTTTTCGCGGCCATCTCAAGTCTTGTTATTCTGGGAGAAATGCTCGTCAGGCGCAGAATTCCCTCCTGCATAGCCGTTTTACTCTTCTTTACCATAGTTTCCAGTTCATTATCCTGCGGTAATATTTTGTTGAATGCAAATTTTTCCCGGTATTGCATCGGCGAGACGCCGTAATAATTGCGGAAGAGTCTTGCATAGACCTCCGGCGAGGAGAACCCTGAAAAGCATGGAAAGAAGTTCATAGATTTTGCACGAGATCAGGCGCCGGATCTCGGTATCGTCGGTCCCCCGTCCGCTTTGTTCCCGCCTTATACTTTCCATCCGGTCCATCAGGCCCGGAAAATCGGAAAAGCGGGAAGAGTGAATGATCTCCTTTTCCGCAAGGCACTCCTGCTCCAGAAAAGCATTGGACATGAATCCGGACACGGTTTCGAAAAACAAAGAAAAAAACAATCCGGGGCTTGAAAAATATTATATAACAGTTATATTACCGGCAGTATGGACGACAGCCGCTTCTGGTGCGGAGAACCGGCGGGGCGCGGCAGCTGCATATATTCTGTCAGAAAAGGAGGCAAAGGGAAATGAGCTGGATCGACTGGACTATCACAATTATCATCGTGGGAAGCGTGATCGTAGTGGGCGCAAGGTCCATGAAATACGTCCGGGGGGTGACCGATTTCCTGGCCTGCGGACGGGTCTGCGGACGGTATGTCATCTCGGTGGCAGACCTGGCAAACGGTCTTGCGCTGGTGGTCCTGATCGGTTCGGTGGAAGGCGGTTACTCCAGCGGGTTCGCCTACGGATTCTGGGGGGAAATCTCCAAACCGCTTTTCATGTTTCTCGCGCTGGCGGGATTTGTCACCTACCGCTTCCGGCAGACCAAAGCCATGAGTTTCGGTCAGTTCATCGAAATGCGCTACAGCCGGGGACTGCGGATCTTTGCGGCCACCCTCCGGACGTTGTCCGACATGCTGGCAAACATGATCCTCCCGGCGCTGGCGGGACGGTTCTTCATCTACTATCTGGATCTTCCCGAAACGTTTTCCGTATTCGGGCTTCAGGTCTCCACCTTCATGACGGTCATGCTGGTCTGTCTCGTGCTGGCGATCTCCATGATCCTGATGGGAGGGAGCGTCACGCTGGTGATCACGGACACCTTTCAGGGACTTCTGGCGTATCCCATGCTGGTGCTCTTTGTCTTCTTCATCCTGTACAAATTTTCGTGGCACGGCCAGATCCTGCCCACGCTGATGGACCGGGCTCCCGGCGAAAGTTTTCTGAACCCATACGAGGTGGAAAATCTGCGGAACTTCAACATCTTTTACATCGTTGCGGGGATCTTCAGCCGTTTCATGCACAGGGGGGTCGGCGTGGGGGGCGGCGGCGGCAGCTGTGCGGCCAGGAGCCCCCACGAGCAGAAGATGGCCGGAGTCCTCGGGACCTGGCGGGGGGGATTCATGTTGCTCTTTTACTTCATCCTCGCTCTGGCCATTGTGGTCTTCATGAACCACAAGGATTTCGCCGGAGAATCGACGGAGATCCGCCGGGAACTGTCGGCCCGGATCGCCGGAGACATCATTGCGGATCCGGCGGTCCGGCAGATGGTCATTGCCCGGACAAATGCCATCCCGCAGCACCATCATACCGCCGGAGTGGACGCGCCTCTCTCCGTCCGGAAGAATCTGGACACCGTTTATGTGGATGCCGTGGCCGCCGTGGCGGAGGAGCACCCCGAGGCGAATATCAAGGGAAAAGTGCTGGAATTCCGGACTCTCTTCCACCAGCTCATGCTGCCGGCATTTCTGCGGAAGGTCCTGCCCACGGGGATGATCGGGCTCTTCTGCGCCCTGGTCATTCTGATGATCATTTCCACCGACGACAGCCGGATCTACAGCGCCTCCCTCACGTTCTCCCAGGACACCATTTTGCCGCTTCTCAAAAAGGCGCCCTCCCCAAAACAGCACATCAACATCATCCGGGCGGTGACCATCGGCGTGGGGGTGTTCTATTTCCTGGGATCGTCTTTCATGTCCCAGCTGGAATATGTGACGCTTTTCATCATGGTGATGTACGGGATCTGGAGTGCCGGAGCCGGGGTCATGGTGCTGGGAGGACTCTACACCCGCTTCGGGACCGCCAAAGGCGCCTGGGCCTCGCTGCTCACGGGGTCCGGACTCATGGTCGCCGGGGTGGTGCTGCAGCGCAACTGGGGGAATTTCTTCTATCCCCTTCTGGTGCATTACAACTCTGTGGAGGCGGTGACGAGCTTCTTTGCCGCAGTTTCGGCGCCATTGAATCCCTATGTCGTCTGGGAAGTGACTCCCTACAAGTTTCCGGTCAATGCGGTGGAACTGAACATCCTCTGCATCTTTTTCAGCACGGCGGTGTATTTTCTGGTGTCTCTTGTCACCTGCCGGAGACCCTTCAATCTGGACCGGATGCTGCATCGGGGGAAATACAACACGGACGGTCTGGTGGAGGCGAAATTCACCTGGAGCTGGAAGAACTTCTTCAGCAAGACCGTGGGGATCACCAATGAATACACCAGAGGCGACCGGATCATTGCCTGGAGCGTTTTCGGTTATTCCTTCGTCGTCGTGTTCGGTTCGTTCCTGCTGATCGTGATCTGGAACATGTTCCACCGCTGGCCTGATGCCTGGTGGGGAAATTATCTCCTCATCATGAAGATCGTGATCCCCTGCATCATCGGGATCGTAACCACGGTCTGGTTCTTTGTGGGCGGCGTGATTGATCTCAAGCGGCTGTTCCGGGATCTGAAAAAACGCCTTGTGGACAATGACGACAACGGGATGGTGGAGGGCCATGTATCCCTGAGCGACAAAAAAGCCTTTGCGAAAATCGAAGCCCCGGAAACGGAAAAGAAATAAAAAAAGGAAAAAATAATGTTTCAGTTTGACTTCAATACCCTGCGTGGAAGCGACGGAACCAAAACGGCGTGCCGTTCAGTCATGCTGACCGGAGACTGGGGACCCATCCGGGACTTTGCCAGTCTCATGGCGGAAGAGCCGGAGGCGTGTTACGGGGATACCCTTGAACTCCTCCGCCGGGCGGATCTCCGGATAGTCAATCTGGAGTGCACTTTGCAGGGCAACGGGAAACCGGTGCCGAAATGCGGGCCCAATCTCCTTTTTGAAGAAAGGCATCTTCCTTGTCTGAAGGCCGGGGGGTTCCAGATCGCCACACTGGGCAACAACCATGTGTTCGATTGCGGACCGGAGGGATTCCAGGCCACCTGCAGCGCACTGAAGGACTTGAATATCGCTTATTTCGGGGCTGGAATGGATATCAGCGAGGCGCAGAAGCCCCTGATTTATTCTCTGGGAGACATCCGGATCGGCTTCTGCGCTTTTACGGAAGGGCACGACCTCTCCGGGGCGGCGGTGAACAAGCCCGGTCCCGCGCCGTGGGATCCGGGATTCGTGCACGATCAGGTCCTGGAACTCAAAAAGACCTGCGACATCGTGCTGGTGATCCCCCACGGAGGAATCGAGTACAGCGCGTGGCCGCCGGACTACACGATCGACGCCTACCGCCTGATCGCGGACGCGAAACCCGATGCGATCATCGCCCACCATCCTCATGTACCTCAGGGGTTCGAAATCTTCAACGGCGTTCCCGTCTTCTATTCCCAGGGGAATTTCCTCTTTTACCAGCCCACGAACCACCTGTACCGGAAGCAGGGGTATCTGGCGGAGCTGGAAATCGCCAAAGACGGGCTCCACGGGTTCCGGCTCCACCCCTATGGCATTGACAACCGGGGCACCCATCTCCTCAAGGGGGCGGAGCTTACCGCTTTCTGCGGAATTTTCCGGGAGATTTCCCGGCCGCTGACGGAGGAAAATCCGTACCTCGGGTACTACGGAGCATTGAAAGAGCGCTGGCACGAGGGGACCCCCGCAAAAGATCTCTGCGACGACGACGCCTCTTTTGAAACCGATCCGGAGAGAGCCGCCGTTGTCTGGCGGAACCGGATGACCACCCTGCAGCACACCCACCTCTGGATCACCATGTTCGACCGGGTGACCAGAGGGGTCATTGACGATGCGCCGGAGTGGAGTTCCAAAATGGAGCGGGAATTTCTGCAGAAAAAAATCTGATCCCGCAGGAAGGCCGGTTGCAATGTCCGCAAAAAGTGCTACTGTACCGGGTGAAAGGGAAAATCCCATGGAATATCTTACACTGATCCGGGACCTGATCCGGACCCGGCCCGTGTCCGCCGATGTGGAGGCGGTGAACCGTGCATCGGAGACGATGTTTGATTTTCTCCGGCAAAAGGGTCTTTTCTGCACCAGAGAGTCTCTGAACGGCCGGACCGTCGTCTATGCCTCGGTACAGGAGGAAAAGACGCCGGAACTCCTTTTGAACGCTCATCTGGACGTGGTCCCTCCCTCGGAAGATGGGCAGTTCGAGCCGGTGATCCGGGACGGCTGGATCACGGGGCGGGGGGCCGGCGACTGCATCGGCAACGCGGTCTGCATCGCCAAAGCCCTGTGCGGACTGGATAAACATGTTTCCGCCGGGGCGGTTTTCTCCACCGACGAGGAAACCGGCGGGAAAACGTCGCGCTACATGGTGGAACAGGGGTACGGCGCCCGGAAAATGATCTGCGTGATGGATCACTGGGATAACGATCAGATCACTTACGCGCAAAAGGGCACGCTGGGACTGCAGATCACCGCTCACGGCAAAGGGGGACACTCTTCTACACCGTGGCTGGCGGACAACCCGGTGGACAAGTTGATCGAGGGGTATATGCGCCTCAAAAAATTGTGGCATAATCCCACGGCGGAAGAGAGCTGGAAAAAATCCATGGCCGCCACGGTTCTGCAGGGGAGCCCGGTGGTGAACCAGATCCCGGAATCCGCCTCCATGCGGCTGCATTTCCGGCTGGTCCGGGAGGAGGAGCGGCAGGAGATCATCGATCTGGTCAAAAAAGTCACCGGTCTGGAAGTAACCGTCACGGGGGGGGGCGCCCTCCGGTGGCGCTGGACAGCGATCAACCGGAACTGCAGCTCCTTGCTTCGATCATCGGAAAGCACACCGGGAAAGCGGCGGGGTTTGCCCGGATGCACGGGGCCACCGATGCCTGCTGGTTCCTGCCTTGCCATGTTCCCATTGCCATGTTCGGGATCGAATACGAGGGACTGCATGCCAGAGGGGAGCGGGCAAAGATCTCATCCTTTGAAACGTATGCTGGCATTCTGAAGGAACTGGCGGAATCACTGTAAAGGGTACCTCTAAAAATTCAAACGGATGGATTTGCGAGACAATGGGGAAAAAGATGCAAAATGGGATTTTGAG
>DCGO01000091.1:0-9883 GCA_002314605.1 Lentisphaeria bacterium UBA1776 | reverse complement strand
GCCGGAATGAATTTTTAGAGGTATCCTAAACCGAAAGAGAGAGCATGATGACGGGAAAAAAATACGCTTATCAGTTGATCGCGGACAAGCTGAGGAAGGATATTTCCGCCGGGAAATTCACACTGAACAAGCGGCTGCCCGGCTGCAGGAAGATCGGCGAGATGTACGATGTCTGCATGATCACCGCCCGGCAGGCACTGCAGACGCTGGGAAAAGAGGGGATCGTCTTTATCCACCCCACCCGGGGGACGTTTGTTTCGCCGGAATTTTTTTCCACCGGCGGCAAGAAGCGTTCCTTTGCCGTGCTGTACGATACGAGCCTCATTGAACTTCTGGAATTCTCCTACGAATCCTGGGGAATCATGACGGACATCCTCCACGGGATCCGGCAGGAGGCGGTTGATCAGAATATCCGGGTGAAATTCCTGCATTTCGAAAAAGACGGTCCGTCCGGACGGCGGGCGTCTCAGCTGGAACCCTATGACGGGGTCATTTTTTTTGGGGAGATCCTGCCCGCACTCTTTCAGGAATTGTGCCGGAAACATCCGAAGCGGGTGCTCCGGATCTCTTCGAATGTGAAGGACAGGACGCCCGCCGGCGAGATCGCGCTGCCCTGTGCTCCGGTCTTTGACCGGATCGCCGCACAGATCCGGATGGCCGGATACACTTCGGTGGATATATTGACCCCCTTCGGGAGCAAAGAGGAGTCGAAGGTCACGCCGGACAAGCTGAAGACCCTGATCTGCAGTCTGCAGCAGCAGGAGATCGGCACGGTCCGGAAAATCGACTTTCACGACCCGAAACAGCGGGATCTTCTCTTCAAACCGGTGCGAGACCGCCTGATCTACGCCTACAACACTTCGGCGATGGAGCCGGTTTACCGCCACGCCGCGGCACTGCACCAGACGCCCGGCAAAGATTTCGAGATCATCGCCTTCGCTTCGGGTTATACCTTTGCCAACTTCTATCCCTCCATCACCTATTACCGACCGGAATATTTTGAACTTGGGAGAGAGGCTGTTCGGGTCCTTCTTGGATTGGCGTGTGAAGATCTCACCCGGTTCCCGGCATTCATTCAGGGCATGAGTTCCCGGGCGATCCCGGAATTGGCGCTCCGCTGATTTTTTCCGGAAATTTCATGGATCGGGACTTGACAAATACAATAAGCCGTGTACAATACGAAAAGAGTTATAGAACACAATTGCATGAACGAATGAAAGCGAGGTTGAAACGATGGCAAAATCCGTCATGGCAGTCTATGCCCATGCCGATGATGTGGAACTGCATTGCGGGGGTACCCTGGCCAAGTACAAGGCAGCTGGGTACAGTGTAAGCTACATCATGTCCACCAACAATATGTCCGGGGAGTGGTGCACTCTCAAGCCGGACGGCACCCTGAAGGCGGACAAAGTCCCATGGCATGTCATGATCAGACAGCGGAAGCTGGAGGCCGATCAGGCCGCGCGGGAGTGCTACGGGACCACTGCGGTCCATCTGGATTTCCCCCAGCGGCACTATTACAACGATCATGAGGAAAAAATCGACCTCCGTTACGGCAATCCCCGTCCGGAAGCCGTGCCGGAAAACTTCCCCTCCATCGTCACCGCCAACGATTACGCCGGCTGTGCCGGCGGACTGGAAAAACTCATCCTGGAACGGCAGCCGGAAGTGATCTTCACCCACGCCGTGGTGGACGAGAACCCGGAACACACCGGTACGGCGTGGCTGGTGATCCAGGCGTTTCACGCGGCACAGAAGAAGGGGTTTCAAGGCTCCCTTCTTTTTGCATCCGGCCGCCACAGTGCCGAAGCCTCCCCTTTCCTCGCGGAACCGGAAACGTACATTGATATTTCCGGCCAGTGGCTCCGGGAAAAGCGGATGGCTCTGGCCATGCACAAGTGCCAGTCGGCGGGGATCTTCGCGGAAGCGTGTACCGGGGACGTTCTGGAGTTCGGCAAAAAGTTCGGGGTTGAGGCGGCGGAAGGGTTCATCGTTCATGCTCTCCTTGATGCCGGTGCCGGGGAACTTACCGGGGAGCTGGCAGGGAACCGGCGTGGCAAAGCCGTGCAGACAGTTTGAGATTGAAGGTTGAAGGTTTCAAGGTTCGAGTCCGTAAAAAAGGAGTTCAAAATGGAGAAAAAGCATTGCGCATCCTCCGGTCTCCCCATTTCGTCACAGCAATTCAATCAGCGTTTCACTTTGATCGAACTGCTGGTGGTGGTGGCCATCATCGCCATTCTGGCGGGATTGCTTTTGCCGTCGCTGAACAAGGCGAGGCTGACAGCGAAAAATGCCGGATGCCTCAACAATCTCAAGCAGATCGGCGCGGTCATGGGGATGTACGCCAACGACTGTTCCGGATGGATCCCGGGGGATTCCGTTTACAGCGTCTGGAGCAATCTCGACGGGAATAACCGCGTCCGGACCCCATATTTCAACAGTGTCGGGATGCCGCGGGGTCTGGGCGTCCTGCAGTTCAATTCATGCTACTGTCCGGACCTGAGCGGGGAAGACTCCGCCTGGCTCTCCAATAGGGAAAAATACCCCATAACTTATGCTACGACTGCAACCTCAAAAACGTCTAATTTCACCCGGTTCATGATCACCCTGCCGCCCAGTGCGGTCACCTGTTACGGGGAATCGGGCTGTGCCGTCAGCATCAAGAAACTGTCGAAACCCTCCATGTCGGCGCTGGCCATCGACAGTTCGGGGTTCGCCACATCCGGGACGTGGGTGGCGGGACGGCAGTGTGAGCAGGTGCGGAACTGGGATTCCGGCAGCGGATTCGTCTATTTCAAGCACGGAAACAAGGCCAATGGGGTCTATGCGGACGGCCATGCGGAAGGAAAAGACATCAAGGGTCTTGCCATGGCCCATGGTCAGAATTACGATGCGGCGGAGCCCTTTTACGGCATGAGCCGGGGCCGGGCGAAAATTTCCGCCCAGACAAAATAACAACACAACTTCAACAAAAGGAGATGGTATGATGTGGGAAAAGATTCTTTTGTGGTGTATCGGGGTGTTTGCAGTTCTGCCGCTGCAGGGGTTTGATTTGGTGAAAAACGGCCGTCCGGAAGCGGATATCGTGGTGGCGGCCAGTGCCCACGAGGGAGAAAAACGGGCGGCGGAAGATCTGCAGTTTTTTGTGAAAGAGATGACAGGGGCGGAACTCCCCATCGTGAACGCTCCAGGAAACGCCTTCAGACAGCATGTTTTTGTGGGGGAAAACAAGTTCACCGGATCTCTGGGCTACAAACTTCCCGCGTTTCAGAATTCCGGATACGATATCGTGGTCGGTAAGGATCACCTGATCCTCGCCGGAAAACTGGTGACGGGCAGGCCCTTTCCCTATGCGGTGGATACCCCGGATGCCATCTATCTCCGCACGGGGAAAAAGAAGCCCGCAGCTTTTCCATCGAAGAGGACGAAAGCGTGGTGGGACTATGTTGGGAACGATCAGTATTTCATGACCGGGTATATTGAGAACGGGTTCGGGATCTACATCCCCGCGCTGAAAATCTTTGTCCACGACGACATCGGTGCGTGGTACGCCGTCTCCGCTTTGCTGGAAAAAGCAGGGGTCCGTTTTTATGCTCCATACGAGGACGGGACCGTCCTGCCGAAAAGGGACTGCCTCTCTTTTGAGCCTCAGAGGATCACCAGGGAAGCTGCTTTTTCCTATCGCGTCTTCACCAGTACGGCGGTCTTCCGGAGTAAGAACCCGGGGGGGGCGCTGTGGCTCAAACGGCTGATGGGAGGGACTTCTTATCCGGCTATTTATCAGCACAATAGCCAGGATGTTTTCGGGGATGTTCTGCAACTGGAGAATCACCCGGAATTTCTGGCCTGCGAGAAGCCCGGAAAGCGGTATCCCGGCAAGATCATGACGGAATTGGGCTACCCCCGCTTCAGCAATCAGGCTTTCCGGGACGCCTGTGTCCTCTACTGCCGCAAGGTGCTGGACGCTTCTCCCGGGCTCAAGGCCATTTCCGTGGGGACCCCGGACGGGACCACCTACATTGATTACCGGGACCTGCCGGTTTATCAGAAAAAATGGAACACACGGGACCTCTGGCAGATCAAGGCCAACATGCTCTGGGAATTCAGCTGCTATGTTGCCGGGGAGCTGAAGAAGAGCCACCCTCAGGTCACCTTTTATCACTGGAAACACTACAACAATACGCTGCCAACCAATTTTGCGGAGGATGATCCGGACAATATTCTGACTCCCCTTATCCTTACCCCCTGTTCCGCCTTGTGGGTACTGAATTCCACGGAGCCTCTGATCCGCAGGGAGCATCTCCCGTGGGTCGAACACAATCACGGCAAAAAGATCCGCTACTGGGACCATTTCCTGCACACCAAATTCCGGGGCTCCCCGCCGTATCCGGCCTTTTTCGGCAAGGCATTGCAGAAGGAGATGAAATTCATCCGGCCCTACTGCTACGGGAAATTCATCGAGGTCATCAACGACAAGTCGAAGCACAAGGATGAAATCTCCCGCTGGAACGTACCGCTGATGCACCTCATGATGTACATCCAGATGAAGCTTTTCTGGGACCCTGATCTTGATATGCAGACTTTGCTGGACGAGTATTACAGGCTTTATTTCGGACCTGCAGCCGCAGAGATGAAAGCTTTTCACGAGTATGCCGAAAAGGTGTGGTCCCGTCAGGAGTCCCGAAGCGTTACGCCCACCTCGGGATTTCTGAAGGAAAACGATATTGCGGAGTATTTCCGTCTTTTGGAGGCGGCGCTGGTGAAAACCCCCGAAAACTCCGTGTACCGCCGCCGGATTGATGCATTGAAGCTTGAGATCGAGCCCCTCAAAAAACTTTTTGCTTCACTCAAACGTACCGGTCCGGTGTATCGCCTCTACCGGCTCCCCGCCGGGGCGGATATCCACACTCCCATCGAAAAACTTTTCCCGAAACTCCATGTTTTCCGGGATAACAAAAGCCGTAAAAAAGTCACCGTCAACGGAACCCGGGCAGGGTTCGGCATCACCCGGGACCGGAAGCATCTCCTGATCGGCATTATCTGTGAAGAATCCCAAATGACGAAGCTGAAAGCCGGATGCAGCGCAAACGACCAGCCCGGGATCTGGAACGACGATCTGGTGGAAATATTTCTGAACACGCCGGAACGCAGTTTCTTCCACATCGCCGTCAATGCCAACGGCGCCGTATGGGACCGCTCCACAGACCAGACCATCATCGGTCGGGATACGCTGCCTCTTCTCTGGACCCCGGGAGTTCAGACGGCGGTGAAAAAGTATGACAACCGCTGGGAAGCGGTCGTCAAAATTCCCACTGCCGACTTCGGCAAACTGGGGCCCTCCCGGGAATGCACTTGGGGAATCGATATTTTCCGCTCCCGCCGGGCCGGAAACATGTCTGCAAAGGAACCCCCGGAAGTCTCGGCCCTGTATCCGGTGGGCGTCGGCTCCTTTGCCCGTCCGGAAAAATGGGGAGGACTGCGTTAAAACCATTCTCCGCACTCCGGCCGGACCCGGAGTGCGGCTGAAGGACGCATCACATGCTTGCGACCATCCTCCTGCTTCTGCTGACCGGGCTTACCTGGACTGCGGTGGGAATCCTCTTCGCCAAGGCTCCGGCGGACCGGGAGCGGATTTATACCTTTTTTGCCCTGAACGGAGCCTTTTTCACGTTTCTTGTCTGGCTCACAAGGTTCCCTGAATTTGCTCCATTGCATGAAATTCTCCTGACAGCGGACGGGGGTTCTGGCCATTCTCTTCGGAACGATGAAAAATTCCGCCGGGAAAAAAGGTCTGACCGGATTTTCCTCCTCTACATCTTCGGTGCCATGCTGAAGTCGGGAGATTCCTTTACGGGGAAGGCGAATACATTCACCCCATGACTTCCATGGAAAGGGTGGCGCTCTGCAACAGGCCCGCGCACTGGCGAGCCTGGCTCCCCGCCACCTATTACTGCACCCACTCCATGGGGCCGGTCATGATGATCACCGGGGCCACCCCGGTGCAGGTGAACGGCCTGATCGTGACCCACGATTTTGACGACCCCGTTTACGAAGACGGCGGGATAAAAGTCACGGACGCCATGTCCGTACTGATGTGCACCATGAACAATGGCGCGCTGGTGAAGATCCTGCCCTGCAGCGGATTCCGCGACCACGGAAACCGGTTCCGTATCTGCGGCAATCGAGGGTCCCTGGAAATCACTCAGGGAGACAAGCGGCTGAGGGTTCACAAGGAGCCCGGTATCGACTTCCCCCGGGATACCCCCAAAGACGTTTTCTATGAACTGCGATTCCCTGCGGAATTTCCGGATGCCGCCAATTTCGGCCATGGCGGCGGGGATTACTTCGACAGCTACTTTTTCCGGAAAGCCATCGAGGAAGGTTCCGAGCCGATGATCGACGTCTATAAGGCCGTTGCCATGACGGCGGTGGGGATCCAGGGTTACCGGTCCGCTCTGGCAAAGGGCGCTCCCATGGAGATCCCCGATTTCCGCCGGAAGGAAGTGCGTGACAACTACCGGGATGACGAATGGAATCCGGATCCCGCACGGCACAAGGAAGGATATCCGTATCCCAGCGTGCTCGGGAAGATCGAAATTTCCGCCGAAAATCTGGCGAAATTCAAGGAAAGACGGGAAAAGTACGAAAAAGAGTTTCTCTGAAACTCCCGTCTTCTGCAGAGCGAAAGGAAAACCCGCCGTCCATCCGGTTTCAGAATCCGGCCGCGTCAGGCCGGATTTCCGAAACCGGTCCGAAAAGAGCCGAGGCTCTTTTATTTTTTGTTTTTGGTGATATATTTGACGGAAGTGGAATGAAAAACGACAGGGATTCCGCCTGCTGAAAGAAAGGGACGGAAATTGGGAAAAACAGTGATTCATGGAACGCTTGCAGCCGGCTGTTTTGCGGGGACCGTTTTCGGCAGCGGCTGTGCTGCCGGGAAAATGGAACCTGAAGCGGGGTTTCATGCGGAAAAAATCACGGTTTACCGGGATGGACTGAGCTGCTGCATCCGAAGTTATTATTCCCCGGAACTGGATATTGTCCGCCGGATCTCCGATTACGGCAGCGAAAGCGCCTGGCTGCTCCCCAAAGGTGCCGATATCCGCCAATACGATGCGTATTTCTGTCTTCACCGTACCGGAGATGAATATCCGGCCACGATCCTGGACGGTTACGGTCCCCTCAGCGGGAATCACGGATCGGCGTTTCTGAGGCGCGTCAAGGTCCCCGGACACGGATTCAGCGCCGCAGATACGGGGAAAGCGTTGCGGGACGGAAAGGGAAACATCTGGCGCCTCGTCTGCGATCCGGCAACTCTCCTCAAAGACGAGTTGCTGATCCACCCGGACAACCGCGGGACCGACGGCAGACCGGATTTCCCGTCAAGCGCAGGAAAAGTCCTCCGCCGCCCCGACGGGCAGCCGCTGAAGATCGTTTCGGAAAAGAGCGGCCAGATGTATCCGACGAACCGCATCACGGTCTGCGAATTTCTGCTGGACGGGAAAGAGGTGCTTCCAGAGAAAGAGGTGCGCGAGTGCGCTTTTCTGGAATACCGTTTTTTCCACGATGTCCTTTCTCCCGGGAGTCTGATGCGTTTTCTGGCCGAAAATCCCGGTCCGGAACATAGCCGCTTCTTCACCCAGGAGTGGAGCATGATGTTTGCAGATCGGGCTCCCGGATGGTACAACCGGATCCCTGCATTGATGACCGTCGAGAATCGCTACCGTTTTCAGATTCACGGGGCACAGGTGCTGGAGCGGACAACCACCTGGCACGCCGCTGGAATTTCAGGGAAACAGCTGGAGCAGATGTACCCGTGGAAGGGCGGTATTGCCCCCCGCGTGGACGATGGCGGATACAACGGAAAATATTTCGATGACGCCGTGGAAGATCTGTACATCCCCAAAGTGAAAAAGATCCGGTTCCTCGATACGGAAGATCCGCAGAAAACCCTTTCTTTCGACTTCCGCCGGATAGCGTCCTTGCCGCATGTCCTGAATGCCGGGTATTACTTCACCGCAAAGGATTGTCTTGATCCAGCCGATCCTCCCGACCGTTTCGTGATGCTGACCGGCAGGGGAAAGTATCAGTACGGTCTTGCCCTCGGCTATTCGCTCTTTGACGGCTGTACCGCCAGGGGGGGCCGCAAGGCGGAGCGGGAAGTGATGTATCACCTCTATTCCTCGAAAAAACTTTATCCCTACGCTTATCAGGTGAGCAATGCCGCTCCGGGGACGAAAGTCCGCACGATCTCCTACAAGCAGTATTTCGATCCTGCGGCCGATCCCGACATCCCTGTCATGTATCTGCATAAGGAGCTGGATTCCTGGGTCCTGTATATGGGTTTCTTCAGGAAGATGCCGCACAAGACCGTAAAGCTGCCTCAGTTCCTGACCGGACAGAAAATCACCGTTCTGGAAAAGACTTCTTCCGTGAAACCCGGATTTTCCGGCGTTGCGGAAAAGGAGGGGATCTCTTTTCAGTCAGGTGACGACTGCGGGTATCTGGTCCTGAAGTTTGACCGTCCGTGAACCGGAAGGAACGGCATCCGCAATCAGCGAAGAGACATGTATTGCAATGCCGGGCTATGGCTCACTCACTCCGGCGCTGTAAGCTTCTGCACAGCAGTCGATTCCGCCAACGCATTCCACCCGGAGGATGAAAGGTTCCAGGAAGTCTTCCGGCACCTCCAGAACCATCCGGTAATAATCGTATTCCGGATTGGCGTCCTGCCGGAAGGGCACCGCCGGGCCGCCGAGGATCCCGACCGATATGATCTTGTTCCGCACTCCGTAGAAACGCAGTTCCCCGGGGTTGCGGAAACACCAGAAATAGATCCTGTTTTCTTTGCAGGTGACATACCCCCAGCGGTTGTCGGGATACACAAGCCCGAGATCATGGGTCCCGTAAAGGGCTTCCCCGTTCCGCTTCAGAAATTCTCCGACTTCACCAAGGATCTTCCGGGCTTCCGGCGGAAAGGCCCCGGTTCCGTCGGGACCGACATTGAGCATGAAATTCGCATTGCTGGCCGCCAGACGGGCCATGACCTGCAGAACCTCCGACGGGGTGCGGTACCCGTGATCGAAGGGCTTGTATCCCCAGCTCTCATTCATGGTGCCGATGCCTTCGGCGGGACGGATGAACCGCCGGTACGGCGGCTGATTGTCCCCCAGAGACTCATAGTCCCAGTCCTTTTCGCCGCCGAGACGGCTGTTCACGAGACACTCCGGCGCCAGATCCCGGACAAATTGGCGCAGGGAGGAACTCTGTTCCGGCGTGATGATGTGAGGAGTATCGAACCAGATGATGGCAACCGGCCCGTAGTTGGTCAGGAGTTCCCGCACCTGATGACGGACCTTGCCGTTCAGATAGGCGTCAAAGGCTTCAGGAGAACGCTGTTCTTTGGTAAAATCCCAGAAATTCCCGTAGGCTCCCGGTTCGTACCAGTCCTGTTCGTGGGAATAGTAAAAACCAAGCCGGACGCCGTATTTTTGAGCGGCTTCCGCAAGTTCTTTCAGGGGATCCCGCCTGAAAGGCGTGGCTTTCACGATATTGTAATCGTCCCAGCTGGAATCAAACATGGCAAACCCGTCATGGTGCTTGCTGGTAATGACCATGTACTTCATTCCTGCTTCGGCAGCGGTACGCATCCACTTGTCCGCATCGAAATTCACAGGATTGAACTTCTCCGTCAATCTGGCGTATTCCTTGCGGGGGATACGGAATTTCCGCATAAGCCATTCGGAGACCCATGGAGTTTCCATACCGTTCCATTGCCCTCCGGCAACGGAATAAAGCCCCCAGTGAATGAACATCCCGAAACGGGAATCCGTAAACCAGTTCATCTTCTTTTCCTCTGAGGTAATTTCAAAAGTTTTGTTAA
>DCGO01000107.1 GCA_002314605.1 Lentisphaeria bacterium UBA1776 | reverse complement strand
AACAAACGTGTCAATGACGGAATTTAAGCGTGTTTTTCCATAAAACGACGAAGAGGCGAAAATTGCTTCCGGAATCGCCGCCCTCCACGATGCCGGGCTGGCGCACCGGGACCTGAAACCAGGCAATCTGCTTTTTATCCGCCGCCAGCCGGTCATTGCCGATCCGGGACTGATCGCCCCCCTGTACCGGCTCTCCAGCTCCGGAACATGCGGGTTCCATCCCCCCGTGGAGTGTACGGCGGAAAAAGCGGATATTTACGCTCTCGGCAAAATCATGTACTGCGTGCTGACCGGCCTGGACCCGGCGGAATATCCGCGATTTCCGCCGGGAGATCTCCGGTCGGCGCAGAATTTTTTTCTGAACCTTCTGATCCTCCGCTGCTGCGATGAGCGCCCGACCGGTTCCGGTCCGGTTTTGCCGCTTTGCTGAAACATTTTTCGGGGCTTCCCCGGCACGAAAAGACTTGAAAAAATGAGTTTCCGCAGTATATTACCATTCCGATATGCGTACAAAACCCGGAGGAGATGATCTGATGAAACGCGTGCTTTCCATTCAGGATATATCCTGTGTCGGCAAGTGTTCCCTCACGGTGGCGCTGCCGATCCTTTCCGCTGCGGGACTGGAAACGGTTATTCTGCCGACGGCAGTACTGTCTGCTCATACGGCCTTTCCGGGGTTCACTTTCCGGGATCTTACCGACGATATCCGGCCGGTCACGGAGCATTGGAAAAATCAGCAGATCACCTTTGACGGGCTCTACACCGGATATCTGGGGTCCTTCCGGCAAATGCAGCTGGTGGAACAGGTTTTTGCGGATTTCCAGCACCCGGGCATGCTTCGTTTTGTGGATCCGGCCATGGGGGACAACGGGAAACTTTATGTGGGATTCGACGGGGCATTTGCCCGGAGAATGGGGAAACTTTGCGGCAAGGCGGATATGATCGTCCCCAATCTGACGGAAGCGGCGTTCATGCTCGATGAACCGTACCTTGAACCGGGATATACGGAAGAGGACATCCGGGAGCTTTTGAAACGCCTCACCGGACTGGGGTGCGGGACCGCAGTACTGACAGGGGTCTCCCTGGAACCAGGCCGATGCGGCGTGGCCGCACTGAATCAGACTACAGGGGAGCTCATCACATGTTCCAGCGAGCTGCTGCCCGTCTCCTTTCACGGGACCGGCGACGTTTTTGCCAGTGCATGTTTTGCGGGGCTGATGCGCGGTCAGGATCTGGAAACGGCGCTGCAGACTGCCGTGGATTACACGGTGGAAGCCATGCGCTGCACTTTGGCGCACCCGGATCACAACTGGTACGGAGTGGATTTTGAAAGCGCCATCCCGAAACTGCTGGAACTTCTGAATATTACCTGCACTCCAGGCAGTCAACACTGATCGCCTTTCCTTCTGTCAGTATCTATAGCACCGGGAAAAAAACGCTGCATGCTGTACATGCTGTTTCGGGCGGGAACCTCTCCCTGCAGCAAAAGATCCGTCGCGTCTGCAAAACCCGGTTCGGGAAATCCTCCGCAAACTCCGGCTCAGTGGACCAGCCGCATGGCATCGACAATGGCGGAGAGTTTTTCAATCTTGCGGTTGACGGGAGCCAGATCAAAGCTGCCGGCCTTCCGCTCCAGACGGAGCAGCCGGTCTGACACATCCAGTTCCGACGCTTTCTTGCGCAGTTCCATCAGTTCCGACATGAACTGCCGGTGATTTTCTTCCTGAAGTTTCAACTGGGCATTGACGGCCTCGATTTTGATGGAGAGGGTATTGAGCCCTTCCTCCATGGCGGCCACCCGTTCGACCCCGGCGCTGGCGGAATTCTGTTTTTCCGCTTTATCAAGGCGCACGGTAAATTCGCTGCAGCGTTTGACGAGAGCCGCATTTTCCTGCTGAAGTTTCTCCTGGGAACGCTGAAGGTTTTTGATCGACTGGTACAATGGGGCAATGGAGGTCTGCATATCCGCCGATGCCGACGACGAAGACGCCGCCGGGGCCGCAGCAGGGATCGCAGGTTCAGCCGGCCGGGAAGAGAGCCGGTGCCAGCAGTACAGATTGAAGCCTCCCAGCAGGAGAATGACCAGCACCAGTCCGCCGATCACCATCAGCATCCTGTATTTGCGGAGCGGGGAATTGTCGATGATCATGGCGTCCTGGACCCGGAAAGTCTGCTCGCAATTGATGCACACCAATTCCCGGTCCATGTCGCTTTTTTCAATCTCATAATGCTGCCAGCAGTAGGGACACTCCAGTTTCATAAAATGCTCTCCTCAATTTTGATATTTCAAACACGTTTCCTGATTCAACCGCTCAAAAAAAACATCCATAAATGCCGCCCGTTCCCGGGCCATGGCCCGTCCCGGGCAGGTCAGCATGGTGTCCGGAAGTTTCCGGAGTTTCACCAGATATTCGCGGTACGCCGTATCCTCCCGGCTGTATGATGACGCGGCCAGAGCGGTTTTTTCATCGTTGTGCAGACGGGCGTTTGCGTGACCCGCAAAAAGAAATGCCCGGCCGATCCCCACGGCGCCCAGGGAATCCAGCTTGTCGGCGTCAAAAACGATTTTCGCCTCAAGACTTTCCGGCCGGTCGCTGTTCCGGTAACGGTGGGTCCGGACTGCAGCCGCGACCTTTGCCACCGTATCTCCCGGAAGGTCAAAGGCCCGCAGGATCTCCGGGACCATGGCCGCCCCCAGCACCGCATGATCGACTTCGCCCCGGCGGCGGTCCTCCTCGCCCCGGGCCACATCGTGAAGCAGCGCCGCCATGTGGACGATGCAGGCATCCGCCTCCGGCAGGTCCCGGCAGAGCATCAACGCATTGGCCGTCACCCGCATGGTGTGGTCCAAATCATGACAGGACGCTGCCGATGCGAAGCGTCCGGCAACGATTTTCTGCAGTTGTTCCATGATTTCGCGCATGAGTTTCTCTGAATGAAGTTCCGTGCTTTACTGCGGCATGGTTTCCAGCCGGTCCTTGACGGCTTCCACCTTTTCCCGGAGGAGAGCCGGCAGGTCCCCCAGTTTGCCCTGATCCGCCGAAATCGGCAGGATCTCAATGACTTCGCTGGAAAGTTCTTCCCGGAGAAGTTCCAGATTTTCCGCCGCGCCGGGAAGGTCCATCTTGTTGGCGGCAATGACAGCCGGCCGTTTGGATAGGCCCTTCATGTACAGTTCCAGCTCCTCCCGCAGGTGGCGCAGATCCTCCCACGGCAGCCGCCCGTCCATCCCCGCCATATCCAGCACGAAGACCAGGAGATGCGTGCGCTCAATATGCTTGAGGAAGGCGTGCCCCAGCCCCACATTGGCATGGGCCCCCTCAATGAGACCGGGAATGTCCGCCACTGTGAGCCGGGCGAAATCCGGGTACTCCACCACCCCCACATTGGGATGCAGTGTGGTGAAGGGATAGGCCGCGACTTTCGGCCGGGCGGAGGAAATGGCCCGGAGCAGAGTGGATTTTCCCGCATTGGGATAGCCCACCAGTCCTGCGTCGGCAATGGTCTTGAGTTCCAGAAAGACCTCCCGCTCCTCCCCCGGCTCCCCCGGTTCGGAATTGCGGGGAGCGCGGTTGAAATTGGAGAGAAACCGGGCATTGCCCCGCCCTCCCCGGCCGCCTTTGGCCACGATAAAAGTCATTTCATCGGCATTCAGGTCGGTCAGGAGTTCGCCGGTCCCCCGGTCGTAAACGAGGGTCCCCACCGGGACGGCCAGTTCCACATCCGGAGCCTTGCGCCCGTGCATGTCCTTGCCCTTGCCGTTGGGGCCGTTCGGCGCGGCGTAATGACGGTTGTACAAAAGGTCCTGCAGACTCTGCTGGGAAGTGGTGGCACGGAGGATCACATGCCCCCCCCCGCCGCCGTCTCCGCCGTCCGGACCGCCCTTGGCGATGTACTTCTCACGCCGGAAACTGCAGCAGCCGTGGCCGCCGTCACCGGCTTTTACCGTAATGGTCGCTTTATCGACAAACATGATTCCGTATTTCCCTGATTCCGCTTTTTCATAATGTACCACGAACCGGAAAAAACGCAATCACATCTCTGCAAAAAAATCTCCGGATGTTTCTGATTCCGTGACATGAAAAATATGCCGTTTCCGGCAAAAAACTGATTCTGACCGGCGTTTCCGCCGTAAAGAGCCGCAGGAGCGTGACGTCATGGTGCATCTGCTTGCATTTCATCCGCTGAATGCTATATTGGGATGCATCGTATTTGAAAATGCGTCATATCAGGGAGATCGGGACCATGCTGTACGGAAACGCTGTTCAGGACTATTATGTGGATGAGATCCGGAAGATCCATGCGGAACGGAAGGCCCGCCTGGCAAAAATAAAGACCCGGAAAGCCGCCGAATCATACGTTCTGGATGTGCGAAGAAAGATTCTGAAGGCATTTCACCTCCCGACCGGAAAGTGCCCCCTGAAACCCGTGGTGACCGGCGAGCACAAAATGCCGGGGATGGCGGTACGCAATATCGTCTATTACAGCCGGCCGGAATATCCCGTGACCGGATTGCTTTTTATTCCCGACAAGGTCAAAAAAGCCCCCGGGGTCCTGTTTCTCTGCGGACACGCTGGCGAGGGAAAGGCAAGCATGACCTACCAGACCTGCGCGATCAATCTGGCCGCCCAGGGATTTGTCGTTCTGATGATCGATCCGGTCAGTCAGGGGGAGCGGCTCCAGTTTTCCGTCGCATTGACCAGGAAATACACCCTTCACTGCTGCAATGCCCACAATATGCAGGGCAAACAGCTTTATCTGGACGGCGAATATTTCTGCGCATGGCGGGCCTGGGACGCCATCCGGGGGATCGACTACCTGCAGACACTGCCGGAAGTGGACGGGACCCGCATCGGCCTCACCGGCAATTCCGGCGGCGGGACGATGACCACGTTTGTCAATGCGCTGGATGACCGGCTCACCATGGCGGCGCCAAGCTGCTATGTAACGACCTGGCGGCATGAGGTGGAAAATGAACTGCCGGCCGACATGGAACAGATGCCGCCGGATATCCTTCGATACGGGCTCGATATGGCGGATTTCGTAATCGCGCGGGCGCCCCGTCCGACCCTCATTATGGGGCAGAAAAACGACTTTTTCGATCCCCGGGGAACCGTGGAAGCCTGGGGTGATGCGGAAAAAATTTATTCCCTGCTTGGTGCCGGAGACAACGTGAAGGTCTTCATCGGGCCGGACGGTCACGGGTATCACGGGGGCAATCGCGCACAGATGTATGCGTTTTTCAATCTCCATGCATTCGGCAGAAAAAAAGCGCCCCGGGAAAACGGGTCGCTGAAACCTCTGCCGGCAGAAGATACCTGGGCCGCACCGAAGGGCCTGGTGAAAAACCTGAAATGCAATAAGCCTCTTTCCGGATTTATCAATGAATTTGCCGGCAAGCTTGTTTCCGGACGCAGAAAACGTTCAAAACCGGAATTGCGGAAAAAATTGGCGGACATTCTGCAGACCGGCAGGATCGATGTGCCTTATTACCGGGTCCTGCGCATCCACTACCGGGATGATGACAGATACATCGCCGTCAACCGCTTCGCCCTGGAAACCGAGCCCGGGCGGGTGATGAGCATGCTGAAACTCTGCAACTGCGATTCCACCTACCACATTCCCGCCTGTGAAAAAGCCATTCTGTACATTCCCCATCTGGACGGGGAAACGGAGGCGCAGAAAATCCGCGTGAAGGCGGGGGAAAGTCTGTTTGCACTGGATGTCCGCGGCATTGGCGAACTGGTCCCATCCGGCTGCGACCAGTTCGACCGGAAATTCTTTGAGGAATACCGCTACGATTACCATTATGCGTCTCTCGGCATAATGCTTCACCGGCCGGTCCTGGGCGGCAAAGTGCGGGACATCCTCTGCGCGCTGGAACTTCTGAAGGAGCGGGGTGTAAAAGAGATCACTCTGATGGCTGAGGGTCAGGGAACCATCCCCGCGCTGCTTGCGGCGGTATTGTCCGACATCCCTCTGGCGGTGAAACTGCAGCACGGTCCGGAGTCGTGGGAATCCATGGTGCGCAAGGAAGTCACGCGCTGGCCGCTCTCCTGCATGCTCCCCGGAATTCTGGGCGTTACGGATCTGCCGGAACTCCGCAAAATGGTGAAAAACCTGACCTTCTCTCTTGCGGAAGAACCGCCGGAAGCGTGATTGTGCACGGAATTAAATGTTAGATTTCTAACAAATAATCCTTGATTTTCCGCCAAAAGGGGATATATTGAATCAAGGAGTTTTCAAAAATCCAACACGGGAGAAATGGTGATGGGAAAGAAATTACGGATTGCAATCATCGGTACAGGGATCCGGGGAACAGGCTGTTTTACCGCTTTGCTGAAAGAGCGTGAAGATGCGGAGATCGCCGCCTACTGCGACAACAACCGGAAGCGTGCGGAAAAAGCTGCGGAGATCTATCAGATCCATCCGGCGATCTACACTTCGGTGGAAGAGATGGCCGCCAGGGAAAAACTGGACGGCGTCATCATTACGGTGCCCGACTGCTTCCATCACGAATATGCCGTGAAAGCCCTGAATTCCGGCTGGAATGTGCTGATCGACAAACCTCTGGCGACCAATGTCAAAGACTGCCAGGACATCATCCGGACGGCGGAAAAAACCGGAAAAACGGTCATGATCGGATTCAATCTGCGGCATCATCCGGTTCTGAAACGCCTGAAAGAGATCATTGACGAAGGGGTTCTCGGCAAGGTGTTTCTCTGCGAAAACCGGGAGTTCTACGACGGCGGACGGACATACATGAGCCGCTGGAACCGGCTCTTCCAATATACCGGCGGACTCTGGATCCACAAAGGCAGCCATGATTTCGATATTTTCAACTGGCTCCTCGATTTTCCGAAACCGCTGCGTGTGACCTCCTTTGCCGCGGTCAACGTTCTGAATCCCGACGGGCTGCCCTTTCCGCAGGAAGCCGGGCACAAACCGGGACCGGACTGCTCGGTCTGTTACTACAAAGACCGGTGCAAGGACAAATATGAACTCAGCAGAGAGGAACTTCAGCTGTGGGGTCCGGAGGAAGTCGCGGAAGACGGTTATGTCAAGAATCTCTGCATGTACCTGAGCGACAAGGACAATCACGACAACGGCATCGCCATGGTCGAATACGAGGGCGGATTGAAAGCCAGTCACTTCGAGTGCTTCATCGGCAGCAAGAGCGACCGGATCTACACCATTGCGGGCGACCGGGGAATTGCCGAGGTCAGTCTCACCGACCGCACGATCAAGGTCACTCCCCGCTGGCGTCGCGACGGGGAATCCGTGACCTACCGGGTCGGCGGCGAAATGGAGGGCGGACACGGCGGCGCGGATCCGTCGCTGGTGGATACGTTCTGCCGGGTTCTGCGGGGAGAAGCGATCCCCAATTCCACGGCGGAGCACGGGCTTCTCTCCACCTCCATCGGGCAGGCGGCTGAAATTTCGCGCCGCGAACACCGCATGGTGGAAATCTCCGAACTTTACCGGTAAAGGCTGTACCGGAATTTGCATGACGCACCGGGGACCGGGTCATCCTGGCTCCAGAGAGGGAAATCTGAAGAGAGTTCCTCCCGCAGCCTTCCGCCCCCGGGCGGCAGCAGTCAGAAGCGCTCTCCGGCTCAAATGCCGGTGACCTTGTTGGAAAGATAAAAATCCCCTTCTCTCGACACAACTCGATTTTGAGGTAAAAATCGACTCCGCTTTTTGAAAGGGTCCACACCATTTGTTCTAAGGGTACTTCTAAAAATTCAAACGGATGGATTTGCGAGACAATGGGGAAAAAGATGCAAAATGGGATTTTGAGGCTGCTGCCCGAAGTGGCAACAGCCGAAAAGTCACGCTTTGCAGACTTTCCCCGGTGGCCGCAAGCCGCCGGAATGAATTTTTAGAGGCACCCTATATACATGCTTCAGCATCAGC
>DCGO01000106.1:10129-10662 GCA_002314605.1 Lentisphaeria bacterium UBA1776 | reverse complement strand
TTCACAAACCGACGAAGAACCCAATATAGGACAGTTTTGCCTCATGGCTAAAGCCCAGTGCCTTCAATTTTCTGCCCGTCATGCAGAGAGCGACCAGCCCCGCCAGCGGGATCCCGATCGACTTGCTGACAAACGGAATGGTCCGCGAAGCACGGGGATTGACCTCAGTCATATTTGAGCGGATCATGAAAGAAATACGCAGACACCCCCGTGTAGTCGGAAGCTTTCCGGACGGGACTCGGCCATGATGCTGGTCGGAGCGAGGTTCAGACACATTTCCACCACCGAATGGGGTATGCGCCAGTATATGGATATTGGCAAACTCTACGAAATGGGTGTATAGTATGGAAAATTCGGGTACGCCTTCGCAAATCCGGCCACTGCTCCTCCGGAGCTGCAGACCGGATCGGATTTGCTCCGGCTAAGGGTTGAAAGCACAGTTGAATCTGTGATCAATTAGAGGATACCTCTAAAAATTCAAACGGATGGATTTGCGAGACAATGGGGAAAAAGATGCAAAATGGGATTTTGAG
>DCGO01000106.1:0-10089 GCA_002314605.1 Lentisphaeria bacterium UBA1776 | reverse complement strand
CGCTTTGCAGACTTTCCCCAGTGGCAGAAAGCCGCCGGAATGAATTTTTTGAGGTACCCTAGAATCAAATGTGTGCATAACTTCGGACACTACCGAAAAACAAAGGAAAAACCGATTGATGAGAACAATACTGTACCAGAATCTCAAAAGACCGGCACATGTTTTCCGGATGTCTGTGAATCGGCAATCATGAAAAAAAATCACCCGTAACATAAAATCAGAAGGTATCTATGGGAAAAATAGAAAGAAGCCGGACGATTTTCAAAAAATCGTTTGCTCTGCTTATGAAGGAGAAAAAACTGCTGGTTTTTCCGGTGATCTCCTGCTTAGCGATGGCCGTTTTGATCGTTTTGATCTGCGGCGGCAGTATCGGGTATATCGTATTTTCCCCGAATGAAGTAATTTCAGGGAACGGCAATGATCCGCAAACAACAGTATCAACTGCTGAATCGGCCCTGCTGGTTGTCACCTATTTTCTTGTGATGTTCGTCAGCAACTTCTGTTCAACGGCATTCTTTTCTGAAATTTTCATCGGACTGCATGGCGGCAGCACCAGTGTCAACCGCGGCTTTCATACGGCAATGAAACGTATGAAAGCATTGCTGCTGTGGACTCTGCTTGCCTCAACCGTGGGGATCCTTCTGAAAGGAATGGAAAACAAATCCGGCGCTGTCGGGAAGATCGTATTCAAGTTCATTGGCGCAGCATGGGCCGTGGTTTCCTGTTTTTCCATACCCGCCATTGCGCTGGATCCAGAACTGGTCAATCCTTTTACCGTGTTGAAAAAATCTGCAGTCAGCATCAGGAAAACATGGGGCGAATCCCTCATCGGATTTGCAGGATTGGGGATTCTGTACTGGCTTGCACTTCTGGTCGGACTTCCGCTGCTCCTTGCTGGCTTTATGCTGATCGCAACTGGAGATTCCAGTGCCTGTACATCGGCTTTTGCCGGAACTGTTCTCATTTGCGCAACCATTCTGGTTCTCCTTGTTTTGTACTATCTGCTGAGTGCGGTACAAACCGTTTATCGTGCGGCAATGTACCTGTATGCCGATGGGGAAGATGCCGGAATGTTTACAGAGGAGGAACTGCAGAGTGCGTTCTTCAGGAAAAATGAGTAAGCCGTAAAAGCATCTGCCGGAGGTCATTTCCGGTCTGAGTGACTGTATCACGTTTTTCCGGTTTGTATTTTCTGCAAAGTTGATTTAAAAAACCAGTTCTGCATGTATATTAACTGCAGGACAATATGTGCAATCAACCTGGAGCCGGATCATGAAATCAGCCGCTGTATCTTATACCGCCAACGAGCGGTGCAAAACTTTGTCTGTTCCGTTCATTGAAAAAGATTATTCCTTTGGTACCGGGATGTCCGATCCGGTATGGGAAATGGCGACATCGGCATCGGATTTTGTCTTGTATCCCCAGGGGGGAACGCCCCTGGCAAAGAGCCGGATGGCGCTTTTCCGCAGTGCCCGTCATCTGGTGATCGGTTTCTTTTTTGCAGACCCGGAAGAACTGCGTACGCATTTGCCCCCCGGTTACACCTCCATGTGGCAGGGGGACCTGGCCGAACTGCATTTCGGCAATCTGGAACCTGATCCGTGGCTGCTGCAGCTGGCTGTCGGGATCGACGGCTCGCGATTCGACAGTTCCGGTTCCATGGACCGCTGGGAGGTCGCCGTCTTTTCACGGCCGGACGGCTGGGGTGCTGAACTCCGGCTGGAACCGGGACTGCTGCCGCTGACCGAGGGGGGGGTGCGCTTCAATCTGGTGCGGGAGAGTCTGAAAAGGAAGGAGCGGATCGTATGGAGCCGCGTATGGCGGCAGTACCATGAGGTCCCGAATTTCGGAGAACTGCTCTTCGGATCTTTTGCGGATACGGCGGCCTTCCGTACCGGGAAGACCGTCCTCGCAGGGATGACCCGGGAGGAGTTCGAAACGGCCCGCACCCGGTGGGAGATCCCGGCCAATGAAGTGATCCACGGTCCCTATCTCACCTTTCCCGACCGGGATTCCCTCTGCATCAACTTTCAGACGGCGGGAAAAGTCGCCGCATGGGCGGCTTACCGGGAAAAGGGCAGTACGGGACCTTTTTTGCGGGCCGACGGAGACGGGCTCATCGGTATTCTTCCCTGCGAAACCATGCATTTTGTCAAACTCACCGGCCTCAAACCGGATACGGAGTACGAGTACGAGCTGTTTTCTCTTTTTCCGGTCACCGGAGAGGTGGTGAAGCACGAAGCGCGCCACACTTTCCGCACTTTGCCGGCGGCAGAAAAACCCTTTTCGTTCTTTCTTTTTACAGACCTTCACTCCGATGTGGATTTTCTGCGCAAAGCACTGCTTCTGCCGGAAGCAAAGCAGGCTTCGTGCATGATTTCGCTGGGGGACAATCTGAGTTATGCCCCCGGTCCGGAAGGGATCTTTGCCGGGGTGATCGATCCTCTGGTGGAGACTCAGCGGCGCTTTGGACAGGACAAGCCGCTGATCTTTGTCCGCGGAAACCACGAGGAACTGGGTATCTATGCGGCGGAGTATTTTCGGGTCATGCGGCATCCCGGAGGGCGGTCGTGGTACACCTTCCTTCTGGGGGATGTGTTTTTCATCGCGCTGGACAGCGGAGATGACAGTGCCGATTCCCCGGAACGCCGGATTTTCAGCAACACCGCCATGTTTGAGGAAGAAAGGAACTTTCTGCAGGAAGTCGTGTCCTCCGCAGCATACAGGAACGCCCCGTTCCGCATTGCACTCATGCACATTCCGCCCCTGGCGGGAAAATGGCTCCTGCAGCGGAAGATGACGGAGCCTCTGGCGCAGGCCGGCATCCGTCCGGATCTGATGCTCTGCGGGCACATGCACAAACATATCTGGCTGGAAGCGGATGATCCGGCGGGACTGCCGTTTCCGATCCTGAGTGTTTCGCACCGGGATGTCGTTTCCTGTGAACTTAAAAACGATCACATTCAACTGTGCGTTCTTACACCCCGGGCGGAGGGAAGGGCGGATGTCCGCCAGACCATCGCCATCGGGAAAAAGAGAGCCTGATTTCAAAGGGGCATCCGTCCGGAGCGGATTGTCCGGCCGAACATTTTTCCACGTCCGTTTTGTGCGCCAAGTACACCTTGCAATACGGCGGAGGTGAAGTATATTATGAGGGAGTCTGTTTCAAAAGTCCAGCCGCCGCAGTCCTGAGCTGCTCCTGTCGTTCGCCGGTGACTTTTGAAATTGACTGTGGAAAACGCAAAATTTCTGATCTTTTTACGGGGGGATCTTTATGGCGGATGAATCGAAAAATTTCGGTGTCAATCTGACACCGCGGGCCAGACAGGCAATAGACCTTGCCCGGCAGGAAGCGGACCGCTTCAACCATGACTATATCGGCACGGAACACCTGCTTCTTGGAATTCTGGCGCTGGGAGAAGGGGTGGCTGTAGAGGCCATGAAATCCATGGGGATCCAGCTGGATACGCTGCGCTTTGAGGTGGAAAAAGTCGTCGGCACCGGCGGCGCCACCAAAACTGCGGGGGCCCTCCCCCTGACCCCGCGGCTCAAAAAGATCATCGTTCTTGCCGCCGCAGAAGCCAGGGGCATGAATTACAACTTTGTCGGTACCGAACATCTGCTCCTGGCCATTCTACGCGATGGGCAGAGTGCCGCCGCCAGGGTCCTTGCCAATATGAAGGTCGATCCGGAAAAGGTGCGCAGAGAGATCCTGCAGGCACTGGACCCGGATTACATTCCCGGTTCCGCGCAGGGCAATCCCGGCCAGCCGGAAGGAGACAGCGAAATCCCCCCCGCCGGCGGACCGGCAGGAGAATTTCCGGCTTTGAACGCCTTCGGACGGGATTTGACGGAACTGGCGTTCAAGGGGGAACTCGATCCGGTCATCGGTCGTCAGAATGAAATCGACCGGGTTATCCAGATCCTCTGCCGCCGGACCAAAAACAATCCGGTCCTGATCGGTGAAGCCGGCGTGGGCAAAACCGCCATCCTCGAGGGGCTTGCCCGGGCCATTGCCGCAGGAACCGTTCCGGAAATCCTCCGGGACAAGAAGATTTTTGCACTGGACCTTCCCCTGATGGTTGCCGGGACCAAGTACAGGGGACAGTTCGAAGAACGGATCAAGGCCGTCATCGACGAGGTCCGCAATTCCCGGAAAGTGATCCTCTTCATCGATGAACTTCACTCCATCGTGGGCGCCGGCGGCGCCGAAGGAGCCATGGATGCGGCCAACATCATCAAACCCGCGCTTTCCCGGGGGGAACTGCAGTGCGTGGGGGCCACTACGCTGGACGAATACCGCAAAGGCATTGAGAAGGACGCCGCGCTGGAGCGCCGTTTCCAGCCGGTCATGGTCAACCCGCCGTGTGTCGAAGACGCGGTAAAAATCCTGCAGGGGCTGGCCGGGACCTATGAAAAATTCCACCACGTCAAATATGCGGACGGTGCCATCGAAGCCGCAGTGCGTTTTTCCGACAGGTACATCTCCGGCCGTTATCTGCCGGACAAGGCCATTGATATTATGGATGAGGCCGGAGCCAGTGTCCGCATTCACACCGTCAATCCCCCTCCCGACACGCAGGATCTGGAAAACCGGATCGCCGATGCCGCCCGTCAGAAGGAGCAGGCCATCGATCAGCAGAATTTCGAAAATGCCGCCAGGTGCCGGGATCTGGAAAGAGAGCTCAAAAAACAGCTGGAAAAAGTCCGCAGTGCGTGGCAGAAACGCATTGCACAAAACTGCCCGGAAGTCACCCGGAAAAACATGGCCGAGGTCGTGTCCCGCCTGACCGGCGTCCCCCTGCAGGACCTGCAGGAAGGGGAAACCCGAAAACTCCTGCACATGGAGGAAGCTCTCGGCAAGAATGTCATCGGCCAGCAGGAAGCCATTTCGGTGATCTCCCGTGCCCTCCGCCGTTCCAGGGCGGATCTCAAGAGCCCCATGCGTCCCATCGGGTCCTTTCTCTTCCTCGGTCCCACCGGCGTGGGCAAAACGCTGCTGGCCAAGGCGCTGGCGGAATTCATGTTCGGCGATGCCGATGCCCTCATTCAGGTGGATATGTCGGAATACATGGAGAAATTCAATGTTTCGCGTCTGGTGGGGTCCCCTCCGGGATATGTGGGTCACGAAGAAGGCGGAGAGCTGACGGAGCGCATCCGCCGCCGCCCCTATTCGGTGGTGCTTTTTGACGAAGTCGAAAAAGCCCATCCGGACGTTCTGCATATTTTGCTGCAGATTCTCGAAGAGGGCCAGCTGACCGACTCCCTTGGCCGCCGGATCGACTTCCGGAATACGGTCATCATCATGACCAGCAATGTGGGAGCCGAACAGCTGGTGAAGGGCAGCAAGGGCATGGGCTTCAGTTCTTCGAAAGCCTTGGACCTGGAAAAACAGCGCGCCCGGCTGATGGAAACGGCAAAGAAGTTTTTCAAACCGGAATTTCTGAACCGGCTGGATGAAGTGATCGTCTTCCGCAAGCTGGTCAGGGAGGACCTGCTGGCCATTATCGACCTTGAAGCTGGCAAGATCAAGACCCGCCTCGCCGCCAAGGGGCTGGAGCTGATCCTGAGCCCGGAGGTCAAAGATTATCTTATTACGCAGAACTGCGAGCCGGAATACGGTGCAAGACCCCTGCGCCGGGCGGCGGAGCGGTTTCTGGAGGATCCTCTGGCGGAACTGATCCTGCAGGGACTGCTGGAAGGGACCAAATCCATCCGCGTCGAACTGGATGAGGGAAAACTTTCCCTCGTCCCGGAAAGCGGCAAATGAAGATCGCCGCCGCCCTTTCCGGCGGAGTGGATTCCTCGACCGCCGCCGCACTGGCGCTGAAAAACGGCGCCGAAGTTATTGGCGTGACCCTGGCCATGAAACACCCGGACCCGCAGTTTTCTGCCATGCAGCGCTGTTCCGGAGAAGCGGATCTGGAAGCCGTGAGAGCCATCTGCGGCAAGCTGGGGATCCCACATGTCGTGCTGGAGGAGTTTCCCCGTTTCCGCGACAAGGTCCTGCGCCCGGCAGCGGAAACCTATATACAGGGGCGCACCCCGAACCCCTGCTGCATCTGCAATCCCATGGTCAAGTTTGCCGCCCTCATGGAATTTGCCGACCGCATTGGCGCAGATGCGGTCCTGACCGGCCATTACGCAAGAATTGAGGACGGGCACCTCAAGCGCGGCGTGGACCCGGTCAAGGATCAGAGTTATTTTCTCTACCGCCTTTCTCCGGAGACCCTCGCCCGGACCCTCTTTCCCGTGGGCGGCATGCCGAAAACGGCAGTCCGGAATCTGGCCGCAGAACTGGACCTCCCCACCGCCGGGCGCCCGGACAGTCAGGATGCGTGCTTCATGGCCGAAGAGGAAAGTTTCGGGGAAACGCTGCGGAGACTCTTCGTTCTCCCCGCCGCCCCCGGTCGGTTTCTCCATCAGGGGAAAGTCGTGGGACACCACCATGGAATCCATGAGTACACCATCGGCCAGCGGAAAGGCATGGGAGTCGCCCTGGGATGCCGGGCCTACATCCGGGAGATCCGTCCCGATGGAGACATCCTCCTCGACACCAGCGAAGAACATCTTTTCAGCCGGAAATTTTCCCTTATCGACATTTGCGGCACCGTCCCGGAAAGCGGCATGGTGCAGATCCGTTACCGCGCAAAGCCTGTTCCGGCGGCATATCATGACGGTGTGGTCCTCCCTGAACAGCCCCTACGGGCAGTGACCCCGGGACAGTCGGCAGTTTTTTACAGCGGCGATACCGTCATGGGAGGAGGCGTGATCAATGAACTATATGCAGATTGACATTCTCTGTATCGGAAAGCTCAAGGACAAATATCTGGAAAGCCGCTGCCGGGAATATCTGAAGTGGCTCTCGCCATACGCAAAGATCCGCCTGACGGAACTGGCGGATTCGGACAAAGCCGGAGAAAACACCGCGATCCTGAAACATCTGGAAAAGACGGAAGGCTCCATCATCGTTCTGAGTGAAGACGGCAGGAATTTCACATCACAGGTTTTTGCCGCCAAACTGGGGGAGCTCTCGAACTTTGGCCGCATGACCTTCGTGGTCGGCGGACCGGAAGGGCTGCTTCCCTGCGTCAAGCAGAGGGGAACCATGCTCTGGGCCCTTTCTCCCCTCACCTTCACGCACGAGATCGCACGGTTTCTCCTCTGCGAACAGCTCTTCCGGGCCGTCAGTATCCTCCGGGGGGGACACTACCATAATGCGTAGTGCCAGGGATTTGCGCCTGATGAACGATAGAACGGGCTCCGTCCGCACAGGGCGTAAAGTGCGGACGATCAGAAAATAATCTTCGTTTTCAGGCAAGTTTTTTCGAATTTTCTGCGTTCAGAGGTTGAAGTTTTTAAAATAAAGAGTATATTACTCTCTTGTATGTTGATAATTATTTATAGTGTGCCGGGAAAGGAAAACGGCACGCAGTTTTCAAGCAACCAAAAACCAGGGTAAAAAAATGTGCTGTGCAAAAAAACTGTCGGAGGCTGCGGCGGCAAAGTTCGCCGAGCTTGACCAGTTCATTGACGGTCTGGGAATCGACCGCAATGACGAACGCAGACGCGGACGCCTGATCCAGGTGCTCCATCGTGCGCAGGATATCTTCGGGTATCTTCCGCGCGAGGTCCAGATCCACGTGGCAGACAAGCTGTTTCTTTCGGAAGCGGCGGTGTCCGGAGTGGTGAGTTTCTACAACTATTTTTCCACGGAACCCAAGGGAAAGTACTGCATCAACGTCTGTCTCGGCACGGCCTGCTATGTGAAGGGATCGGAAAAGGTTCTTTCCGAAATCGAGCGTGTGCTGGGCGTCAAGGCGGATACCCAGCCCACGGCGGATGGACTTTTCTCCATCTCCGCGCTGCGCTGCGTCGGTGCCTGCGGTCTTGCTCCGGTGATGATGGTCAACGGCAAGGTCTATGGTAAAGTTACCCCCGCGAAAGCGGTCGAAATCATCAACGAATACAAGAAGCTGGGCTGAGTCATGAACAAAATCGTATCCAAAGACGCACTCCTCGCTGAGTTCAATGCCTGCAAAGGCCGCCTTGCACTCCGCTGCACGGCGCCCCACAACATTCAGTCGGCCCGGAAAGAAATCTGCTGCTGCGGCGGTACCGGCTGCCATGCATCCAACTCCCAGGAACTGATGGCCAATCTCCGCAAGGCTATCAAGGCCCGGGGACTCGAAAATGATGTAAAGGTTGTTCAGACCGGGTGTTTCGGCTTCTGCGCTCAGGGCCCCATCGTGAAGATCATGCCCGACAACGTTTTCTATGTCCAGGTCACGCCGGAGGACGCCGAAGAGATCGTTGAAAAACATGTGGTCGGCAAACAGCTCGTGGACAGGCTCCTTTTCATGGAACCCATGCTGAAACAGCGGGTTCAGGACTATGCAAAAATGTCCTTCTACGCCAAGCAGATGCGTATTGCCCTCAGGAACTGCGGCCTCCTGGATCCGGAATGCATCGAAGATTACATCGCCAACGAGGGCTATCAGGCCCTGGCCAAGTGCCTTTTTGACATGACTCCGGAAAAGGTGGTCCAGGAAGTGCTCAATTCCGGTCTCTGCGGCCGGGGCGGCGCGGGCTTCCCCACCGGACTCAAGTGGAAGATCGCCGCCGGCACCAAGGCGGATGAGAAGTACATCGTCTGCAACGCCGATGAAGGCGACCCCGGTGCATTCATGGACCGTTCCATCATGGAAGGCGACCCGAACAGTATTGTGGAAGCCATGGCCATCGGCGCATACGCCATCGGTGCCAGCCGCGGTCTGGTGTATATCCGTGCGGAGTATCCGCTGGCGGTATCCCGGCTGCAGATCGCCATTGACCAGGCCCGTGCATGCGGCCTTCTGGGCAATAAGATCATGGGATCGGATTTCAGCTTTGACATCGACATCAAACTCGGCGCCGGCGCCTTCGTCTGCGGCGAGGAAACCGCCCTCATCCACTCCATGGAAGGCATGCGCGGCGAGCCCACCACCAAGCCCCCCTTCCCCGCCAACGTGGGCGGCGGCTACTGGGGCTGCTCCACCAACGTGAACAACGTGGAAACCTACGCTTCCGTCCCGGAAATCATCCGCAAAGGAGCCGCCTGGTATGCCAAAATCGGCAACTGGAAACCCGAAATGGATGAAAACGGCAACTTCAAACGCACCATCAGCGGCAACGCCGGGACCAAGGTCTTCGCTCTGGCCGGTCAGATCAACAACGTCGGTCTGGTGGAAGTCCCCATGGGCACTACCCTCCGTGAGATCATTTACGAGATCGGCGGCGGCATTTCCGGCGGCCGTGAATTCAAAGCGGTGCAGACGGGCGGACCTTCCGGCGGCTGCATCACCAAAGAAAACCTCGACACCCCCATCGACTACGGCAATCTGGGCAAGATCGGTTCCATGATGGGTTCCGGCGGTATGATCGTACTGTCCGACAAAGACTGCATGCCGGCCATGGCCCGGTTCTACCTCGGGTTCACCAAGGATGAGTCCTGCGGCAAATGCACCCCCTGCCGTATCGGCACCCGGCGCATGCTGGAAATGCTCGATGCCATCTGCGAGGGCAAGGGCGATGAAGCCATGCTGGGCGAGCTGGAAAAACTGGCTCGCACCATTTCCGAGACCGCTCTCTGCGGTCTGGGACAGACGGCGCCGAACCCGATCTTAAGTACGCTTCGCTACTTCAAGGATGAGTACATCGCTCACGTCCGCGACAAGAAGTGCCCGGCGGGAACCTGCCGCAGTCTCTTTACGCTGAAGATCACCGACAGCTGCATCGGCTGCACCAAGTGCAAACGCAACTGCCCGGTGGGTGCCATTACCGGCGAACTGAAGCAGAAACACGTGATCGATGCAGCCAAATGCATCAAGTGCGGCGCCTGTGTCGACGGCTGCCCGAAGAAAGCAATCGTGAAGGAATAGGGATACCATGAGCAACGTCAACGTTACCATCAATGGAAAGCAAATCTCCGTACCTGCCGGGTCCACCATTCTGGATGCGGCGGCTCAACTGAACATCAAGATCCCGACACTGTGCTACTGCCCGTCGGTCGGGTGCAACACCCCGAACAAGCCGGCCAGCTGCCGGATC
>DCGO01000109.1 GCA_002314605.1 Lentisphaeria bacterium UBA1776 | reverse complement strand
AAGATTTGGGACATTAACAAAAAAATACAATATTGAGCAACAGGAGTTCAAATCATGAAGATCGCCGAAACCAAAGTTTTCAATTTCGATTTGCCGCCTTATCCGAGAGAAGGGATTTTCCATCTGGATATGTCGGAAAACTGCCAGATCAACCGGCTGCTTAAATTCGAGGCGGGGCGGCTGGCGCATTTGAACCAGCTGGACGTTTTTGAGGACGCAAAACAGCTGAAAAAATTCCAGCGGGACCTGCGCCGAAAACTGTGGGAAAAAATGGGCGTGACATACGACGGCAGCATCCCGCTGGACGTGAAAAAATACGGAACACTCCAAAAGGACGGATATTCCATCACCAGACTGATCTATCAGAGTCAGCCCGGCGTTTACGTTACGGCACTGCTTTATGTCCCGGACGGCAAGGGACCGTTCCCCTCCGTGATCCAGATGCACGGTCATAATCCGGAAGGAAAATTCGGCGTTAATCCGCAAAGCATGTCGCTCGGATTGGTCAAAAGCGGTTACGTCTGTCTCACCGTGGATGCGTTCGGGACCTTTGAGCGTGCTTATCATTGTTATGAAAAACAGACGCACGGCGGTTTCCAAGGCGCACAGATCCTGAACATCGGAGAAACTCTGCTTGGACTTCAGGTCGTTGACAATATGCGCGGCGTAGATCTGCTGCTTTCTCTGCCATATGTGAAAAAAGACCGGATCGGCGCCACGGGAGCCTCCGGCGGAGGCAACCAGACCATGTGGCTCGCCGCCATGGATGAGCGTATCTCGGCCGTCATGCCGGTGGTGAGCGTGGGCTCCTTTGAGTCGTATATTTACGGGCTGAACTGCATTTGCGAACTCCTGCCGGACGGTCTGACATTCACCGAAGAATCCGGCGTACTGGCACTGATCGCCCCCCGCCCCCTTCGGATCGCCAACGCCCTTTACGACTGCAATCACGATTTCAGCGTTTCACAGATGCTGAAGACCTATCATCCGGTGGAGAAGATCTACTGGAACCTGGGGTACAAGGACCGGATCTCCTTCAATGTGGCGGACCGTGTGCATGGGTTCCATGACCGTCAGCGTGAATCGGCACTCGGATTTTTTGCACAGTTCCTGAAGGGTGAAGGATGCGGCAACCCCATCCCGGAACCGGATTATGAAATCTTTCCGAAGGAAGAACTCTACCTTTTCAGCGATAAGAAAAAACGTCCGGACAAAGTGGTGACGATCCCGTGTTATCTCAAACAGAAGGGTATGCTGCTCCGCAAGGAGTATCTCAGTCGGAAGACAATCAAACGCAAAAAGGCTGTGGATGAACTGCACGAGATGCTGCGTCTTCCGGAACAGGCTCCGGCCACACTGCACCATTATGCCGCAGTCAAAGGAATCGGACGCTATGCTGTTGAAGCGGGGAATCACCTGATCCCGTTTCTGACCGTACCCGGGAAGAAGACGGGAAAATACAAGATCCTCCTCCATCCGGACGGCAAGAAAAACATTACGCAGGATGAGCTTGAACAGGCGGCAAAGGACGGGTCCACCCTGATCCTCGCGGATCTTTTCGGCTGCGGCGAGACCTGTCAGGAAAATTTCACCATCGGACTGCACCATCAGTATTTCCGCCAGCTGCTCTGGATTGGGCACTCCCTCATCGGGGAATGGGTCGCCGATGTGCTGAGCCTTGTCAGAATCCTGAAAAAAGAATTCCATGCAGAAGAGATCACGGTGACCGGACTTCTGGAAGCCGGGGCGGCCGGTGTTTTTGCCAATGTTTTCTCCCGGGAGATTGACCATGCGGAAGCGGTCAACAGCCCGACATCCCTGCTCTTCGACTGCAGTACGATTTCTCTCACGGCGGACAGTCCGTTTGTCAAATATCTCCCCAACGCGATCTATTCCCTGACGCTTGCGATCCCGGGCTTCCTGAAATGGGGCGATATATCTCTTGCGGCGGCCCTGGGGTCAGGGGAGGTAAAATTCATTTCCCCCCGGTCTTCCGACGGGACGCCGCTTTCGAAAAAAGCGGAAAAAGAGTTCGCTGCAGAAATTGAGAAAACAAAGAAAAAAATATTGTGACGGGAGTATTTGACATGCCGGAAATAACCTGGTCGCTAATGCATCCGACGCCGCTGGATGCTGAATATATGAAGCGCGTTGTCAAGGCGGCGGATTATAGTCCGGTCAAAGTGGATTCCTTTGAGATCTGTGCCCAGTGCCACGGCCTGCTCGGCGGGCTGGACGGACTTGGATTTTATGACCGGTACCCCTCTCTGCAGCGGGACCGCAAAGCCATTGCCGCCAATATTGCGGCCCTCAGGGAAATCCTGAAGATCGCGCATGATTCGGGGCGGCCGGTTTATTACTGGCACCGGGAGGTCACAGTCCCTGACGGGCTGGTGAAACTGATCCCGGAATTATTGGATGAAAAGGGCGAATTCAATTTGCTCGGACCGGCCTTTGAGGCGCTTCTGCGCTATAAATTTCAACAGGCATTTGAAAACGTCCCGGAACTGGACGGCATTGTTCTGACCCTGACGGAAGCGGATTATTCCGCCATTCACAATTCCACGCCGGAACTCTATCCGCCGGAGCAGGTGGTTGCAAAAGTTGCCGGGATCTTCGCCGATGAACTTCAGAAAAGGGGCAAGCACTTTATTCTGCGCTCCTTCGGGTCCATCGCCAAAGACTATGAGGATATTCTTGCCGGAGCGGCATTGCTTGATGAACAGGGGATCCGTTTTGAGGTCGAAACCAAGATCACTCCGTACGATTTCGATCCGTTCCTGCCGGAAAATCCGTTTCTTGTGCATACCGGCAGCCTGACGCTTGGAGCGGAATGCGATTCTCTGGGGGAATTTCTGGGGGCGGGGTACCTTCCGGCGGAAAACACGGTGAATATTCTGCGCTGGGTCAAGGGAGCGCAGAAAGCCGGCGTCAACCGCTTTGCCATCCGATGCGACCGTGTGGGAAACAATGTCTTTGAAAAATATCCGCTGAATCTCTTTGCCTACATGCGTGCGATCTCCAATGAACATGTGACACCCGAAGAAATTGAGGATGAATACTTTTCCCGGTATCCGGCAAAGATACGGCACGAAATGAAGCGCTTGTCCGGCATCGGACTTGCGGCGATATTGAAGACTAATTATCTGAAGGGCAATCTGATCTTTCACCAGTTCCCTCCAAAAGCCTCCCTCAAATATCTGAAAGCCGGCGGCTTCTTCGGCTGCTTCAAAGAACACGTTTCCCTGAAGGCCCTGGCCGGGATCTGGTCCATTTTGTCCGGGGATTCAACGGAAACCAGGGTATCTCTGCTGGAGGAAAAAAAACTTGCCGTAACCATGACAGAAGAGGGACTTGCGATCCTTGACGTCGTCAGAGAGGACCTTCCGGAACCGGAATATATCCGCCTGAGGGGACTCTGGAGCAATCTCCTGTGCGCCTCGGAGTGTCTCCGGGCATTCACCTCCTGTGTTGCGGCGTATTTCAGCGATATGGAGCGGATGCTCCCGGGGCATCCCGGCCTTTCGGCGGCCCTCCAGGAGGCTGAAAATATTTTCCTCAAATACGATAACAGCGGGAAAGTCACCGCCTCCGGAGACGGGTTTGTAAACGGGATGGAACGAAACTCCTTCATCATAAAAAATGAGCTTGCCGATGTATATCCCAGGCCGCTGCGCGGAATGCTTCAGCTTATCTGCGAAGAATATGATGCAGAACTGTCCGCACGCATGGAACATAAAAACTGGACGGACGTCTTCATCCCAGGTTCCATCACGGATGAATGGCGCTGTGAACGGGCCATGCACGGGTGCCATGCGACCATGCAGGGGGGACGGATCTGCCGGATCATAGGGAATCAGGTCTTCCCCAATGGAACGCTCGGGTTTGAACTGAAAAGTGAACTGCCGTGTGATACGGTCATGCTGTCCGGACAGGGGAAATGCAAAGTCCTTGTGAACGGGAAGGAAACGATCCTTGAACTCTCTCCCGAAACCGTGCTGCCGTCGGAACCCGGACGGCATTTCCATATCGTGCTTCAGGGGTGTTCCGGGGAATACCCGATCCTTTTTGCCGCCGGGCTGATGCTTCGATGAAAATCAGATGGCACTCTTTTTACGTTGAAGAAAAATGCGGCAGGTGAGTTCAGCATCCGCCCCGGATCTGCTGCACCGCAGAGATCACGGCTTCTTCCCGGGAAAGGGCAGCTCTCCCAGCCCGGGAACACTCACAATATACCACTTGCCGCAGACCTTCCGAAGCTGGAACACGAATCCATCGTCCATAACGGCAACCGCATGGATTCCGTTTGTTTCCACCTTGTCGATCCGGCCGTCCCGGAAAACCGATGCCGGATAGCATGCGGCATTTTCCCCGAGGAGCTTCGTTCTTTCCTCAACGGCACGGATGTAGGAAAGACGGCATTCCGGCAGAATATATTCCTGAGCCGCTGCACCGCTGGTGTGGATAAAGGCCCGGACGACCGCTTTCTGACCGGAAGAGATCTGCATTGTCAACAGAGATGCCAGCAGCAGATGGATCCCTGCGGCAGTGAGTAGTACCATATTCCGCTGCCGGAGAGCCCGTCCGGAGACCCGCAGTCCCGGTCCGAACAAGAGCATGCAGACAGGAATCAGCCCGATCCCTCCGATGATGCCGGCGAAGATCCCCCTGTGTCCGAACCGCGCGGCAAACATACAGCCGGCAGCGGCGAGGATCCCCGCCACCGGCAGGATACAGAAGTGAAGAGACCGCAGCATTCCCCGGCATCGACTCAAAAAAGGGTTCATCAGGAAGGGATCTTCCCCGGGTACGGAAGAAGCGTCCGGCCGGGTTTCGGCGGAGACTTTCCCCCTGTTTCCGTGTTTCATGAAAATCATTCTCATTCTCCCGAAAAAACGCATACACCATATATTCGCTGGAATCGGGAAAATCTTTCACAGGAAAGAGGGAAAAAAAGAAGGTTTTTGAATCTTTTCTGCAGCCCCGCAGGAGCCGCGGCCGCAGCAGAAGGCTTTACCGGAGGGTGTTTCCCCGGCGGCGGAGAGCCAGATCCGCCAGTACCAGAGCCGTCATGGCCTCCACCACCGGGATGATCCGGGGGAGAATGCAGGGGTCGTGACGCCCGGAAACGGTAATCTTCCGGGCTTTGTTGTCCAGATCAATGGTGTCCTGTTCCCTGCGGATGGAGGGCGTTGGTTTGACGGCGATGCGGAATTCCAGGGGCATCCCGTTGGAAATTCCGCCCAAAACACCGCCCGCATGGTTGGAGCAAAAGCCTTCCGGCGTCATGGCGTCATTATTGCCGCTTCCCCGGGCTTCTGCGGCGGCGAAACCGTCACCGAACTCGATCCCCTTTACCGCACCGATGGAGAGCATGGCGTGGGCCAGAAGCGCGTCAAGTTTGTCAAACACCGGCTCCCCCCATCCCGCCGGGATTCCGGTCACCCGGCAGGCGGCAATCCCGCCCACACTGTCGGAATCCGCTACGGCACTTTGCACCGCCGCCATCATGGCCGGAACCGCATCGGGATCCGCCGCCCGGAGGGGATTGGCATCAATGGTTTCCGGCAAAACTTTTTTCCCGGCAACGCCCCCCGCTGCGGCGGTCCAGGCGGTAATGACAATACCGTAAACTTCATGCAGAAATTTCGCCGCAATGGCCCCGGCGGCCACTCTTGCCGCCGTTTCCCGCCCGGAAGAGCGTCCGCCCCCCCGGTAGTCCCGGATCCCGAATTTCTCCTGCCAGGTGTAATCCCCGTGGCCGGGCCGGAAAGAGACCGCAAGGTCTCCGTAATCCCGGCTCCGCTGATCCAGATTGCGGATCAGGAGGGCAACGGGCGTCCCGGTGGTTCGCCCCTCGAAAACGCCGGATAAAATCTCCACCGTGTCCGGTTCTTTGCGGGGGGTGGTCATGGCGGACTGTCCGGGTTTCCGGCGGTCCAGCGCATGCTGGATATCTTCGGCGGTCAGACTCATCCCTGCCGGAACGCCGTCAACCACCGCCCCCACCGCCGGTCCGTGAGATTCGCCGAAGGTGGTCACCCGAAACATTTCACCGAAAGAGTTGTTCATGCTTCCTCCACCGCCTGTACAAGTTTGTGAAATACCGTCTCCTTGTCATCATCCCCTCCGACGGGCACCGTACATTCCGAAAAGTGCCGGTAGAATACCAGACGTTTGAAATAAAGCAGGGCAAAAGCCTTCGCCGGGTCCGGTTCCTTTTCGAGAAAGGGCGGCAGACCCCCGCGGACCACCCGCTGATACGCCGTTTCTTCATCCAGATCCAGAAAGACGAAGAAGCCCAGTTTGTGCATATCGTCCTCAGAGATCAGGGTATTGGACGGGACCCCGCCCCCCAGAGCCACCACCCGGCCCCCCGGAGCCTCCGTATGAGCGAGAATATGAATGACTTCCGCCTCTTTCTGTCGGAAGAATTTCTCACCTTCAGTGCGGAAGATCTCCCGGCAGGTGAGTTTCCGGCCGGAACTTTCGGCATAAGCCTCTTCAATCAGAATATCCGTGTCCGCAAAAGGAACATTCCAGAAAGCGGCCAGCTTCCGGCCCTGCGTGCTTTTGCCGCAGTGCTTCATCCCTCCGATAACGACGTGGCGGGTAATCATGACCTTACATAATGGAATCGGGCCGGACGATCTGGGTGCCGATTCCGCTGTCCGTAAAGATTTCAAGAAGCAGCGTATGACGGACCCGTCCGTCGATCATGTGGACCTTGTTGATCCCGCACTGCAGCGCATGGACACAGCTGGCGATCTTCGGGAGCATGCCGCCGGAAAGGACCTTTTCCCGGATCAGGGTGTCGATCTCATCCGTGCGGATGGACGGGATCACGGATTTTTCATCCGCCGGATCCCGCATCACACCGGGAACATCGCTCAAAAAGACCAGTTTCCGGGTTTTCAGCGCTTCTGCGGCACGGCAGGCGGCAATGTCCGCATTGATGTTGTAGATGTGCCCGTCCCGTCCCATGGCCAGAGGGGTGATGACCGGGATCTTCCCGTCCTCCAGAGCCGCCAGTACCGGCGCCGGATCCACCTGGACGATATCGCCCACAAATCCCACATCCTGTGTTTCGCCCGTGGCCGGATCCTTTGACAGCATCTTTTCCGCCACGAAGATCGTCTTGCCGGAAATAGGAGCCATACGGCCGCCGGCGGATTCGCCGAACTGAACCAGCATCCTGTTGACCTGACGGTGGAGAACATCGTCCACAATGCCGATGGTGGCTTCATCCGTATAGCGCAGCCCGTTCACAAACCGGACGGGAATGTTCTGTTTCTTGAGTTCCGCGGAAATGGCCTTGCCGCCGCCGTGAACCACAATGGGCTTCAAACCGATGCTCTCCAGCAGGACTACATCCCGCATGGTATTCTCCACCAGCACCGGATCCTCCATGGAACTGCCGCCGAATTTCACCAGAACCATGGCGTGACGGAATTTCTGAATGTACGGAAGCGCTTCCACGAGAATATCAGCTTTTTCGATGGTTGTCTTCATCCCGGATCCTCCTCAAGGATTATCAATTTTAACATTCAATGGACTGCCCCCGGAGGACGGGGATAATCGCACCGTCTCCTGAGTATCCCCGATCAGGCGCCGGTGTGTTCCATGGCATCCAGTTCGGCAGCCGTGCAGCCGGCTTTCTGAATGCTCTCCACGATCTGCTCGTTCAACCCGAATTTGACACATTCGCTGCAGACCCGGATGGCGTTGCGCACCGAGAGCGGCGTGGAGCCGCCGTGGCCGATAATGCAGATCCCGTTGATCCCCAGGAGCGGGGCTCCTCCGATCAATTCCGAAGAACCGTAATTCTTCAACTCCCGGAAGGCGCTGGAAAGCATTTTGGCGCCGGTCATCCGCAGGGGGTTCTTCAGCATGACTTCCTTGAGCCAGTAGATCGTCGCTCTGGCCAGCCCTTCGCTGCCTTTCAGAAGGACATTGCCGGTAAAACCGTCGCAGACCAGCACATCGGCGGCCCCTTCAAAAATGGCATCCGCCTCCACATTGCCGACGAAATTCGGCATGAGCCGGTCCATCAGGGGAAAAACTTTTTTGGTCAGTTCTTTGCCTTTGACATCCTCGCCGCCGACACTCAGCAAACCGACTTTCGGATGCTCGATCTTGTAGAGATAGCGGGCATAGATCTCGCCCATCAGGGCAAACTGCATAAGATTTGTCACCGTGCAGTCCGTATTGGCCCCGGCATCCACAATAAGAAAACGCCCGCGTTCCCGGGGCATGCTCGCCGCCAGTGCAGGACGGTCGATCCCCGGCAGGGTCCGCACCAGAACCTTGGTGGCCGCCACCGCCGCACCGGTGTGGCCGGCGGAGGCCATGCCGTCCACCTCTTTGGACTTCAGGAGCCTGGCACATTCGGTGAGAGAAGAGTGCTTTTTGGCCCGCAGACTCGTGGACGACAGTTCCCGCATCTCCACCACTTCCGGGGCGTGATGCAGTTTCAACCGCGGATGGCCGGTAATACCGTATTTCTCCAGATAGAACTGCAGCTTGGCCTCATGACCAACCAGCACCACATTCAGATCCGGGAAATCCGCCAGCGCCTGCGCTGTACCTTCCACAGCCACTCCGGGAGCATAATCGCCCCCCATGGCATCCACCGCGATTCTCATGAATTCTCTCCAGATGAAATACCCGGACGGGTTATTCCGCCTGGGTGGTCACGACCTGCTTCTTGCCGTACATGCCGCAGGACGGGCAGACCCGGTGGGGCGCCGCCGGGGCACCGCACTGCGGGCAATAGGTGGCCTGGACACCCTTATAGCGGTTGGCTGCCTTGCGCTGATTCTTCTTCATCCGCGACTGTTTTCTCTTCGGAACTGCCATTTTTCAACTCCTTTTCGATAATGAATTTGTCTTTGTTTCAACAAGTTTGCAATTTTTCAAGTCTTTTACTATAGCATAAAATCCTGAGATTTCAAATCATTGCCTTCAAAACTTCCTGCCAGCGGGCCAGTTCCGACGCCACTTGTGCATATCCGGTGCCGCCGGGGATGTCCCGTTTGGCCACGCTTTCCTCCGGTGAAAAAAGTTTCAGAAAGGCCGCAGTGGCCTCCGGAATGGTGATCTGCATTTCCTCGAGGGTCGTTTCGTTCAGCTGTTTCCCGTGTTCCCGGCAGTATTTCACGAAAGCCCCCACCCGGTGATGGGCATCCCGGAAGGGGACCCCCAGCTTCACCAGCTCCTCCGCCACATCTGTCGCCATCAGAGCCGGGTCCGACGCCGCTTCCCGCATCCGGTCAGCCCGGACGGCCATGGAACCGATCATGGCAGGATAAACCTTGAGGATCAGCTCCGCCGTATCTACGGCGTCAAAGATCTGCTCCTTGTCCTCCTGAAGATCCCGGTTGTAAGTAAGGGGGAGGCCCTTGCAGAGGACCAGGAGGCTGGTCAGGTCGCCGCACAGCCTCGCGCACTTGCCCCGGGAGAGTTCCGCCACATCGGGGTTTTTCTTCTGGGGCATCAGGCTCGATCCGGTGCAGAAGGCATCCCCCAGCTCAATGAATCCGAACTCCTGGGAACTCCAGAGGACGATGTCTTCAGACAAGCGGGACACATGGACCCCGAAAATGGCCAGATCCGACAGCAGTTCCATGGCAAAGTCCCGGTCCGCCACAGCGTCCATGCTGTTCCGGGTGATGCGCTGGAACTTGAGTTCATCGCACACCGCCTGCCGGTCAATGGGCAGAGTGGAGCCGGCCAGTGCGCCGGAACCCAGCGGCATGACGTTCAGCCGTTTGCGGCAGCCGGTCAGCCGTTCCGCATCCCTGTCCAGCATTTCCACATAGGCTAAAAGATGGTGGGCGAAAAGCACCACCTGAGCGTGCTGCATGTGGGTGAATCCCGGCATGATCACCCGGGGATCCGCCGCCGCCCGTTCCACCAGAGCTTTCTGAAAAAGCCGGATCCCGTGAATGATCCGGTCAATGGCGTCCCGGAGATAGAGCCGGATATCCAGCGCCACCTGGTCGTTGCGGCTCCGTGCGGAATGGACCCGGGCACCCTCGGGCCCCAGCCTGGCAATGAGGGCGCTCTCAATATGCATGTGGATGTCTTCCATGGCAATATCAAACTTGAAGTTCCCTGCCGTGATGCGCTTGCCGATCTCGTCCAGTTCTGCCCGGATGGCCAGAGCTGTGGCTTCCGGAATGATCTTCTGCTTCGCCAGCATGGCCACATGGGCCTTGCTGCCCATAATGTCATGCAGATAAAGCCGTTTGTCGTAGGAAATGGATTCCGACAGCCGGGCCACATCCGCCTGCGGGTCCTCGCTGAATCTGCCGCCCCAAAGAGCCATGATTTACCTTCTTTCTTTATAACGCCTTGTTCATGTTGTTCACTTCGTACATCCGGGAAGAAAAGGAAATACCTGCTCGATATCCCCTGCTCCCAGCACCGCCAGCATCGCCGGTTCCGGCATCCCCTGCAGCGCGATCCGGGCGATCTCCTCCCAGCTGCCCTCCGTGCTGACGGCGGAAATTCCGATGGCACCGGCAAGTTCCCGGCTCCCGGCCTCCCCCTTTTCGCTCCACGCGGCAAAGACCGGAGTCACCACCACCGAATCGGCTTTCCGGAGTTCCACGGTAAATTCCCGGAAATACCGGGCAAGCCGGGCATAACGGTGAGGCTGGATCAGCACGCGCAGATGACGATCCGGGTATTTTTCCCGGAGGAAGGAAATGGCGGCGGCCACTTCCGTGGGGTGGTGGGCGTAATCCTCCATCACAATCAATTTTTCCGATGCGGAATGCACCGTCATCCGCCGGCATACGCCGGGAAAATCCGCCAGTGCCGCCGCAGCTTCTTCCGGATCAACCCCCAGCGCTTCCGCCCCGGCCACCGCCAGAAGAGCGTCAATTTTTTCAAATCCGGTCAGATTTTCCGGCACATGACCTGTCATGGAAACCCCGGCGTACCTGAATCCTTCCGGCAATGTCCCTGTCGGCGCCAGGACTTGTCCGCAATTCCCGGCAAAAGTCCGGAAATTGGCCAGAAGCTGATCCCTTCCCCCCACGCTCCAGGCATGATCGTCCTCGATATTCGGGATAATCCCCACCGTGGGGCGGAGCAGGGTATGGGTGCCGTCGCTCTCATCGGCTTCGGTGACAAAAAGAGTTCCGTCCCCGGCATCTCCGGAGGCCATGCCGGGGACGGCCCCTCCGATAAGATACCCGGGATCCCGCCCCAGTTTCCGCAAAATCCACACCAGCATGGCGGTGGTGGAAGTTTTCCCGTGAGAACCGGAAACAGCCGCCGTCAAAGGGTATTTTTCCATGATCCGGGCCAGAAACTCCCCCCTGCGCCACTGGGGGATGCCCAGAACTGAGGCCCTCACCCGCTCCGGATTGTCTTCCGGAACGGCGGAGGAATAAACCAGTCCGCCGCACCCTTCCGGGAGATTTTCCGCCCGGTGTCCGGAAAAGATTTCCGCCCCCATCCGGGCCAGTTCCGCCGTTTTTTCCTGCAGAACCTGGTCGGAACCAAAGACCTGAAAGTGTTTCTGAAGCGCGATCCGGGCCAGCGGCGCCATTCCGGCCCCCCCGATCCCGGCGAAGAAAAGCCTCTTCATGCCGCAAGTCCCGTCAAAAATGTTCTGCGGCACATGCCGGTCAGTTGTGACCGGTGTAGTTCGGAGCGTCCTTGAGCATGGTCACATCGTGGGGATGCGCCTCACGCAGCCCGGCGGCGGAAACCCGGATCACCCGGGCACGCTCATGGAGCTCATCGATATTCCGTGCGCCCACATAACCGAAGGCGTAGCGGACGCCGCCCACATACTGGCGGATCACGTTCTGCACCGGCCCACGGAAAGGCACCAGCCCCTCGATTCCCTGGGGAACCAGCTTGCTGTCGTCATCCACATCCGGCTGGCCGTAACGCTCCCGGCTGCCTTTGCCGGTCTTCATGGCTTCGAGACTGCCCATCCCGCGATAGACCACGCAGCTGCGTCCCTGATGAAGCACCACTTCGCCGGTACTTTCGGAAGTGCCGGCCAAAACCGACCCCATCATCACCGAGTGGGCCCCCACCGCCAGAGCCTTCACCACGTCACCGGACTGCTTGATGCCGCCGTCGGCGATGATCGGAAGGTCTGACGGAACATTTCTGGATGCCTGATAGACCGCCGTCACCTGGGGGATCCCCACCCCAGCCACCACCCGGGTCGTGCAGATGGAGCCGGGCCCGATACCGACTTTGACGCCGTCTGCGCCGGCATCCGCCAGAGCCTTGGCTGCCTCGCCGGTGGCGATGTTGCCGCCAATAACATCCACCTTGTCGCCGTAAGTCTTCTTGATCTCCCGGACAGTGTCCAGCACACCTTTGGTATGGCCGTGGGCGGTGTCCACCACCAGCACATCCACCGATGCATTCACCAGCGCTTCGATCCGGGCGAAATCGTAGGGGCCCACCGCGGCGGCGGCCCGCAGCTGATGACGGGCGTCCCGGTTGTAATCGGGTTCTTCCTTGGTCATCAGAGTCTTGACGTCAAGGAAACTGTAAAGGGCGGCAAGTTTGCCGTTTTTGTCCACCAGCGGAAGTTTGCCGATTTTGTTTTCCAGCATCAGCTTGTAAGCTTTCTGGATGGAGGTCCCGGCGGGAGCGGTGACGGGATCTGAAGTCATGACCTCACGGATCTTCACTTTGCAGTCGGTGAGAAATTTGATGTCCCTGGAGGTGATCATACCCACCAGACGGCCGTCCTTGTCCACAATGGGGAAGCCGGAGAAATTGTATTTTCTGATCCTTTTCTCGTTCAGCATTTCCTCCACCGTCTGATCGGGGTGGAAGACCGCCGGGTTGCGGATAATGCCGTTCAGATAATATTTGACCTTGCGGACCTCCTCCACCTGACGATCCGGGGTGAGATTTTTGTGGATCACGCCGATGCCGCCCAGCCGGGCCATGGCAATGGCCATGCTGCTCTCGGTCACAGTGTCCATGGCCGCGCTGACAAAGGGAATATTCAGCTTCACATGCCGGGAGAAACGGGTGGAAATATCCGCTTCTGCGGGCAGAAAATCCGCATACTGCGTGATCAGGGAAATGTCGTCGAACGTCAGGCCCTCAAAAGGGAAGGCCGCCATAAATTCATCGATGGCTCTTGGCATGTGCTTACCTCCTTGCAACTTTGCCTATGTAATATACACGCCCGTCCCGTTTTTTTCAAGGAGACCGCCGAATTTTTCCGGAAAAACAAACGTTTTGACGGAAAACATAAGGGTACCTCTAAAAATTCAAACGGATGGATTTGCGGGACAATGGGGAAAAAGATGCAAAATGGGATTTTGAGTCTGCTACCCAAAGTGGTAACAGCCGGAAAATCACGCTTTGCAGACTTTCCCCAGTGGCCGCAAGCTGCCGGAATGAATTTTTAGAGGTACCCATAAATCATTTCCTGCAGGAATTGATTTTTCTGAAAACCGGGATATTGTATGCAGTGCGGTGTCAGCGGCATAAAGGGAAAGCCCGGGCTCAGGACCCGGAACAGGATCGGGAAAAAAACGATGAAATTACTGATGGTCGGTGCACATTCCGGCTGGATGGGACTGCATCTGGCTCATTTCTGCGGGGCGTTCCGGCAGCGGGGTATTGAAGTCATTGCGGCGGATTATCACCAAATGGAGCGTGTTCTGGGATTGCTGAAGGCCCCCGGAGATGATGAGCGGCGCAACCGCAATCTTGAGCGGCTGGTTCACCGGCACCGCCCGGATATGATCCTTTTTGTATCCAGCTGGAAATTCGACTTTGCACGGTTGCGGAGTTATTTCAGCGGGACGGTCGCCGTTTACGACTACGACGGCCCCCGGCGCAAGACCGTTGAAGAATACTGCTCGCTGTGCGATCAGCCGATCGACCGCTTTTTCACCGTTTCCCAATGGCTGCAGACGGCATTGAAGGAACAGGACCGCACCGCCGTTTATCTGCCCCACGGGGTCAATACGGACTATTACGCTCCCGGCGGGATCCGGCGCCGGCTCGCTTCCCCATTGTCCTATATCGGCCGCATGACGGAGCGCAGGATCCAGCTGTGTGCCAAAGTCAGGAAATACGGTCTGGCACTCTACGGGGAGCGGTGGAAAAAATCTTCCGCCTGCCATGATGCCGGGCTGGCGGATTGTGCCCGGATGGACCGGGATGTCCGGGACCGGGAACTGATTGACATTTACAGTTCATCCAATGCGGTGTTGAATATTCTGCAGGAACCCCTGAATGTCTATCAGACGATCCTGAGCATTCAATGCTTTGCGGTCCCGGCGGCGGGAAGCTGCCTGATCGCCGAATATGTGGAGGAACTGCCCCGGGCATTTGAGCCCGGCAGAGAGGTTCTGGCTTTCCGGAACGCGGAAGAACTGGAGGAATGGGCCGGGAAATGCGCCGGGGATCCGTCCTTTGCCAAAGCCGTCGGCGAAGCCGGACGCCGCCGCTGTCTGCAGGAACACCGCTGGACAACCAGGGTCGATGCCTTTCTGCGGGAATTCTGAAACGCCATGCGGCATCCTCTCAGGAAAAAACGGGAAGGCTCCGGCGGTCAACATCACCGGGAAGCCGGAAGGTTCAGCATGATATCTGCAATCGTATAGTCTTCCGAACAGATCCGGCGGTCCAGCAATTTCGGGAGGTTCGGCAGAACAAGTGTATCACGGTAACACTGTTTCAACGCATCCTCACCGTGATTCTGATACACCTCCGCAAAATAACGCCAGTGATTCCCGGTTTTTGAAGGCTGGTTGCGCAGTGCAAACGTACCGTTCAGAACTTTTTTCCGGAAATGTTCATACCCCCGGTATATGTAGTGATAGATGATGATCTCATCCCGATCACTTATCGCGGGAATTTCCATCTGAACATCATGATTTCCAGGAGCAACAAGCCTATATCCATCCGTCCGGTGAACCGCTTTCTGCGTGATCCTGCAAATATGAAACGGCTGCGGAATCCATTTTTTCGGCGCAGTCTTCCGCACACAGAATGTACAGTCCCGGACGGGAGATTCCAAATCCATTTGAGTTGAAAACATGGCATGGCTGCTGCACATCAGGATATTGGAACAGGATTCTCCCAGTGTCTTGTGAAAATCAAGAGACGGAGTGTAAAAAAACTCATCCGCATCTGCATTGATGATCCAGTCCGCATGATACTTCTCTTTGGCAATCCGGATCATGCGATCGACCTTTTTCACCTGATCATGGTTATCATCCGGATCGTAAATCAACTCCTTGATCAGACCTTCCCGCTGATACTTCTTCAGGATCTCCGGGGTGCTGTCAGTGGAATGATTGTCCGTAACAATGATCCCGTCAACGCCCATGTACCGGTGGAAACGCAGATTTTCTTCAATGATATCCGCTTCATTTTTCACCAGCAGTGTCATAAAGATCACCGGAGACTTGATCGGTGAAAAACGCGGGTAAAACCGGAATTTTCTCCATTTTCTGCGCAGATCATGATCCTGCAGCAAGGCGGCGGCCCCGTGGATCAGCGGCGTAATCAATATATTTTTGATCCCGGCTTTTGCCGCAGATCCCGGTACAGTCGTTTCCATCATGAAAATCCTCTCTTGTTTTGAATGCCCTTTCCGGCGGAGGGCTCCCGCTCCGGTCATTAAGATAGCACGGAAAAGAAACGATGCAAATTTTTTCTTCAGCGGAAAAGAGCAAAGAATCTCTGATTCCTGAAAGCGTGAAGAAAATCGGGAAAAGAATGGCGTAAAATT
>DCGO01000146.1:36493-37835 GCA_002314605.1 Lentisphaeria bacterium UBA1776 | reverse complement strand
GCCTGATCCAGCAGATGGCTCAGGCGGCTTCCCAGTAACTTACACCGGGGCAGGGCTCTTTGCAAGTCCAGTTTGCCGGTTGAGCAGACAATTTCCATACCCAGTTGTGGACGCAGCGTCACTGGTACCCTCATACGAAAAAGCCGCCGTCCGTCTCTTGTCTGAAAATACGTTCCCATATCCTGTCCCCCTTGGGATCATGCGGTATCGGGATTTGTGTAACCAAATGTGTAACCATTCGTGTAACCAAACTAATTCCGACGCCGCTTTTCAGCAAGTCGCATCCAAGCAGCCGGACCGGGAATTTGAGCACAAAAAAAGCCGTCTCGCGACGGCTGAGTAGCAATGGTAGCGGGTCCAGGATTCGAACCAGGGACCTGCGGATTATGATTCCGACGCTCTGACCAACTGAGCTAACCCGCCACACATCCATTACTATATCATCAAAATTGAAAAATACAAGCCGGGTGTGTTTTTTTTGACAAAGATTCGGTATGCGTTCCGCCGGAGCCCTGCGGTATCTGCACTTCGTTCAGTGTGTCACTACTTGGCAAGGATGCGAATTTCTGCCGGATTACGCTTGAATTTTAGCTGCGGGCCGCCATATTATATTCCGCAAGCTCAATGATCGGAGGAAAATATGATCGATGTACAGAAAATGATTCTTGAAGTGATGAAGAAACAGCGTTTTTCCACTACGGCGGAAGAAAGTGCCGCTGCCCGCAGTGTCCTTTCGGAACTGAAGACCAAGCAGATTGATTTGCGGTTCAAAGGGGCGATTGATGCCATGACACAGCACAAGGTCATTGCCAAGATGAAGTCAGACCGGGAAAATTCCGCCACGGCCTTTACCGATGCCGGTCGTCCTGAACTGGCGGCCAATGAGGAACTGCAGGCAAAAATCTGTACCGGTCTCCTGGATATCCTTGCACCGGAACTCCCGCAACAGCTTTCGGAAGACGAGATCCGCAGTATCATCGGAAAAATCCTGGCAGAGAATCCGGCGGCCAATATGGGCGCGGTTATGCAAGCTTTCAAGAACGAGGCCAATATTGACCGCAAACTGGTTTCGAGGATTGCCGCTGAAATGCTGAAGAAATAGGGACAATTCAGCAGTCCACTTCAGGATAAGCAAAAAAACAGGTTGCTTTTTTCCCTGCGTGGGATATATTTAGGAATAAGGTTCCTTATCTACTGTTCAACCATTCAGGAGAACTTGTACTATGGCAGAGAAGACCAAGAAGAACGCAGCCAAGGTGTCCGTCAAGCCCGCAGTCAAGGCGAAAGCGAAGCCTGCAGTCAAGGCCGCCGCGAAGTCTGCAGTCAAGGCCGCCGCGAAGCC
>DCGO01000146.1:0-36397 GCA_002314605.1 Lentisphaeria bacterium UBA1776 | reverse complement strand
CAGTCAAGGCCGCCGCGAAGCCTGCGGCAAAATCGGCCGTCAAGGTCGTGAATATGGGGCTTATCGGCTACGGTATCCAGGCCCGCAGTGTGCTGGTTCACCACTTTATTGAGCAGTCCAATGTGGTGATCAAGGCGGTCTGCGACTGTGACCGGGTCCGCCGGGAGGCTGGCGCCAAGTATGTGAATGATTTCTACCGCAAAAACAAGCTCGCCAAGCTTGCCAAATGCAAGGCGGTGGCCGATTTCCGTGACATTATCAGCAACAAAGAGATTGATGCCGTCTGTATCGCCACGCCGGACCACTGGCATGCCTACATGGCCTGCGCCGCCATGAGGGCCGGCAAGGATGTGTATTGCGAGAAGCCCCTGACTTTTTCGGTGGAGGAGTCTCTGCTGGTCATGAAGGCCCAGAAGAAATACAACCGCGTCTTCCAGACTGGAGCCATGCAGCGTTCCTGGCGGGAATTCCGCACTGCATGCATGATCGTCCGCAACGGTTTCATCGGCGATGTGAAGTATGTGGACTGCAACTACGGCAATGCTTCGGCGCAGAACAACACCGATATCGACAATTTCCCCGCCAATCTGGGCGGCCCTTCTCATCCCCACCGGTTTTTCTGCCAGTGGGACGGGCCGGCAAAGAAATTTCAGACCATTGCCGTGGAATCCGCCCCCAATGAAGATGTGGACTGGAATATGTGGCTCGGTCCCGCGGCATGGGCCCCGTATTCGGACCAGTGCGCTCCCCGCAAACTGGCTGAATTCTATCCCATGTTCTGGCGGTTTGACGACAATTACGGCACGGGTTACAACGGTGACTGGGGCGCCCATCATCTGGATATCGCCCAGTGGGGTCTGGATCTGGATAAATCCGGTCCGGTGAAGGTCATCCGTTCCGATGAACCCTACTCCCGGAATCCGCTTCACGGCGGCCGCCGCCAGTTCGGCATGAAGTTCGTTCTGGCGGACGGATGCGTGATCCAGCACAATCCTTTCGGAAACTGGGGTACGGTTTTCTACGGCACCAAGGGGATCGTGGCGGTAAACCGCGGCCGGATCTCCGTCTGGCTCGGCAAGGGCGTGAAGCCCACAAAACAGATCCGCAAGGCTCTGGATGATATGAGTTTCGCCAGGATGAAGAAAGTTGCCGGTACTCTGGGCAAGGAGTATGGTTTCGATCCTGCCCAGCAGGCGGACCGGAGTCTCGCAGACTGTCTGGACAAGCTGGACCGTACTTTCAAGCTGGCGAAAGCCAAGGTGCAGCTTTACAGGAGCCCGCTGCAGGAGAAGAACTTTGTGGACTGCTGTATTTCCCGGAAAATGACCATTTCTCCGGCGGAGACCGGTGCCCGTGCGGCGATCCTCTGCCAGCTCTGCAATATGAGCTATGTCTATGATTCCGGCTTTGACTGGGATCCGGTTAAGTGCACCTTTGCCAACGGCACCGGTGATCCGACATGGCTGAAACGGCCGGTGAACCGCAACGGATGGGATATCAAGCTGTGATTTAAGCTTGCCGTTCTGTGGAACTGCTGTAAAACCGTTTGCGGCAGTTCTTTTTTGTGCGCCCTGGCAGGCAGGGCGCAGACAAAAAAAGGACCGGCCCCTGCGGACCGGTCCATGGATGAAACACTGTTTCTGGGATCAGAGCTCTTCGCCGATTTCCCAGCGGACCATGCGTTTGACGGTCATGTTCGGCTTCATCTTGGCGATGCAGGTCTTGGCATCGTCGATCCAGGGCTGATTCATGAGGCAGACTTCCGTGTACCACTTGTTGATCTTGCCCATCACGATTTTTTCGATGATGTTCTCCGGCTTGCCGGTGAGCTGGGCTTTGGCGATGGCTTTTTCGTTGTTGATCACATCCTCGGGGATGCACTTGCTGCAGATGTACCGGGGACTGAAGGCCGCGATGTGGATGCAGACATTATGGACGAACTCCTTGTCCATTTCACCTTCCACTTCCACCAGAACGCCGATGCGGCTGGCAGTGTGGAGATAGCAGTCGAAGAGTCCCGTGCCTTCCCACTTCATGGCCCGGCGGATCTGCATATTTTCGCCGATGGTGGCGATCTTGCCGGTCAGCAGTTCCTTGCAGGCGGTATTGACTGCTTCAGTCACATCCCCCTCGCCGGGAACGTTCACCGCCGCTTCGCAGACCTGCTTGACGAGGTCCTTGAACTGGTCGGTGTTGGCCGCAAAGTCCGTCTCGCAAAGGACTTCCACCATGGCGGCCTTGCTGCCGCAGGCGATGGTGCCGAGCTTGCCGTTGTTGGTGGCCCGGCCGGATTTCTTGTCCGCCTTGGCGGCGCCGGCTTTGCGCAGGACCTCAATGGCCTTGTCCATATCGCCGTTCGCCTCAGTAAGGGCGCGTTTGCAGTCCATCATCCCGGCGCCGGTTTTGTCGCGCAGGGCCTTGACAATTTCCGCAGTGATCATCTTGATTGTCTCCTGTATATAGATAAAATTCAGAACTTACTCGGCGCTTTCAGCCTTGGGAGCCCGGGGCTTGCGGACGCGCTTCGGCTTGTCCTCCGCAACGGCTTCCGCCGGCTTGTCTGTGGCTTTTTCCTCGGCGGCGGCATCGGCCTTGGCCCGGGGCTTGCGGACGCGCTTCGGCTTGTCCTCGGCAGCTGCGGGGGCGGCGGCTTCCGCCTCATCGGCGGCGGCCTTCTCGGCAGCGCCCTTGGCAGTCTTTTCCTCCACCACGCGCTTCTGATAGATCTCCTTGGCGGTGAGGATCGCATCGCCGAAGAGGTCCGTAATGATCTGAATGGACTTCACCGCATCGTCATTGGCGGCAACCGGGTAGTCAATGAGGGAGGGGTCGCCGTCGGTATCGATGAGGGCGACGATGGGAATGTGAAGTTTGTTGGCTTCACGGACGGCGTTGGCCTCGTGGCAGACGTCGATGATCACCAGCGCTGCCGGGAGTTTCTTCATATTGGCAATGCCGTCCAGATTGCGGTGAAGCTTCTCGGAATCCCGCTGAAGCAGGGAAACCTCTTTCTTCTTCATGCCGGCAGCTGCATCGGAGTTGACCTTTTCGTCAATTTCCAGCATTTTTGCAATGCTCTTGCGGATGGTGACATTGTTGGTGAGCGTGCCGCCCAGCCAGCGCTCGGAGACGCAGAACATGCCGGTCTTTTCCGCCAGATTCCGGGTGATCTCGCTGGCCTGACGCTTGGTGCCCACAAAGAGAATATCGCCGCCCTTGACCACCACGTTCTGCAGAAAATTGCAGGCTGCGGCCAGCTGGTGCATGGTTTTGCCCAGGTCGATGATGGAGATGCCGCTCTTGGCACCATAGACGTACTTCTTCATGCGGGGGTTCCAGCGACGGGTCTGATGCCCGAAGTGACAACCGGCTTCCAACAGATCGTTCATTGTGATTTTCGCCATTTTCGGCACTCCTTCTCTTTGCGGCGCTTTTTCTGCAAACGCCTTGATTTGGTTGTTTGTTTCCCGGCCATGTTTTATGGTCGTATCTCACTAATATACATCGTTTTTGCGGAAATTCAAGTCTCAATGTACGGTTTCCGCGGTTCTTTCCTGCCGTTGCGGGTTTTTGCTCCGGCAGTTTTTTACTTGACATCTTGGGGATTAGCCGCCCCGCTCATTTTTCGATCACCACGAAGCCTGTCGCGTAGTCTTTTTCGTGAGAGATGGAGACGAAGAGGGTTTTGCCTCCCTGAGATGTCAGGGTTTCTGCCGCATTTCCGGAGAGGGTCATGACTGGCTTTCCGGCGGGGTCGTCCAGAATTTCAATATCCGTCAGGGAACAGCCGGCTCCGATGCCGCACCCGAGGGCTTTTGCTGCGGCCTCCTTGGCGGCCCAGCGGCCGGAGTAATATCCGGAGGGGTCCTTTCGGAGAGCGGCTTCCCGCCGTTCGGCGGCGGTGAAGGCCCGTTCAAGGAACGTGTCTCCGAGCCGCCGGACCATACCGCTGATCCGCGGGATCTCCACAATATCTGTTCCAATGCCGCAGATCATGAGATCATTTCTCCGGTTTATTTTCCGGTTTGTTTTCCGGTTTTGCAGGCGGAACATCTTTCGCGGGGCGGTCCTTTTCCCGCATAGCTTCGGCATACTGTTTCAGCAGTGCCTGCTGGCTTTCCGCAAAGGCCCGTTTGAGTTCGGCCATTTCTGCCTGACGTTTGCCGTCGGAGGTCCGGCGCATTTCCTCCAGAGCCTTGTCGGCGGCTTTTTTCTGCTCTGCAAGCTCTTTTTTGAGCCGGGATTCCGACAGCCGGTAGTCCTTTCGGGCCAGATCGAGGGTGTCGGCCATACGCTTCAATTCTTCGGCATGCCGGGCCGCATCTTTTTGGGAACGGGTCTGCAGGTCGCGGACCTCCTCGAGGCGCTTTGCCGCCGCATCCATGGCCCGTTCCGCCGTGACCTGACGCTCCGCCGCCAGATTTTCCGACCGGACGAGACGGGTCCCGAGGAACCAGACGGCCGCCGCCAGAGTTCCTGCAAGGAGCAGCATTACCAGCAGAATTCCCAACAGGAGCCGCCGGGAACTCCGGCGGGCCAGATTCTGCCGGAGTTGTTCCTGCTCCATCATCCGGAGAAAAAGTTCCTTCAATTCCGGGTCCTGCCGGACCAGCGCTTCCGGAGAGGGGGCTTTCTCCTGAACCTGTGGCGCCGCTTCCGGGGCGGGTTCTTCCGGCTCCGCCGTGACCTGAGGCACCGGTTCCGGACGGATGCCGTAACGGTCCGCCAGAACCTGCTCGATGGCACTCTGGGACTGGCCTCCGTCCCGCATTTCCCGGATCTCCCGGAGGATGTTCAAAGTCCGTTCCGGATAGGCTTTCCGCTTGCCCCGGAGTTCAGATTCGAGGTAGGGTGCATAGATCCGGAGCCAGTCATTGACGGTGGTCCGGGGGATGGCCAGTTCTGCGGCCAGGTCTGAAGCCAGATAAGTTTTGCCAGGTTCTGTCATAATTGGATCTTTCGTATTTCGGCAATGTCTTTTTCGATCTGCTGACGCAGAGCATCCGTATTGGGGAACGCCCGTTCCGGGCGCAGATTTTTTACCAGTTCCACGCTGATCTCCTGATCGTACAGCGGGCCGGAAAAATCCAGAAGATGCAGTTCCAGCCGCCGTTCTTCATCCGCCCGCCGGTAGGTGGGCGAAAATCCCAGATTTGCCGCCGCGGGATACCGTTTCCCGTCCGGAGTGAAGACTCTGGCGGCATAAACCCCGTCCGGCGGCAGGATCCCCTCGTCCGGAACCAGATTGGCGGTGGGCCGCCCCAGATCGCAGGTGGCGGCACGGTATCCCTTTACCACCGTCCCGGTGAGGCGGTAGGGACGGCCCAGCATGGCTTCCGCCTCGCTCAAGCGCCCCGCCGCCACGGCCCGCCGGATGGCGGTGCTGGAAATCACGGTGTCATCCAGGCGCTCTTCCGGGACCGGGATGAACCGGATTTTCCGTTCGGCGGCAAATTTTTCCAGTTCGGCGGCGCCTCCGGAGGCGTGGGCTCCGAAATGCCAGTTGGCTCCGACGCAGATCCCGCACAATGTTCCAGAAAAAGCCGTCAGCGTATTCAGAAATTCAGCAGGCTGCATGGCGGCCAGTTTCCGGGTGAAGGGGATGATTGACACGCTTTTCATCCCGAACTGCCGCAGCAGTCTCATCCGTTCGGATTCCGGGATCAGAAGGGGAGGCGGGTTCCCGGGGTTCAGCACCTGCCTGGGATGGGGGGCGAAGGTGAGGGCCGCCGGTATCGCTTCAAGTTCCTCCGCCAGCGCGACGGCTGCCTGCAGCAGTTTCCGGTGTCCCCTGTGAACGCCGTCAAAGACACCGATGCCGAATACGACCCGCTGCCCGAAAAGTTCTCTGTCCTGAAACATTGGTCACAAAAAATAAAAACAGTCCCATTGAAAAATTCGCGCTATCAATGTATAGTATGAAATCGAAAAGTCAACCCGGGTTTTCCCGGAAAGTCAAGGTTTTTGTGATGAAAAGAATCATGTATCCGGGCAGTTTCGACCCGTTCACCAACGGGCACCTCGATCTGGTGCAGCGGGCCTCGAGGCTCTTTGACAAGGTGGTGGTGGCCGTGGCCGTCAATTCCGGAAAATCTCCCATGTTCACTTTGGAGGAGCGGAGGGACCTGATTCAGATGTGCTGCCGGCACCTTGAGAATGTGGAAGTGGTTTTTTTTGAGGGGCTTCTGGTGGAGGCCGTGAAGCGTTACCAGATTCAGGCCATTCTCCGTGGCCTGCGGGCATTTTCCGATTTTGAAAACGAGCTGCAGATGGCGCTGATGAACCGCAGTATGGATGCCTCCTGCGAGACCGTGTTCATGATGCCGAGTGAAGGCACCAGCTTCATCAGTTCCCATCTGGTGAAGGAAGTGGCACAGCTTGGCGGGCATTTTGAGCATTGTCTGCCGGTTCCGGTGGCGGCGGCGGTCCGGGAGAAACTCCGGGCCGGAAAAACTGCTGAACAGGGGAAGATATGATCACGCTGCATCTTGCCCGGCTGGAGAAAGCGCCGGTTTCGCTGGAGGGGGAGGTTCCGGCGGAGGCGCTGGATCTGGGGAAGGGTGCCACGTTCGAGATCGCCTCTCCCATGCATTACAGAATCAGCGCGCAGCTGCTGTCCGGGGGGATCATTGTCACGGGTTCTCTTCATTACAGGATTTCCGGGGAGTGCGGCCGGTGTCTGGCTCCGGTGGAACGGGAGATCAAAGTGGATGATTTCACCATCCAGCTGGACCGTCCGGAAACCGAGGCGGTGGAGATTTTTGAGGAGATCCGTGAGGAGGCGTTGCTGGTGCTTCCCTACAATCTCCTCTGTTCGGAAGACTGCAAAGGTCTGTGTCCAAAATGCGGTGCCGACCTGAACAGAAAATCCTGCCGATGCAGTCTGAAAAGTGAATCCGGTCTGCCTGCGGGGGATCTCCGCTGGGCGGCCCTGGATCAGCTGAATATCAAACTCAAAAAATAACCAAGGAGTATTATCATGCCGAAATTCACTGCTTTCCGCGGACTGCTTCCGCCGGTGGAACTTTGCGACAGGGTTTCCGCCGTTCCCTACGATGTGGTCAATACCGAGGAGGCCGCCGCCCTCGCCGACGGCAACCTCTACAGTTTTCTCCACGTCTCCCGCCCGGAGATCGACCTGGAACCCGGGATCGACCTCCACGACGAACGGGTGTATGCCCAGGCCCGCAAGGCCTTCAGACACCTCTGCGAGATCGCTCCCCTCAAGCTGGATGAGGAGCGCCATCTCTATATCTACCGTCAGCAGATGGGCAGTCACGTTCAGACCGGCGTGGTGGGCGCCGCTTCGGCGGAAGATTACCGCAAAGGGATCATCAAGAAGCACGAAAAGACCCGTCAGGACAAGGAAGATGACCGGACCCGTCATGTGATGGAACTCCGGTCCCACACCGGTCCGGCGTTCTTCACATACAAGGACACCCCCGAGATCGACGATTTTGTGGCCGACCGGGCCAAGGCGCCGGCCCTCTTCGACTTTACCGCCCCCGACGGGATCCGCCACACTCTCTGGCGTCTTTCCTGTGAGGACAGTGCGAAACTGGAAAAGATGTACGAGAAACTCCCGGCATTCTACATCGCCGACGGTCATCACCGGAGTGCCGCCGCCGCCCGGACTGCGGCGGAATGCGCTCCCAAAAATCCCCGTCACAACGGCACCGAAGACTACAATTTCTTCCTCGCTGTGGCGTTCCCGGCGGGTCAGCTGGCCATCCTTTCCTACAACCGGGTCGTGAAAACCCTGAAGGGCCGGACTCCGGAGGCTTTCAAAACCGCACTGGAAGAGAAATTCACCGTGACCCCCGCCGTCGACGGCCGGGCGGAGAAGCCGGGGACCTTCAAGATGTACCTCGATCACGCATGGTATCTGCTGACCCCGAAATTTTCCACCGCCAGTTTGGACGTCATTTCCCGGCTGGACGTGAGTGTCCTGCAGGACAATGTGCTTGCGCCGCTCCTGGGGATCGCCGATCCCCGGACCAGCAAGGATATTGATTTCGTGGGCGGCATCCGCGGCACGGCGGAGCTGGAGAAGCGGGTGAATTCCGGGGAGTGCAAGGTGGCGTTTTCCATGTATCCCACCAGTGTTCAGCAGCTGATGGATATTGCCGATGCAGGCGAGATCATGCCGCCTAAATCCACCTGGTTCGAGCCGAAACTGCGGGACGGTCTGGTGTCCCACAATTTCTGACAGGACCCCTTGCGCAGATGCTGAAGCGCCTAGCCATAATCCTGCTGCTTGCCGGTGCGGCACTGATGCTTCTGCCGCATTTGGGCAGGGACCTGTGGTTCGATGAGGCGCTCACGGTTCTCCAGTTCGCCGTCCTTCCCGATGCGGCGGCGATCTGCCGGAACTACGTGATCCCCAATAATCAGATCGTCCACACCATTCTGCTTCATCATTGGATGCAGCTGGTGCCGCCGGAAAATACCCTTCTGCGGATTTTCCCCATGCTTACTGCTCTGGCGGCTGCGGGAGGGCTCTGGGCCGGGTTCCGCCGCCGTCTGGGGGCGTGGCCATTGGGGATCGCGCTGACTGCGTGGATCCTTTCCGTCCCCTTTGCCATTTACGGCACGGCCCTCCGTGGATACATGCTCTCCGCTTTCTGGATTGCCCTGGCGCTCCGTGCCGCCTGCCATGCGGCGGAGAACCGGCGGTACCGGGATCTGGCGTGGTGGGCGGTATGGTGTTTCCTTGCCGTGGGGACCATCCCCACCAATCTTCTCGGATTGTGTGCGGCGGTCCTGTATGCGGCGCCCTTCTTCGGAAAAAAGTTCTGGAAAACCGGGTATTTCTGGTTTTTCGCATGGATCCCGCTTGTCATGCTGGGGATTTTCTACCTCCCGATCCTGCCCCGGTTTCTGGGGTGCTGCCGACTGGGGGAGGGGTGGCACGATCACGGGAGGGCCGCGGTGGCGGTGCTGCTGCCGGTGGGGGTGACCTTTGCCGTTCCCATGCTGCTTTCTTTAGCGGTCTGCCGCCGGTGGTTCCGGCGCCGAGAGGCGCTCCTCCGGGGACTTATCTGGCTTCAGGCTTCTGCGGTCGTGCTGATTTTTTCCGTGGCGCCTTTCCCAAGGACCTTTTTCCCGCTTTTTCCGGTATATGTGATCCTTCTGGCTGGGGGGCTCCGGCACGGGATGGCGGTGCTGCCGCCGAAACGCCGGAAAATGGCGGCATGGACGGCTTTTCTGCTGACGCTCGTCTGGGGATGGGCCGCTTCCAGCCCATGTTTTTTGAACGTGTGTTCCCGTTTGAGCGGAGGACCGGAACAGGATGACTATTTTCTCCCGTACTGCATGGAGAAATCCTTCTCGCCCTCACGGATTGCCGGAGAGGTGCTGAAGCTTGATCCGGACCGGACCGGGAAGGTCTTTGCCAGTTTCCGGGCCGATCCGTGGAGTATGCTCTTCGCCCTGCTTCAGCGGGGCGCCCCGGCGGAATACTGCGTGTTTGACGGGCCCCGGCGGAAGGTGGATACTCTCCCGGACCGGGCGATGATTCTGCTTCACCGGGAGGAAGACCCCGCTCCTTTTGCCGCACGTTTCGGCGGACGGCTGGTTCTGCCGACGGAATATGGACGCAGTGTGCTTTATCAACTGCAGCGGCCCCCGATGTGAAGTTGCATTTTTGCCAGTACCGTGCTATATTATGCGTGACTGTTGCCGGTGCGTTTTTTTATGGAAGAAAGGACGGGAAGATGCTGGATTCACTGAATATCTGGGTGATTGTGGGGGCAATGCTCACATGGGTGATTTTTATTCTGGGCGTGGCGCAACTGTCCCGTTTCTATACGAAATTTGTGGATTCCGCCAAGGCGGTGGAAAACAATCTGGTCGCCACCAATGCCCAGCTCAAGAAGATGCAGGCTTCCATGGCGGAACTGATCATTGAACAGCGGAGGATGATCCGTCTGCAGTCGGAACAGCTGGATCTCAAGCGTGCCGAAATGACAGGAGATTACGAGATCGTTGAGGAGCAGGTGGCGGATAACGAGGCAAAAAAGTAGTTTTTTTGCAATTTTCGTTTGCATAAAGCATTGATTTGGGTATTTTAAAGAGTCGGTTTTGAAACATTGGGAAAAGGGGAGAAGATGAAAAAGTTTTTCTGTGTCATGGTTTTGGCATGCATGGCCGCATGCGGAGTTTGCGCTGCAGAGGGTGGATCGGTAAACTGGGGAGAGCGGCTGATATTGTATATCCCCAACCGGATTGTGGATGCTTTTGACTGTTTTTCCGTGAATATCGGAGTGGGACCGGCCATCTGCGCCAATCTGATGGCAACGCGTTTTGTGAACGTGGGTGGTGCCTGGGGGGATGTGACCTACACGCTGTACAAGGACTACAACCGCCAGTACGGCGGGGGAATCCAGCAGGGATGGTACTGGCAGATGATCTGCATCGGCGAGGAAAATCAGACCCGTGAGCGGATTTTCGGCTGGGTGCGCAATTACTGGGAAGCCTTCAGCGGCGTTCCCCGCCCGGATGACCGGATCTATCTGCCTCGGGACGGCGCCCGTGACTACTGGCAGTTCAGTGTATCTGTGGGAGCGCTGATCTGCGGTGAAGTGGCGCTGCACCCGGTGGAAGGACTTGATTTTCTCCTCGGATTTTTCTTCCTTGATTTCAAGAACGACGATCTTACATTTGCTGATTTCCAGTAATGACGGATTTTCGTTGCCGGAGATGCGGCAACTGCTGCCGCTGGGAGGGGTATGTTCATGTCCTGCCCGGCGAGATTGATGCGGCGGCCTTTTTTCTGGGAATGGCTCCGGAGGAATTCATCCGGCGTTTTACGCGTCTGACGGAGGATCGCAGAGGACTTTCTCTTACGGAACGCGAAGACGGTGCCTGTGTGTTCTTTTTGGACGGAAATCCCGCCGGGTGCCGGATCCACCCGGTCAAACCCCAGCAGTGCCGGGATTTTCCGAAACGTTGGAATTTTCCCGGATGGGAAAAAGAGTGCGCCGGAGGGCGGAATGATTAAATTTGTTTCATGTTTTGGCATGCTGGAAACGGAGGGGCCGCTTCTGTCCCCCCGGATCGCAGCGCGTTTGGCCGGAGCTTTTGCTTCGACACTTTCCCGGGAGGGCCGGGTTCTGATGATTGGAGACGGTTCCCCCGAGGCCCGTCCGGCCATGCTGGCCTGTCAGGCGCAGTTTTCCTTTATGGGGCACCCTGCCGCTGAACTGCGGGAGGGACTTCCCTGCATGCTGCATTTTCTGGTCCCTCACGGCGGATTTGCCGGCGGCATGGGGTTTTCCCGTGACAGCTGCTGGCTGATCGGTCCCGACGGCCGCTGTCCCAATGAAGCCATGTGGGCGTGCATCCTTGCCCGCTATGATGGCGGCGTGCCGGAAACCCTTCCCCATGCGGTTCCGGATCTTGTCCTTGATGAGCACCTTGCGGATTTCTATTACGATCATCTGCTGAACTTTTGTTCTGCGGAGCGTATTCGCGGGGCAGGTCTTCGCGTCGGCTGCTGCGGACTGCCGGATCATGCCCGGTTCAGCGAGAAGACAGGGGTGGAAATGATTCCTTTTTCCAGTCCCGAAGCGGCGGCGGAGGCCATGCCGTATCTGAATGCCGCCTGCGGCATGATCTTTGATCCATCCGGCAAAAAACTGACCCTGATCGGCGGCAAGGGAACATGTTATACGCCGGATGCCGCCGTGCTGCTCGGAAGCTTCATTGCTTTGGAAAATGGGGAGAAATCTCTGGTATCCGGCGGCATGATGACCCGCAGTTACGATGAACTTCTGCTGCATTACGGCGTGACACCGGAACATGTGGAGGGAGGAGAAGGCTGTATTCTGACTTATGGAGATGTATGCGGAGATATCAGCGGAGAATTTTCCTTCGGTTCTTTTTCCGGATACGACGCGCTCCGGACAGCGGTTTTCCTGCTGGATTTTCTGGCGGCGGGAAACTCTCTGGAGGAACAGCTGAATAAACTGTACCGGTATCATCTGCGGCAGCGGACGCTCTCAAGTTTCTCATCGTCATCTGCCGGCGGTCTGCACCTTCTCAAGGGCCGTTTCAATGCCGAAAAGACCATCGAGTCGCCGGGTATGATCGCCTTTGATTTTGCCGACGGGCGGCTGCTGGCGGCGGAACAGTGTTCCGGAGGGGTCCTGATCTCCTCCGAAGCGAGGAAACTTCAGGATGCGGAATCGCGGCTTGAGAGCGCCTGTGCGGTCCTGAAAGCATGAAGAAGGGGTGAAGTCGATGAAAATCCTGTCCTTCGAAGACGGTGTTGCCGGCGGTACCGCATTGGATGTGGATCATTTGCTGGCACTGGGAAATGCCTTTGGGCAGAGCCATAAGAAGGTGCTTCTGGGTCGCTGGAGCGATGACCCAGATACCCTGGCCCGAGAGCGGGCACTGGAGGCCGGTATGACTGCTGCCGGGTCGGTGGTCATGCCGGGCGGGTGTCTCCCCCGGCCGCTGTTGAGTTTTCTTGCCCGTGAGAACAGTATCGGGGCCACGGTGACGGTACTGGGGGATTCGGTCCGTTTTCGGGCGGAGGATCCCGGATGGATCTCCGCGTTCCGGGGCGGAAAGGAATTCCTGTCTCCCCTGTCCGGGGATGCGGTCACGCCGCTCAAACCCCTGACAGGCTATCTGCGGAGACTCGCACAGGTGGCGGATATCGATGTCATCAAGGAAAGAAAATTCAAGGTTGCACTGTCGGCGGAAGGGGCTGCGAAAACTTTTGCCGGGAAGGTTCTTTCAAAGCTGGATTGCGAGATCACGGAGGGGGACCAGAGTGCCATTCCGGTTGTTTTATCTCCGGACGGAACCATTTTGCGTCTCGGCAATTTCCCGCCGGAACTTACGGTACGGATGGCCTTTGAACATATTCTGGAAGCTTATCCCGGCAATGTGGTCCTGGCAGGGCATGACCGCGTGGTGGAGGAGATCATACGGAGCTGCGGGTGCGAGTGTCAGGCCTGCGGCGGGACGGAATCCCTGCTGCTGGATGCCATGCATTCACAGAATGCATGGCTCGGTGGTTCCATCACTTCCGGCATGGTGATCTGGCGGCGGTTCCAGCCGGGTGCCGACGGGATTCTCGTCATGGTGCTGATTCTGGAAATGCTGGCCCTTTCCGGACAGCATCTGAAGGAGATCGCCGCCAGCATGCGGTAACGCTTTTCTCCGGAGGATCTGTTACTGAATCCCCGCCTGACGGCGGAACCATTTGCCGGCCAGTTCCCCCCATTCCGATATGGGGCTTCCGGTACGGCGGAGGGCATAGCCGTGGCCGCCCTGCTCGTAAAGGTGCATTTCCGCCGGGACTCCGGCATTCTTCAGTGCCAGATACCACGTCAGCGCATTTTCCACCCGGATGAAATCGTCTTCCGCCTGCAGAATGAAGGTGGGGGGCACTTCCGGTGTGATTTTGAATTCCGGCAGAACGGTGCCGGTATCGCAGTCGGCCAGATAAGCCGGATAGATGAGTGCCGAGAAATTCGGACGGAAGTTCAGGCGGTCAATTTCGTCCGCCGCCGGATAAGGCTCCTCTTTTGCGGATGCCGAGACCATTGCCGCCAGATGGGCTCCGGCGGAATAGCCGATAACGCCTACCTGATCCGGGTTGATCCGGAATTCTTCCGCACGGGCGCGGATGAGCCGGATGGCTCTTGCCGCATCGGCATAGGCGGCTTTCCGCCGGTCCGGACAGCGGTATTTCAGCAGAAAGGCGCTGAATCCGTTCAAGTTCAGAAGATTGCAGGTATTGATCCCCTCGTGGTTCCATGCCAGCGTACAGTATCCTCCGCCGGGGAGAACCACCACCGCCGGGCGGATCCCCGCCTCGGAACTGGGAAACCAGGTGAGGGTGGGGGTCGTGACATCCGTGATCCGGCCCAGACCGTCCGGGCTGGGATTGCGGTGTTCCACTCGTTTTTCATCTCCGGCTTCCGCCAGCGGCGCGGGGGGCTCCCAAAGCCGGAATTCGCTGAACTCTTTCATATCGTGCGATCCTTTATTTCAACCGGTCAAGGAGTTCCTGCTGCCACTCGCCGCGGTAAAGATTCCCCAAATGTCCCCCCTGGTCAAACCAGGTGATGCGGTCTCCCATAACCTCATCCAGATACCGCCGGTCCCGGTCGCTTATCAGAAAGTCGTTCAGATTGTGCAGGATCGAGACCTTCCGGTTGTTTCTCAGAGTGGGCTCAATGCCCCGGAGTCCGGTGATATGGGCCAGTTCCTGGATGGTGGCGTCTTTGCGTTTCAGATTTTCCCTGCATATCGGCAGGACGAGTTCGTTCAGATATCCCGTAAAGCCCATGGAGTCCACCTTCAGATAAAAGGCCGTGCGTTCATTCCACTTGTAGTTGAACTTGTTTTCCAGTCCGCCGAGCCGCTTGTCCCGGCATGCGACCATCATGACTTCCCGCAGTACAAATCCGAAGGACGTGGCCGCCAGGATCTGGGACTGCTGCATGGCCAGACGCGTCCGGTAATCCATGGTGACCGCAAGCGGCAGTTCCGCCAGACGCCACTCTGTTGTTTTTTGGGGCGCCTTCGGGGTGTTCTGCCAGGATTTCCAGACGGTGCTGGCCAGCATGGTCTTGGCAAAAGCGTCGGAGTAAAACTGGACTACCTCATCCCGGCTCAATCCTTTGGCCGCCAGCCGTGCGCGGTCCACTTCCGTCAGCGCATAGACCAGATCCGCCGGCGGATTGATGGCGACGACTTTGTGCAGATTCAGGATCGGTTTCTTTTCTTCCATCGATGCAATGTGCAATGCGTGAAGTCCTCCCATGGAGTATCCCGCCATGGACAAAGTTTCCGGTTCAAAGCGTTTGCTTTCCCTGACATTTTTGGCCAGATCCGTCAGAATGGCGGACACGGTCTGCCGCAACGATTCCGCATCGTCCGGGGTGTAGCCCGGGAGTTTTCCGGTGAGTCGGGACCCGTAGAAGTCGAAGCAGTAAACATTGGAGAGCAGCAGTACTGCATACCCGTGCCGGTTCAAGAGTTCCGCAATGGCTTCCGCCGTGGCATTGGTGTAGTGCCCCCCTATGCCGGGAAGGAGGACCACCAGCGGGGCCTTGTGGTATTTTGCCGGATCCGGAGAGCGCCAGAACCGGTAGTTCAGGTCGTCCGCTTTCGGGAAAATGGCGGGAAGACTCCGTTTTTCGCCGCAGTTGACGAAATCGTCGTTCCAGGGCGAGAGATGCACCCAGAAGCTGGTATTCTGGGTCTGGGGCTGCATTTCCACCGAACGCACACTGTCGGTCCAAGGGTCCTCCGATTGGTAATCCCCGAGGCTGATGATCTTGCCGCTGATCCCTTCCGGTCGGGGAGGGGGGACCGGTTTTCGCACAACGGAGGGAAGCGGTTTTGCCGGTTCCGGAGGGGTTTTCCCTTCCGCTGCTTCGGCTTCAGCCTCAGCTTTTTTCTTTGCATCCAGAAGTGCCATCTGCATTTTGAATTTCCAGTCCAGAATCGCCAGCTGGCGGTTAAGAACATTGTATTCCTTGTAGATCTCGTAGGGATCCGCATAGGCTTCCATAAGGTTTTCCATTGTCCGGTAGTTTTTGACGGCGGTGTTGATGGTAAAGGCGTAAGAGCCCCAGTACGGGATATAGGTTTTCAGATCAAATACCGTATCGAAGATCCCGCCGATATGATCCCGTGTATTGGTGGCCATCAAAAACGGCAGCACCAGCGTGTAGCCGGGACCGCACCCCCAGGAGGCGAAAGCCTGTCCGAAATCCTCATCCCTCGGTATCAGATCGAACCACTCCCTTGCAGGATCAAAGAACCCGACCAGTCCGAGGGTCGTATTGATGAGGAAGCGCGAGAATTCAATGCCGGCGTCTTTCCAGCGGTTCTGCAGCATGCAGCTCACGGAACGGGCCGGAAACAGGAGGTTTTCCGATGCCATGTCCATGCGGTAAACAAAGGGACGGGGGAAGATCGCCCCCCACATCCAGCCGACGGGCCGGATGAAATATTTGATCCCAAAGTCCGTCACACAGAACATGGACCGGTTGAATCCCTCCCAAGGGTCGGTATCGCCGAAGGTCTGTGTGTATTCCGCAGGAGTCCATACTCTGTCCTCGGGCTTGTCCGGTTCCTGCAGGGCGAGCGCTTTGCATCCGGCAAGCCCGGAAAGCAGTACCGCGGCCAGCAGAACCGGAAGGATTTTGCATTTCTTCATGTTTTCTCCATTGGGTATGTTCACGAATATACTTCTTTTTTTTGTTTTTGCAAGTCCTGGAAAATTCAGTTTGCCGCAGCTTCCGGGATAAGGAGATTTCCCTGCCGGAGGATTTTCAGCGTTTCTCCGGAGGCATCCACCACGGTGGATGCCCGGGCATCCTGCGGGATGGGACCGCCGTCAATGACCATATCGGGAAGTTCCGCCAGTTCGGAAAGCGCTTCATCGGGAGTCCGTGCATCGGGCATCCCGGAGCGATTTGCACTGGTTTGCGCCAGCACCATGCCGGATCGTCTCAGCAGTTCCGCCAGAAACCGGTGGTCCGGGATCCGGAACCCGATGGTACCGCCCCCAATTCTCCGGGCGATGATCGTCAGGGCTCCGGGGCAGTGGCGCCGGACCAGAAGCCGCACTTTTTCGTCCGGAATCAGATTCAGCTGATCCGGCGAGGAAACGAAGACGCCGAGGCGCCTGGTTCCGTCCCGGTGCTTCATCCGGTAGATTTTTTCCACTGCGGCCGGATCATCTGCCCGGCAGATCAGACCGTAAACGGTCTCCGTGGGGACCAGCAGTACCGCACCGGGAACCGTCCTCAGGATTTCCGCTGCTTCGCGGGCATGGTCCACGTCGGCGCGGATCAATCTTCCTCCTCCTCTTCCGGTACGTCCAGTTTCCAGTGGGGAATCCGTTCGCCGAGATAGGAGAAGAAAAAGGCCGCCACACCGGAAAGAAAACCCCAGACGGAGCCGCAGGTCAGCGCATGGTCAAATCCGTCGCTCTGCATCAGTGCGGCAATATACCCGTCCGCTTTGACGGCAGCAGGATCCAGTTTGATGCCGCAGGATTCAGCGAAGATGTAACAGAACCATACTGCTGTGGATACCGCCATGCAGGCCCAGGCACTGTTTTTACTGGATTTTGTGAAATACAGTGCTCCCACCACCGGAAAGAAGACGACGACCAGCTGAGAGGCCCAGCTGTTGATCATGAGGGAGTAGATGCTTTTGACATTCAGCGCAAGATAGGTCCCGGTAACGGTCAGGATCAGCGTGGCGATCCGGGTGATGAAAAGCAGCGTTCTGTCTGACAGCCGCGGGAAGAGGGGACGGATCACGTTGTTGGTGAGGAGCGATGACCCCGCCAGCAGAGAACTGTCCGCCGAGCTCAGAATTGCCGATACCAGGGCGCAGAGAAACAGCACCAGAAGTATCGGAGAAAGTTTTCCCAGGATCAGAATGGCCATGCGGGGCAGCACCTGATTGTCCAGGTCGGTGCCCATAACGGCCTCGGTGATATTGTACTTGGCCAGCACCAGACGTGCCGCGAACCCGATGGTGATGGGCACCACGGCAATGGCCAGATAGAAGAATCCCCCCATGATGGAGCTGGATACGGCGATTTTCTCATTGCGGCTGGAGAGGGACCGCTGAATAAGATCCTGCCCCACCATGCAGCCGAGCCCCATAATGATCCAGGACCCGATGTAATATGGCCACGAGCTGTCTGCCGGTTTGGCAAGTGTGAGGTGTTCCGCCGGGATGGATTTGAGCAGCGTATCCCAGCCTCCGGCTTCGCGGACGGCCCCCGGTACGATCAAAAAGAGACCGATGACGATCAGCGACACCTGAATGACATCGGTCAGTGTTACCGCCCACATGCCGCCGGCCATGGTATAGACCAAAACAATTACAGCCGCAAGGATCGTTCCCAGAGTGATATTCATGCCGGTCAGCACATGGAAGATCGTTCCCATGCCCAGCACCTGGGCTCCCAGCCAACCGATATACACCGGCACCATCCACGCGGAGGCGTAAATGCCCGCCCATTTACCGTAGCGGCGCTCAATGATATCCGTAACGGTGAGACATTTGAGCCGCCGCAGCAGCCCGACAAAGAAGATTCCCGCAAGGATCAGACTGACGGATGCCCCGAATGGATCGGCAAGCACACCGCCGATCCCGCTGCTGTACACCGTAGCGGCCACGCCCATACTGGAGCCGGCCCCGAACCATGTCGCCAGGAGTGTGGCCGTTGCCATCCAGAGCGGCAGGCGCCGCCCCGCGACCAGAAAATCATTCATGCCTTTGATCCGTTTGCTGGAAATCCAGCCGATTCCCAGCATGACCGCAATATAGACGATCATGCTCAGCCAAAGCCAAACCTGGAGTCCGTCTGGCAGTGAACTGGGGGCTCCGCCCATCAGCGATACAGAATTTTGCATCTTTACCTTTTTCCCATGCTTGCCGGAAGGTAATCCTTCCGGGGTCAAAATTGATGGTGTGAACCAGATCTGCAAGAGGATCGGCGAAGGTGAAAAAATACGGAACGGAAAACTGCAGAGAGCACTCTTCCCGGCACCGATACGGTACCGGCTAACCCAATGGCTCATCCTGTTCCCGAGTCCGTCTCAATTCAACCCTTCCCGACCGGCTGCAAAAATGATCTTCTTCTGCTAACAGCGGCTAATAAAATACCGCACTTTCACCAGATTGCAAAAACGGAAACGGAAAAAGTGCTCTTTTTCCCGCTTTCATGCGACAGTCCGATGGAAAATACTTATTTTTATGCGATGTTTTTGCGGAAGGAGCTATGCCTTCATTTTATATCCGGCACTCCGCAGATACTCTTTCAGTTCTCCGATGTCGATGGTGTGGAAGTGGAACACCGATGCGGCAAGAAGCACTTCCGCTCCGGCTTCTGCGGCTTCCCTGAAGTGTTCGAACCTGCCGGCCCCGCCGGAGGCAACGATCTTTGCGGCACAGGCATCGTGCATGGCCCGGATGACCGGGAGATCGTAGCCGGTCCGGGCCCCGTCTCCGGCCTTGCTGGTTGGAAGAATCGTCTGTACGCCGAATCCATCCACTCTGCGGGCCCATTCCACTGCATCGGCGCCGGTGGCGGTGCGTCCACCGTCAATATAGACTTCGTAGCCGGAGGGCAGGGCCGGATTCACATCCACATCAATGGCCACGGTAACGGCATCCGTCCCGAAGTTCCGGATCATTTCCGGAATGACCGCCGGATTGCGGAAAGCGGCGGAACTGGTGGAAATTCTGTTTGCCCCAGCCTTCAAAACCGCTTCCGCGGAACGGCAGTCGGAAATGCCGCCGCCGACGGTGAAAGGTACACTGCAGACATCCGCCACACGGCGTACAACCTCCAGCAGTGTTCCCCGATTTTCAATGGTTGCCGTAATGTCCAGCAGCGCCAGTTCATCGGCGCCGGCCTTGCAGTAGGCAAGAGTACACTCCACCGGGTCCCCAGCATCGGCAATGTCCACAAAGTGGACCCCTTTGACCACCCGGCCGTTACGCATGTCCAGACAGGGCATGATCGAAAGACTTTTTTTCATGAGATCAGTGATTCCTTGAATTTCAATGAGCCAGCCGGCTCAGGTTATTGTTTTCGTTTCCGGAATTCCCAGGGCGGCATTGGATTCGGGGCGTGCCACAGGCCGCGTTTTTCCCGCTGCGCCTCGGCCTGGGCCCCGGCAAGACCGGTGTCCTCCGGTGCAAAATGACGGTAATACCAGGCCGCCCCGTTTCTCACCATTTCCTGATTGACATCAAAATCTCCCATCCGTACCCGGCTGACCGCCCGGCCGTAGGAGTCGATATCCATCACATCCAGCGTAACGGTCTTTCCCTGCACGAGACTGCGCAGTTTCCTGCCGGACTCCGCACCGTACTCCTGCACGGACTCCGGCGCATCGATCCCGTACAGCCGGACGCGGAACTTGCGTCCCTCGGAGACCAGGACAACGGTGTCGCCGTCCAGCACGGCAACCACCTTTCCGGAAAGCGTCATTTTGGGTTTCGGTGCCGCCGCAGACACCGATGCGGCGGTCATTTCCGCCGGCTTGCCGGATACCGGAAGAGCCGCTGGCTGAACCGGTTTTTCCTTCGGAAGCCGGGGCAGAAGACCGGCAACTTTTTCCGGCAGAAGTCTGGATGCCTCTTTCGGCAGAAACTTTTCGTATTGTTTCCAGGCGGATTGGCCGAATCCCAGACGGTCGAGGTTGAAAACGATTCCCCCGGCAACAAAGACCACGGCCATGGTGATCAGAAAAAACACAGTCCGGATCAGGTCGAAGAGCAGACGAAACATGACGTATCCCCAGAATAAAATGTTAACATGGTATAATGTAGCACGTTCCCGGTATTTTTTCCAGTTTCGGATCCCCTGAGGGGGAAAATTTTTTCCGGAAATTTGAAAAAAATCCACAGCGTGTTATATTAAGTACGATAAATGCCGTACCGGAAAACTTCGTTTTCTTGTGTCCGGCTGGGTAGAAAGTTCAATCAACCAAAGTAAGATCTGCAGAAAAGTGAAAACTGTCAAAATCGGAATTGTCGGCTTCGGAACTGTCGGAGCCGGAGCAGCCGCCACGCTGCTGGCAAACCGTGAGGTGATTGCCAAACGCACCGGCGTGAACCTTGAACTTGTCCGCGTTGCCGATCTGGATATCACTACCGACCGCGGCGTATCGGTCCCGGCTGAAAAACTTACTACCAGCGCGGACGAAGCGATCCGCGAGGCCGATGTCGTGGTGGAACTGGTGGGGGGGACCACCTTTGCCAGGACCCTGATCCTGAAGGCGCTGAATGCCGGCAAGCCGGTGGTCACCGCCAACAAGGCTCTTCTGGCTAAGTACGGTGAAGAGCTTTTTGCCGCCGCCGAGGCCAACGGCGTTGACCTGTATTACGAAGCAAGTGTGGGCGGCGGCATCCCGGTCATCAAGGCTTTGCGTGAAGGGCTGGTGGCCAACCGCATCCGCCGGATCTACGGAATATTGAACGGGACCTGCAATTACATCCTTACCCGGATGGAGCGCGAAGGAGCGGATTTCGCCGAAGTTCTGGCGGACGCCCAGAAGCTCGGCTACGCCGAACAGGAGCCGTCTTTGGATATTGACGGATTCGATACGGCCCACAAGGCCTCCATCCTTGCGTCTCTGGCCTACGGTCGGTGGTTCGGCATGGATCCGGTGGCGGTGGAGGGGATCCGCGACATCTCCCTGGCGGATCTCCGTTATGCGGATGAACTGGGCTACCGGATCAAACTTCTGGCGATCATCAAGGAGATTTCCGGTCAGGTGGAGATCGGTGTCCATCCCACGCTGATTCCCAAAAATGCTCTGCTGGCCAATATTTCCGATGTTTTCAACGGTGTCATGGTGGAGGGGGACATGGTGGGGCAGACCCTTTTCTACGGTCGCGGTGCCGGACGCAATGCCACTGCCAGCGCGGTGGTGGCAGATCTGACGGATGTGGCCATGAACATCGCTTCCGGCTGTCCTCGGCGGGTCACTTTCCGCAAGGAAGAGCAGTTTGCCGGTCTCACGCCGTCCGGCGAGGTTCAGTCCCGGTTCTACATCCGGCTTCAGGTGCAGGATTCGCCCGGCGTCATGGCTGCGGTCACCAAAGTCCTGGCCGATCAGAAAATCAGCATCAGCAGCCTGATCCAGCATGAAACGGCGGGAGGAAAAGAAGTCCCGCTGGTGATCCTGACTCATCTGGCCTGCGAATCCAGACTCACGGCGGCCATTGCCGGATTGAAGGCGCTTCGGGCGGTGAGTGATCAGGTGAAAATTCTGCGCATTGAGGACCTGTGATCATGGGACAGCATACAGTTGAAAAAATCGGCGGGACCAGCATGTCCCGTTTCGGGGAACTCCTGGACAACATCTTTATCGGTTCCCGCAAGGGGAAGGAACTCTACAACCGGATCTTTGTGGTCTCCGCTTACGGCGGGATCACCAACCTTCTCCTGGAGAACAAAAAGACCGGGGAACCGGGGATCTACGGGAGCTTTGCCGCCGGGGATCCGATATGGGAGGAGAAACTTGAGAATGTTCTGCGGGAAATGCTCCGCATCAACCGGGGGTTTTCGGATATCGGGCTGGATGCCAAGGCGGCGGACGAGTTTGTCCGGGAGCGGATGTACGGGATCCGGGACGGTCTGCGGAATATGATGCAGCTCCGGAGTTTCGGCCATTTTCAGCCCCGGGACTATCTGCCGGCCAGCCGGGAATTTTTAAGTGCCGTGGGAGAGGCTCACAGTGCCCACAATGCGGCGCTGATTCTGAATGCACACGGGGTCAATGCCAGATTTGTGGACCTGACCGGCTGGCGGGATCACTCCAGTTTTCCGCTGGATGAAATGATCGCCCGTCATCTGCTGGATCTGGATTATTCCAGCTGCATGCCCATTGTCACCGGGTATGTCAAGTGCACCGAGGGGATCATGGCCAGGTACGACCGGGGCTACAGCGAGATCACTTTCAGCAAGGCAGCGGTCCTGACCGGCGCCAGGGAGGGGATCATCCACAAGGAATATCACCTTTCCACCGGGGACCCGAAACTCATCGGTCCGGAAAAAGTACGGATCATCGGTCACACCAATTTTGATATCGCCGATCAGCTGGCGGACATGGCCATGGAGGCCATCCACCCCAAGGCGTCCAAAGCCATGGAGCACAAGAATATTCCCATCCGGGTCACCAATGCCTTTGATCCGGGCAATCCCGGTACGCTCATCAGCAAGGGATATGTGTCCGAGATTCCCCGGGTGGATATGATTTGCGGCCGCAGCGATGTGGTGGCTGTGGAGGTTTTTGATCCGGAAATGGTGGGGCAGTGCGGCTATGACCACAAAATTCTGGGTTTCTTTGCCGAGCACGGGATCAGCTACATTGCCAAGAACACCAATGCCAACACCATTACCCACTACGTTTCCGAGCGGGCCGGAAATATTGAGGCGTGTCTTGAAGATATCCAGAACGCCTTCCCCGGCGCCATCGTTCACATGCACAAACTGGCCATCGTGGCGGTGCTGGGCAGCAATATGAAGCTGCCGGGGTTTCTCTCCCGGGCGGCCACGGCGCTGGCGGAGGCCAATATCAACATTCTGGCGCTGGATCAGTGCATGCGGCAGGTGAACATGCAGTTCATGCTGGAGCGGGATGATTACAAAAAGGCGCAGATCGTACTGCACCGGGAATTTGTGGAAAAGGAGCCGTCCTATAACTGACGGCACGGGACCGGGTGTCCGGCCCCATGGAGGTTTATGATGGCTGAAGAATTGCAGGCGCTTCTGGAACGGATCAACCGGGAGTATCTTCTTCAGGCGGAAACCCGCCGGAATGAGATGATCAGCGAGGCGGAAAAACAGGCAGGGAAGCTGCTTTCCGATGCCCGTGCCGAAGCGGATCGGCTGAAGATTCAGGCCGAAGAAGCCGCAGCGCAGGCGGCTGCCCGCGCTGAAGCGGCCGCCCGTCAGGCGGCGCGGGATATTGTTTTGGCTTTGCGGACGGAATTGCAGACACGCCTTGAGCGGGCGGTCAGGGCATCTGCCGCCGCCGCCCTTTCTCCAGAACTTATGGCGGAACTTCTGAAGACCATGGCGGCTTCCGGCGAAGACAAGGCTCTGGAGGTTCTTGCTTCCGGGCGGGATGCCGGAAAGCTTCAGGCACTTCTCCAGGGAACGCTGGCGGCCGGTTTCCGCGAGACGCCTCAGATCTTCCCGGACCGGAATATCCGTGCCGGAATGCAGGTGGCGGTCCGGGGGACGGATACTTATATCGACATTACGGACGAGGCGGTTTCCGACCTGCTGAAGTCCTACCTGGGCCCTGAACTGGGGCGGCTTCTGGAAGCCAGATGAGGCATTCCGATGGGAGCAAATTACTTTTATTTCTGCTCTCAGTTTCCGTCGCTTCAGCCGGGAAGTCCGGCACCGTTGACACTTGCGGAATTTGACCGGAAACTGGGGTTTCTGCCGGAAGCGGACGCCCGCTACATTGCCGGCTGCACCTTTCCCCCCGACCGGACGGCGGTGTTTCCGGCCGGTTCCGCAGCAGCGGAATTCCGGAATTTTGAGCTGGCTCTCCGGGGTGAGATCGCCCGGCTGCGTCTGGCGGGAAGACCGCAGGAAGAGTCCGGCAAATATTCTCTTCCTCCGGAAACGGGACGTGTGCCCGGACTGCATGACGAAGTGGCCCGGGCTGCATCGGCACCGGATCCGTGGGAGCGGGAACGACGACTGGACCTGATCCGATGGCGGATCCTGGAGGAGTTTGAGCGTGAATCGTCTTTTTCCCGGGAGGCCGCGGCCTGTTATCGGCTGAAACTGGCGATCCTGGAGAAAGAACAGAGTTTCCGCATTGATACGGGAAAAGTGAATTTTGAATCTGCTGCCGGAGAGATTGACCGGCAGTCGGCGGAATAAGAACAGGAGTATTGCGGTCATGCCGGAAAAAACGGGAAAAATCGTTGGTGTCAACGGCAATATGCTGACGGTGGAATTCACGGACGGCGTTTCTCAGAACGAAGTGGCGTTTGCCATTGTCGGAGAAGAGCGCCTCAAGTGCGAGGTGATCCGGGTGCGGGACAACCGCGCCGATATGCAGGTCTTTGAAAGTGCCAACGGACTAAAAGTGGGGGACCCGGTGGAATTTACCGGAGAACTCCTGCGCGTGGAACTGGGGCCCGGCCTGTTGAAAAGCGTTTACGACGGTCTCCAGAACCCGCTGGCGCTTCTGGCGGAGAAATCCGGTTTCTTTCTGAAGCGGGGAGTGTACCTGAACGCCATTGACAGGAGTGTCCGGTGGCACTTCACCCCGGCGGCAAAAGCGGGGGCAATTCTCCGCGCCGGAGACCGGATCGGACATGTTCCGGAAGGGATCTTCAAACACCATATCATGATCCCCTTTGTGTGGAAGGGTGGGTGGACTCTCAAATCCGTGGCGCAGGAGGGGGATTACACGGTGGAGGACACCATGGCCGTGGCGGAAAATGCCGACGGTGAGACGCGCAAGGTCACCATGCTTCAGTACTGGCCGGTCAAGATCCCCATCGGGGACTACGCCGAAAAGCTCCTGCCGGAAAACACCCTGATTACCCAGACCCGGATCATTGACACTTTTTTCCCGGTTGCCCGGGGGGGGACATTCTGTACCCCCGGTCCCTTCGGCGCCGGCAAAACTGTGCTGCAGCACACCATCAGTCAGAATGCCGAGGCGGACGTGGTGATCGTGGCCGCCTGCGGCGAACGTGCCGGCGAGGTGGTGGAGATCCTGCGGGAATACCCCCATCTGGCCGATCCCCGGACCGGACGGACGCTGATGGACCGCTCCATCATCATCTGCAACACCAGCAGCATGCCGGTGGCGGCCCGGGAAGCTTCCGTCTATACGGCGGTGACCATGGCGGAATACTACCGCCAGCAGGGACTGCACACACTGCTTCTGGCCGACTCCACTTCCCGCTGGGCGCAGGCTTTGCGGGAAATGTCCGGCCGTCTGGAGGAAATTCCCGGAGACGAAGCTTTTCCGGCCTATCTCGAGTCCCGGATCGCGGCATTTTACGAGCGCTCCGGTCTGGTCCGTCTGCGGACGGGGGAGGAGGCCAGTGTGACCATCGGCGGCGCCGTCAGTCCTGCCGGGGGCAATTTTGAGGAGCCGGTAACGCAGGCCACACTCAAGGTGGTGGGGTGTTTTCTGGGCCTCTCCCGTGAGCGCTCCGATGCGCGGCGGTATCCGGCCATCAATCCGCTGGAATCCTGGAGCAAATACCGGAGTATTGCCGGGGACGGAGCCCTGGCGACGGCCCGGAACATTCTGAGCCGGGGGAATGAAGTCAATCAGATGATGAAGGTGATCGGAGAAGACGGCACAGCCATGGCGGATTTCCTCATCTATCTCAAGAGTGAATTTCTGGATTATGTCTATCTCCAGCAGAATACCTTTGATGCCGTGGACGGTTCCTGCGGGGCGGAGCGTCAGAAGGTGATGCTCTCCCAGGTGGAAACGGTGCTGACAGGGGAATTCGATTTTCCGGACAAATCGGCTGCCCGGCGGTATTTCCTGGAACTGCGACAGCTTTTCATCGACTGGAATTACCTGAAGGCGGACAGTCCGGAGTTTGCCGCCAAGCAGCAGGAGATCGGGCGCAAAATTTCGGAGGGCATGCGTCATGCGTAAAGTTTATCACAGGATCATCCAGATCGTCGGCAACGTGATCGCGGTGGAGGCCGACGGCGTGGCGTACAATGAACTGGCGGAGGTTTCCGGCAGTCAGGGGACATCGCTGGCGCAGGTGATCCGTCTGACCGACCGCAGAGTCTATCTGCAGGTCTTTGCCGGGAGCCGGGGCATCAATACCGGAGATGAGGTGCGTTTTCTGGGTACGGAGATGCGTGTTTCCGGTTCGGAAGCGCTTCTGGGACGCATTTTCAACGGACGGGGAGCCCCCCGGGACAACCGGGCACCGGTGACGGAGAATATGATCCCCATCGGAGGACCTTCCGTCAACCCGGCCAAGCGAGTCATTCCCCGCAACATGATCCGTACCGGGATCCCCATGATCGATGTGTTCAACACTTTGGTGGAATCCCAGAAACTGCCGGTCTTTTCTGTGGCCGGAGAACCGTACAATGAACTCCTTGCCCGCATTGCACTGCAGGCGGAAGTGGACGTGATTATTTTGGGCGGCATGGGCCTGAAGTATGATGACTACCTTTATTTCCGGAACATTCTCGACAAAAACGGGGCATTGAGCCGGTCGGTGATGTTCATCCATACGGCCGCCGATCCCACGGTGGAGTGTCTTCTGGTACCGGACATGGCGCTGGCGGTGGCGGAGAGTTATGCTCTGGCCAACAAGCGGGTGCTGGTGCTGCTGACCGATATGACCAACTACGCGGACGCCCTGAAGGAGATCGCCATTACCATGGAGCAGATCCCCTCCAACCGGGGCTATCCCGGGGACCTTTACAGCCAGCTGGCGGCTCGTTATGAAAAGGCGGTGGATTTTGACGGAGCCGGTTCCATCACCATTCTGGCGGCCACCACCATGCCGGGGGACGATGTGACCCACCCGATCCCGGACAACACCGGGTACATCACCGAGGGACAGTTCTATCTGCGTCACGGCCGGATCGAGCCTTTCGGCTCTCTGAGCCGTCTGAAACAGCAGGTGAACGGCCGTACCCGTCCGGACCACCGGGCGATCATGGATGCCATGATCCGGCTGTATTCGGATTTCAAGGGCACTCTGGAAAAACAGTCCATGGGTTTTGTGATGAGTCCGTGGGATAAGAAACTTCTGAAATACGGGGCCATGTTTGAATCCCGGATGATGGATCTCAAGGTGAATATCCCGCTGGAGGAAGCCCTTGACCTCGGGTGGAAAATTCTGGCGGAGTGTTTTGACGCTGCGGAAGTGGGGATCAAGACCGATCTCATCCGGGAATACTGGCCGAAACAGGCGTAGTCATGGCAAAGATCAAACTCACGAAAACCGAACTCAAAAGTCAGCAGGATTCGCTGAAACAGTACTGCCGTTTCCTGCCGACTCTGCAGCTCAAGAAACAGCAGCTCCAGATGGAGATCCGGCTGTCCCGGGAGCGGCTGGATGCCAATCTGCGGGAGCGTGGGGCATTGGTGGAGTCCATGTCAGGCTGGATCGCACTGTACGGCGATGAGGAGACGTTGAAATTGCTCCGGGACGGGATCCGGCTCGAACGCATCCACCGGGGAAAGATGAATATTGCCGGGATCATGGTCCCCACCTTTGACGGGGCGGATTTCTCCATGCCGGAACTGGACCCGGTGATGACTCCGTGGTACGCCGATGAAGCGGCGGAGGCGCTGAAAAAAGCTGTTGCGCTCCGGGCGGCGGGACGGATCATTGAGGAACAGGAGAGAATGCTGGAGCAGGAACTGCGTTCCACCAGCCAGAAGGTGAATCTTTTTGAAAAGGTGAAGATCCCCCAGTGCCGGGAAAATATCCGGCAGATCCGGATCTATATCACCGATCAGGAGACGGCGGCGGTGGCCCGGGCCAAGATCGCCAAGAAGAAGACCATGGAGGCCGCATCATGATCGAACCCATGCGGTATCTGACTTTGATCGTGCCGGAAGCCGATCGGGACTCCGCAGTGGAAAAACTGCGGGATCTGGGGGTGATGCAGGTGGATTCCTCCTGTGTCCGGGAGGATCCGGAGCAGTCGGCACTGGAGGCGGAAATTGCGGCGGCGGACAAGGCATTGAATCTCCTGCAAACGACGCCGGGGAAGGGGGCTCCCGTTCCGGAGGGATCAGATGCTCCGGCGATCCTGACTGCTGTGGAGGGATCCGTTGCGGAGGAACAGCGTCTTCAGCGAGCTCTGGAGGCAGATACGGCCAAAGCGGCCCTGCTGAAGGACTGGGGTGACTTTGATCCGGAACTTCGAGTGCGTGCGGAAGAATTCGGTCTTGCCGTATCCTGCTGTACCGGGAACCGGAAGACTTTTGCCGGACTTGCGGAGAAATATGTCTGCATCACCCTCGGCGGCAGGGGGAACCGGTGCCGGTTTGCGGTATTGAGTCCCAAGGACGCCGTCCCGGAGGATCTGCCGCTGGCGGAGCTGCCGGAAGGAGTGCGTCTGAGAGAACTGGAAGCGCAGATCGAAGGACTGAAGAAACAGCTTGAAAGTCTTATGGCGGAGCGGCGCCAGCTCAAGGGCGGCATGTCTGCACTGGCGTATTTCCGGGAGACCAAGGCTGCGGCGCTGGAGTTCCTGCGGGTGCGGCGTTCGGTGTACGGAAGCGGGGTTCTGGCGGCGGTCTCCGGATTTGTACCGGAGGTGCGTATGGAGGAGATCCGCACGGCAGTGTCCCGCTTCGGCTGGGGGTTTTCGGACCGGGCGGCGGATCCTGCCAGGGAGGCGGTGCCGACTCTTTTGCGGGAACCACGCTGGGTGCACATACTCGATCCGCTGATGGATTTTCTCGGGATTGCTCCAGGGTACAGCGAGCGGGATGTGAATCTTTTTTTCCTCTTTTTTTTCACGATTTTCTTCGGGATGCTTATCGGCGATGCCGGATACGGGGCGGTTTTTCTGGTGCTGGCCGGGGCAGGCTGGCTCCAGTCCTGCAGGAACGGGGAAAAGAAAACGCGTCCGGCACTGGCGCTTTTCACGCTCCTGAGTTCCGTCGCAGCAGCTTGGGGATGGATGACAGGCAACTGTTTCGGATTTGCCATCCGGGGGATTCCATGGCTTTCCAGCGACCCGCTGGCGGCGGTGCACACGCAGCTGGTGTGTTTTCTGCTTGCCCTGATGCAGCTGGTGCTGGCCCATCTCCTGCGGATGGGAGACGGCGGATGGAAAAATATCCTAGGACAGACGGGATGGATTCTGGTGTTGGCCGGAAATTTTCTGCTGATCTACCTTTTGCTGCTGGCAGGCGGGAATATTCCGTGGTGGATCCGTCCGGCGCTCTTTGTGTGTTACGGTGTCGGGATCGTGCTGGCGGCGGTCAGCGAGATCCAGGTGCGGGATGCAGGGACGATCTTCAGTTTTCCATTCAGCATCATCAGCAGTTTTGTAGATGTGTTGAGCTACATCCGGCTTTTTGCCGTGGGGATGAGCAGTCTCTATCTGGCCCGCTGTTTCAACGACATGGGCCATTCTCTGCAGGCGGCTTCCGGCTGGTACATCCCGCTGGCGGCGCTGGTGGTGCTGCTGGGGCATCTCCTCAATATTGCGCTGGGCGCCATGGGGGTACTGGTGCATGGGGTACGGTTGAATACGCTGGAATTTTCCAGCCATTTGGGATTACGCTGGGAAGGTGTGGTATTTGCCCCCTTCCGGAAGCATGTCGGAAATCGGCAATAAAACTTTTCATCATCAAGGAGGTCATATTATGGAGCCGGTTACAGTAGTGCAGATTGCGGGCATTACGCCCATGGATGTCAAAAACATGGTCCAGTCGCTTTCCATGTGCGGCGGTTATGCTGCGGTAGGACTGGCGGGGATTGGCTCAGCTCTCGGATGCGGAGCTGCGGGCAGCGCGGCCATCGGTGCGTGGAAAAGAAGCTATCTCGGGAACAAACCTGCGGCTTTTCTGCTGACGGTCTTTGCCGGGGCGCCGCTTTCGCAGACCATTTACGCCATGGTGCTGATGATGGTCATCAAGGGGCGGATCTCGCCGGAAAATCCGCAGATGTTTTTCCATCTTACGGTGGGGATCTTTGCGGGACTTGCCATGATGGTCTCGGCCATCTGTCAGGGCCGGGGCGCGGCGGCGGCCTGCGACGCCTTCGGGGAGACGGGCAAAGGGTTTGCCAATGATCTTATGGTGCTGGGAATTATGGAGACCGTGGCGCTTTTTGCGCTGGTCTTTGCCATTATGGTGCTTTGATGATGGCAGAAGAGTATCCGCTGATCACCAGTGCGGCCAACCCCGCCATCAAGCATGTGGTGAAACTCCGGGACCGGCGGGACCGGGACCGGGAGCAGCTGACCGTGCTGGAGGGTTACCGGGAACTGACCCGGGGCCGGGAGTACGGCATGGAGATCGTGGAGGCGTTCTTCGCTCCGGAGTGGTTTCTGGGCGAGAACGAGATGCCGCTTCTGGCGTCTCTTGCGGCCTCCGGGGCCCGGGTGGTCCAGGTGGCACCCCATCTGCTGGAAAAAATCGCTTACCGCGAACGGCCGGAAGGGCTGATCGCCATTGCCCGGATGCGCCGTCATGTGCTGGACGACATCCCGCTTTTTCCGGACGGATTTTACCTGGTGGCCGAGGCGGTGGAGAAGCCGGGAAACCTGGGGTCCATGCTCCGGAGTGCCGATGCTGCCGGAGTGGACGGGATGATCATCTGCAACAAAAATACCGACATTTACAATCCCAATGTGATCCGGGCCAGTACCGGTGCGCTTTTCAGCGTTCCGCTGGCGGAGGCCACTTCTCAGGAAGCCTTTGACTGGCTGAAGAGTCATCATATCCCCATGCTGGCGGCCACGCCCCATGCGGAAGGGGTCTATACGGATGTGGACATGACCGGTCCGGTGGCCATTGTGGTGGGTACCGAGCAGTATGGACTGACCGAGCTCTGGATGAAGCATGCGGACCTGCCGGTGCGGATTCCCATGCTGGGGAAGATCGATTCACTGAATGTTGCCACGGCCACGACGATCCTGCTTTATGAAGCGGCCCGTCAGCGACAGTGGCGCCAGCGGAAAGGATGAGGCATGAAACAGCGCAATCTTTATGTTGTTGATTATCTTCTGACGCCGGAGAAGCGCATCAATCACGCGGCGGTGCTGTGCGAGAACGAACGGATTATCGCCATCGGCGGGGAGTCCAGTTTTCTTCTGGAACCGGGGGTCACCAAATATACTTACGAGAATGCCTACCTGACACCGGGGTTTATCGATACCCACATTCACGGTGCCGGCGGCTTCGACAGTTCCAGTGCGGCGGATTCGCCCCATTCGCTGGGGGATATGAGTCTTCTGCTGGCCCAGCGGGGGGTGACTTCCTTTGTCCCCACGGTGGTTGCCGATCAGCGGGACCGGATGCTGTCCAATTTGGAGGTCCTTTCCAGGGCCATGGAGAAGCCGCTGCCTGGGGCGGAAGCGGTGGGCATCCATATTGAGGGGCCCTTTTTGAACCCGAAAAAATCCGGGGCGCAGTTTACCGAGGCCATTGTGCCCATCGACCTCGGGTTTGCGGCGGAACTTCTGGCTGCGGGAGGAGGAAAGGTACAACGCATGACTTTTGCGCCGGAGCTTGCTCAGTCGGTGGAGCTGGTGGAATTTCTGGTGGAGCATGGTGTGAAGCCTTCCATGGGGCACAGTATTGCCAATGCGGAGGAAACACTCCGGGTCATTGAGGCCGGAGCCAGTCACTGCACCCATATTTTCAACGGTATGCCGCCGCTGCATCAGCGGAATATGAGTCTTCCTCATATAGCATTGACCGACAACCGGGTGACGGTGGAGATGATCATCGACGGGCGCCATATTCATCCCAGGATGGTGGATCTGGTCTGCCGCTGCAAGCCGGCGGACAAGATCATCGGGATCAGCGACTGTACTATGGCTGCCGGGATGCCGGACGGAAAATACCGGATCGGCCCTTCGGAGATCATTGTGGAGGACGGTTTCTCCCAGTCGGCGGAGCGTCAGCTGGCCGGCACCACCACCATGCTGGATACCGGCTGGCACAGTCTGATGAGCTGCGGCCACCTGTCCGAGATCCAGGCGGCCGCGGGGGTGACCCGCAATCCGGCCCTGAGCATCGGCTGTTCCGACCGCGGGATCCTGCTGCCCAACAAGCGGGCGGATCTGGCGATTTTTGAGTGCCGCACCAACCGTCCGCTGATGACGGTCTGCTGCGGTGAGATCGTGTATAAAACTCCCTGCAGGGAAGAGATTCCCCGATGAGCGATAATATCTATCAGCTGCTGGATACCGGACATCTGCAGAAGCTGGAACAGGCGGGGCCTTTCCGACTGATCCGTCCGGCATTGAATGCTTTTTGGGCTCCCCGGTTGCCGAAGGCGGAGTGGGACGCCGCCGATGGTGTATTCCTCCGCAATTCCAGCGGGGGAGGGCGCTGGGAGTGGCGCCGGAATCACCCGGAATCCTGGGAGATCGGGTGGGGCGGGTTCACCCTGACCGTCAAGCCTACCGGGTTCGGACATCTGGGATTTTTTGCCGAACAGTTCCGGAACTGGGAATTTTTCTCCGGCTGGCTGAAAAAACAGGGGGCCGGAGTGCAGGCGCTGAATCTCTTTGCCTATTCCGGTGTGGGGTCCATGGCCATGGCCCGGGGCGGGGCGGGAGTGTGTCACTTGGATGCCGCCAGGGGGATGATCGAATGGGGGCGCAGCAATATGCAGCTCAATCCTCAGGTGCCGGACCGGATCCGCTGGATCGCCGATGACGTCACGAAATTTGTCCGCCGGGAGATCCGGCGGAGATCCCGGTACAATCTGATCGCACTGGATCCGCCGACCTTCGGCCGGGGCAGTTCGGGACAGGTATGGAAGATTGAGGAAGATCTTCCTGTTCTTCTGGACCTTTGCCGGCAGATCACCGATACGGCAAAACCCTATTGCGTGGAATTAAGCTGTCACTCTCCCGGGTTCACGCCCATTGTGCTGGAGCGGCTTCTGCGGGAAGCTTATGGAAAAAAAGGAACTGTGACTGCGGTGGAAATGAGTATTCCGGAATCCACCGGAAACGAACTCCCTGCGGGAATTTCCGCCCGGCTGCTGGCGGAATAGATTTACAGTCCGGTGGGGATGTCGTAAAATTTTCCCGGCAGACCGAAGCGCTTCTGCAGATCCTGCCGGAGCGCTTGAACACCCCATACTTCCGAAGCGTAATGCCCCAGTGCCAGCACGGCAAGTTTGTTTTCTGCGGCCTGGTGGAACATTTCGTGACGGAATTCTCCTGTAATGAGGACATCCGCGTGCCGGGCGACCGTTTCTTCCACGGCATCATTGCCGCCGCTCCCTGAGAGGACCAGCGCGTGACGGAGCATTTTTCCGGGATCCCCGAAGAATTTTCCCGTTCCGCCGAATTTTTGCGACAGCTCTTCCGCCCGGAGCGGCGTTTCAAAACTCCCGAAGAATCCGAGGTTCCGCCCGTGACAGGGACAGGCCCCCTGCCGTTCTCTGATGCCGGCAATGCGGCAGAGTTCCGCATTATTGCCCAGTTCCGGGTGTGCATCCAATGGCAGGTGGGCCGCAAAGAGAGAGATTTTGTGATCAAAGAGAAACTTGAGTCTCCTTGCCACGCTCCCTGTAAAACGGCGGGGTTCGCTGCCCCAGCTGATGCCGTGGTGGACGAGGACCAGATCCGCCCCGTCCGACACCGCCTGTTCAAAAAGTTCCATGCAGCCGTCCACTCCGGCGGCGATCCGGGTGACTTCGCTGTTGGCTTCCAGTTGTATGCCGTTATTGGAGAAATCAAAATCAAAGTCGGCAAATGCGAGGGTTTGCTCCAGATATGCGGTGATTTCCGATAATTTCATGGACGGGGGCCTTTCCGGTTCATAACTTTTTGGATAAGTTCGGTCTTTTTCATATTGCAGGCGCTTTCATAGAGAAATTTCATGGCGATCCGGTCACCGTAATGGCGGATCAGCGCCTGGGTCAGGGGGGAATCCGGTGCGTATTCAAAACTTGCACACATGAGATTTCCCAAAAAAGAACTGCGGACAAAGACGGTGAAATGATCCTGAACAGAACGTCCCCGCTCATAAGAGACGCAGAACGGCACATACGCTCCCACTGCCGAGGTGACGATCCCCCAGAGCAGCAGGACCGCCGCCAGGGACCGGAACCTCGGGGAAGCTTTCAGCAGTACCATTCGCCCGGCGCGGTAATAGAGGATCGGAATCAGCGGAATGAGGTAACGGAACCCGTAGGCCCAACCGCCGAATTCTTCAGTGATGACAAGATAAACAACAATTCCCGCCAGCGCCAGAAGCAGCATGGCACGGTCCGGAATGGATTCCCGTTTTGAGAACCACAGCCCGAGAAACAGGAACGGCTGATAAAGGAAAAATCCGCGGTATCCGGCCAGAGCCTCGATCCAGTAGCCGATCCCCGGCGCCTGGGGCACCTGATAGGTCCCTGTGGTTCCTGCAATATACAGGGGCAGCCATGTATTGTAAGCGTGAAAATTCAGCAGCTCATAGGCTGCCAGCATGATCAGCGCCCCGGCGGCGGCGATTGCCGCACGGGAGAGTTTTTTATCCATGGCGCCGATGGCCAGGACCGAAGCTGCACAGCACAATCCCCCGATGGGCAGGTCGAAGCACACTGTTCCGCCGGCGGCGATTCCGGCAGGGAAAGCCGTTTTTACCGACGGCGCCCGGCGGAATTTTTCCAGCAGGATGTAACACCCGAGAATGGTCAGCGCTGCCGGTGTGTGGTTGTTCAGAAGAACCGAGTAACTCAAAAGCCAGGTGGAGAACACCAGTCCCAGCGCCAGCACCCATTTGAGAACAAGCGTTCCGCGGCGGACTCGGCGGAAGGCATTGAAGATCCACCAGAAAAGGAGCACATTGACGGTAAATCCGATCAATACGTTGTAGAGCCACACCAGCAGGAAATAGTTGTCTGTGAAATTCCAGCCGGTGAGAAAGTGCACTGCCCGGTGAATCATCCCCGCGCTCCATGCCAGCGGCAGGGGTTTGTCGCTGAAGACATGACCGTTTGCGCGGACGACATCCACGGAACGGAAGGCGGTGTTTTCGATGTGAAAGACCTGCTGTTCTCCTACTGCCTGGATCACGGCGAAGCGTGTGGCGTCATTGCCGGCAAGGGTGACTTCATCAAAGGCGAAGACGATGGAAAAAAGTCCCAGCAGGACCAGTGCGGCCCCCCGGAGAAAACGTGGAGATCGGGCGAGAGATGACATTTTTTCTTCCTACATAAGCTGGAATACTTTCAGACTGATGGGCACGATCAGGATGATCATGACTGCCGGAAAGATAAAAAGGATAATGGGGATGATGATTTTTACAGGCGCCTCATTGGCCAGTTTCTCTGCCAGAGAAAAACGCTTGTTCCGGAGCATATCCCCCTGGATCCGCAGGAGCTGTCCGATACTCACTCCCAGCTCTTCCGCCTGAATGATGGCGTTCACCACGCTGGTCAGATCCGGTTGGCGGACCCTTTTGGATAGGTCCCGCAGTGCATCGGAACGCTTGCGCCCCAACTGCATTTCCTGGAAGGCCCGGAGCCATTCTTCTCCCAGTGCATCCAGTCTGCGTCGCTGAAGGATGTCTTTCAAACTGGTCATGAAATCCTTGCCGGCTTCCACTGAGAGCGTCAGGAGATCCAGGAGATTGGGCAAAGCCTTCAGAATTTCCAAATGGCGTTTGGCGATCCGGGCATTCAGCCACGCTCCGGGGTAAATGATCATCAGAAGTCCGGCGATGATGCCGAAGAGGGCGTACCCGTTGCCGGCTCCCAGCAGCATGACGGCGGCACTGATGAGCGTAAAAAGAATCTTGATCCCCACAAAATCCACATCCGGAATACTTTCGCCGTAGCCGGCCATCCAGAGTTTCGGTGCAATGGCGTTCCGGCTGGATTCAAAGAGTTTTCCGGCCGCCAGTTTCCGGACATTCGGCAGCAGCGGGATCACGATCCGGATCAGGATCGGAATACCGTTTCGCGCCTCCTCACTCATGGCACTGCCGGAAACTTCCACTTTTTTCACCGAAAGCAGCAGAAAATAGGCCAGACATCCGGCGGAAACGCCGTAAAAGAGTGCGGCAAGCACCATAAGTTTTTCCATAACCGGCACCTCCTCCTATGACAAATTTCCACTTCGATGTTGAGAAAAACTCAATTTTTTACGAGTTTGAATTGAGTGAAGTCCTCAAACATCCACTTGTTTTTTAATGTTCTATAC